>CAMRBZ010000133.1 GCA_947040595.1 uncultured Enterovibrio sp. | reverse complement strand
AGCCGAGGCACTGAACACGCGGCACAAATAAAGAGAGGCACAAAAAATTTAGACAAGGCGATGAGCACTAAGCGAGGGAAATCTGTGAGTATTATTAGGGTCTTTGAGTCGAGGGTTGAGGTCACCTCCAACAAATTGCAGTATCAAAGATGAGGGGATAACCTGCCGACATCAAAAGCGGCAGGTTAAGAGACCTCTTTTTACAACGCAGCAAGCGTTAAGAAGAACCCCGCAATGGTCGCACTCATCAAATTAGACAAGGTACCCGCTGCAATGGCTTTCATTCCAAAGCTCGCGATCTCATGACGACGAGCGGGGACAATGCTTCCCAATCCCCCCAGTAACACAGCCACAGAAGACAAATTTGCAAAACCGCACAAGGCAAAAGAAATAATCGCCACTGTTTTCGGCGTTAATTCATCTATGATTGGTGCAAAATTAAGGTAGGCCACGAATTCATTTAATACGATTTTTTGACCAATAAATGAACCTGCCACACTGGCTTCAGACCAAGGCACACCGATTAAAAAGGCCAAAGGTGCAAAAATCCAACCTAAAACCAACTCTAAAGACAAACGGTATTGCGCAGCTTCTTTTAATGCCTCAATCGCCGATCCCAAGGCTGGAGAATCAAAACCTTGAATATTTGAAATCAAAATGTCGCGACCCACATCTGTCACATCAAAGGTCAAGACAGAAAAAGAGGCCATCTCCATTTGAGCGGTTTGAGCCATCAGGAGCAGACTTTGATTGATCCCCTCACTTAAACCGTATTCCTTAGCCACTTCTTGCACCTGTGCGAAAGCCAATCGAACGCCCTCATCACCAAACCCAAAAAGACTGCCAAACCAGCCAACAACGCCATTCGAAAGTGCTATCAGACCAATAAAAGCAAGGAGCATCGCACCAATATTAAGGGCTAATTGCATACCCGAAGCCGCGCCACTTGCCGCCGCGTCAATGATATTGATGGGTTTCTGTTCTTCTGGATCCTCATTCACTTGCTCAAACTGTTCAACAGGGGTTTCTGTTTCAGGTTTGATAATTTTGGCAAAAAGTAACCCGCCCGGAGCCGCCATAAAAGACGCGGCAATCAAAAAAGAAATGGGCACGCCCATTGCGGCGTAACCGGCAAGAACGCCACCAGCAACCGAGGCCATTCCACCACACATCACCGCAAAAAATTCAGATTGGGTCATTTTAGGAATAAAAGGACGCACCACTAATGGGGCTTCAGTTTGTCCTACAAAGATATTTGCCGTCGCCGACATGGACTCTGCATGTGAGGTTCCAAGGACTTTACGCAACGCTCCCCCTAGCACTTTAATCACAACCTGCATTGCACCGATGTAATACAATACGCTGATAAGAGCAGAAAAGAACACCACGGTCGGTAAAACTTGAAAGGCAAAAATAAACCCTACGCCTTCAATTGAGAAATTCACCAAGCTCCCAAAAAGGAAATTGATGCCGTCTTGGCCATAATTAATGACGCTCTGAACGCCATTAGAGATCCCGTTGAGCAAGGTTCGTCCCCAGGGAACAAATAAGATGAAACCACCCAAAACAAACTGGATAGCAAAGGCTCCAGCCACAGTTCGAATGTTAATTGCTTTTCTATTTTCAGACAGAAGTACCGCAATTCCAAGCAGTACGATCATTCCGAGAATGCTCATGATCAGGCTCATAGATAAGAATTCCTAAGAAGTTTGGCGTTGTAACAAATAGGGTGACGTATTGCGCGGGAATTATACGCATGCAACGAGCTTCAAAGAAACGTCAAATCACATATTCAGTGCAAAAAAACAAAATTAAACACAAAAAACTGAGGCTAGATCAAAATTTACAATATCTCGAAGGCAAACGTTTTCGTTGGATTATTCCTCGCAAAAAAAACGCCCACGCCCCTCCTGAAAATTAAAAATACGCACAAACAAAAAGGCTCAAATGTACAAATGGGAATCCTCAATGAAAGAGCCTTTGAGATGAGAGGCGCACAGATAAGAGGGGGCTTAAGTACAGATTTCATCCCGCGCATACCCGTCGCCTTTGGAACTGCGTGGGGGTTGGCGGCTCTCACTCAGGCCAATCACAGAGTCCATCGAGCCTCAAGGCTTTCACTCGTTTTTCCCAGGCGCGCATCGTCAAGTGTCTTGGGTATAGGCAAGGTCAATAAAGAAAAAAACCGAGGTTCTAAGGTCTAAAAATTAAAAACGAGAGCAGGCACAGCCTCAAAGACAAAGAAACAAAAGCCGTGATACCATACATATACCTGATTAAGAATAAGACGAACGCCCCAAAATGCCTTACCCCGAATTACTTGACCCAATTAAGCATTTTCTCAAAGCCCCCACACCGAATGGATGGATTTTTGAAGCCAAAAAAACCGCGAATTTGCCCATCATTCTTTCTGATCACCTTCTTTGTGAACTCAAAGCAGCCCAGAGTGCCATGTTTTTGCTCCGCAAATACGCTTTAGAAAAAGAAAGTGCTGAAATCCTTGCAAACTGGTTAAAACCTTATGAAGATTTTGCTTACAAAAAAAAAGGCAATTTAGCCTCATTGAAAGAAACGAAAGCCCCAATAGAAAAACTGAAAGCGCTTTCAAATTGTCCTTATGCAGATTCCCTTACCAACAAAATGATTTTATTGATCAAAGAAGAATTGCATCATTTTTCTCAAGTAATGGCCTTAATGGAAGAAAAAGAGATCCCTTATCAATCGATCCCTGCAGGTCGATATGCAAAAAGCTTGCTCAAACATGTAAAACACCATGAGCCTGATGCCTTAATCGATAAGCTCATTATCGGCGCTTTGATTGAAGCACGTTCTTGTGAGCGATTTTCAAAACTGGCTCCCCATTTAGACAAAAAAATGCGCTCTTTTTATATTTCTTTATTGCGCTCTGAAGCCCGACATTATCAAGATTATCTCTCATTGGCTGCCGAAGTGGCCGGACATGACATCCATAAACGCATTGATTATTTCGCGCAAATTGAGGCACAATTGATTATCACTGAAGACATTGACTTTAGATTTCACAGCGGTCTGCCACCTTTAACTTCACCCATTTGAACTTATACCCAAAAAAATTGAAGATGCGCGCAAGCGGCAAGCAACTGAAGCCCCGGAGCATAATAGATGAGCGATGTGATTGGGCTGAGAGAGCGCAGCCAACAACCACGCAACGTCAGGTATATTTGAAAAAAGGCAGCATCAACATCTTGATCACATAGAATCAATAAACCAAAACCGTCTCTCGAAAAAAATTACTCAAAATACACTCTTTCATTTATTTCTTATTTTCACAGGAAATCTTTTTAGATGTCATCAAATCAACAAAAATTATTAGATGAAATAAAATATCTACTTCGTAATCTTCACAGTGAAGATGATGATGATTCTTCTTTAGCCAGTTTCTTATTGGATGATGATGAGGATTATTTCGTTAGGCCCTCACTTGAAAAAAATATTATAAAAACAAAATCTAAAAAGAAAAAAAAGTTACCCGGTCATTGGATAGCCCAAGACGAATCAATCAAAATAAAAGGAAAAACGATCACAAAAGGCTTTTTCTATTACGGGAATGAACTCCTCGCCTTTTCAGACGAAGAGATGTCTTATTTCGGCAAAAACTCGAACGATGCGGCTTTGGTTGATGATAGTTTAGGTATTCTTTTTGATAAAAAACACAAAGAAAATGAGTATTTAGCAAGAATCAACAATATTTCATTTGAAAACTTTTCTTCAAAATCGAGAGGCGCTTATATTAATTGGCTAGCAACCGATAGAGCAGATTTAAATACACCTCAACAATATCTCTACCTCTATTTTTTCGGTTTAGAACGACGAATAATTATTGATAGTTTTAAGAATGAGGTTTCAGACGATGAATTTAAAAGCATATTTAACGAATTAAATCGCATTTACCATACATTCTCTCAACATGTTTCAATGGCATACCGTTTATCATCTTTAATTGATTTAATGCTCGCAGTTCGTTTTGACTTATTAAAAGATCATAAAAATAAGCTGACCTTTACAAACAGAATATTACATTTAAAACTACGCCTTTCTATCTGCTGCCATGAAAAAAAACCAATTCCTCCCGAACTTGCATTAAACTGGATGACATCATCTCCACATTACACCCATCGAATAACCTCTGTACGATGTAAAGAAATATTTTCAAGGCTCTTTATCGAAACCTACAAAATAAAATACAAGTCAGGATTGAAATTAAATAAAAATAAAAAAAAGATTCAATATTCAACAATGAATCCAAGCCTGAATAACGTTAATAACACCATTGATCTTTGTGATCCATTTGAATTAAAACTTCCAGTAAAAAAACTGATCGCCATTGCAGATGAATGCAACGACAAGCTTGCCGCTTACAGTCGATATATCAATAAAAATGAAGCCTCTAAAAATGACCTAGAAGCGATTCTATTGCTTCCAGAACTCGCTCTGGATGAAAAGCAGCTCGCAATAATCACTCAATTTAAAAACTGGTTAATAGGACAAAAAAATAAAAATAATAGTTTTATTCTTGTTTCTGATTTTTTATTACAAATCAACAAGGAAACCCCTAAAAAGTTAACCAAAAAAGAAATGGACTCACTCCAACATTTAACGCAAAAATCAGGTTATGGATTCGCTCCCGATCCTCGTTACCATCCAGCAAAACCAATGTTAAATGGACATATTTTCTTGTTTGAAGATGCGATTCCTGAAACCTATACCCCCTCTTCTCAATGCAAGACGCTAGATATAATATTGCATGTAGGTGTTCTTCTGGCGCAACTTCATAGCGTTTCTCATCAACGAACCCTTGATGCCTTACAGCAATTTATCGATCAAGAGATGGAATTATCCGTGTTCGATAAAAAATCACTGAATGCTTATTTAAAATGGCGTCAGCACTCCCCCATCACGATGACGGGATTAAAGCAGTCTATTTCAAAACAAAACAAGACAGAAAAAGAAAAAATACGTCAAACTGTGATTCATATTGCTTTTACCGTTCCTCAGATGTCCCCTGAAAAAATCAAACTATTAGAAAAAATATATCGTCTTCTGAATCTAGATACATCTCAGCTTTTAACCGACATTCATCATTCTTCAAGCCCGAGAAAATCCCCTCTTATTCCCAAAACGAGTGCCGGGAAAAACGCCGCTTTTTCTTTCGATGAGGCCACTTTAGCCTTACATGAAATTGAAACAAAAAATGTTCAAAACATGCTCGGAGCCATTTTTAATGAAGACGAGACTAAAGAAAATAACCAGGAAAAACAACAGATTATAAACCCTATTGCGTATTCTGATGAGACAGGTAATATTCCTGGTTTAGATGCTTCCCATGCCACGCTTTATCACGCATTAATAGCCAAAGAAAAATGGCTTCGAAATGAAGTAATCGCCCTCTGTCAAAAGAGCGGCCTTATGATAGATGGCGCACTTGAAATTATTAATGATTGGTCTTTTGATCATGTGGATGCTCCCGTTTTAAACGACGAGGGTGATGCTATTTATGTGAGTCAAGATATTGTTGAAGAATTAAAAGGATAAAGATAAACATGACAACGAAAAAAATTCGCCTCAAAGAAAGAGACGCCATCATTCAATCTCTTCGGGCTGGTGTGACACCAAAAGTGGGAATCCAACATATTCAGGTTGGTCGTATCAATGAAATAAAAGCCTTATATCAAGACATTGAACGGATCATCGATGGCGGCGCTGCATTTCGCCTCATCATCGGCGACTACGGCTCAGGCAAAACCTTCTTTTTAAGTGTGATCCGCGCCATAGCCTTGGAGCGAAAACTCGTTACCATTAATGCCGATTTATCTCCTGACCGTCGCATTCATGCATCAGGCGGGCAAGCCCGAAACCTCTATGCAGAATTGATGCGAAATCTTTCTACGCGAAATAAACCCGATGGAAATGCGTTAACCAGCGTGGTGGAGCGCTTTATCACTGAAATCCGCAAAGAAGCAGACCAAAAAGAACTCGATGTCACCGCGGTGATCCGCAATAAACTGTCATTTATGTCTGACTTGGTTGGCGGATATGATTTTTCCAAAGTCATTGAGTGTTATTGGCTAGGGCACGAAAACGAAGATGAACACTTAAAAACCAATGCCATTCGATGGCTAAGAGCAGAATACACCACCAAAACAGAAGCAAAAAAAGATCTCGGCGTGAGAACCATCATCAATGATGCCTCATTTTATGACTCGCTCAAATTATTAAGCTTATTTGTAAGACAAGCAGGATACACCGGCTTACTCGTTAACCTTGATGAAATGGTGAATATCTACAAGCTCAATAGCACACAAGCTCGAACGTCAAATTATGAGCAAATTTTGCGTATTTTAAATGACTGCCTTCAAGGCAGCGCAGAATATTTAGGCTTTTTCCTTGGGGGGACGCCTGAATTTTTATTGGATCCGCGAAAAGGCCTTTACAGTTACGAAGCGTTACAATCACGCCTCGCTGAAAATATGTTTGCAAAGCGTTCAGGCGTCATTGATTATTCTTCTCCCGCCCTTCATTTACCAAGCCTTACACCTGAAGAGCTTTACATTTTATTAAAAAATTTACGCCATGTCTTTGCTGAAGGTGATCCCAAGAAATACTTGCTCCCTGATGAGGCTTTAAAAGCCTTTTTATCTCATTGCAATGAAAAAATTGGCGAAACTTATTTCAGAACCCCAAGGCACACCATCAAAGCCTTTCTTGATATGCTGGCATTACTGGAACAAGACCCGACATCTGACTGGTCGCAACATCTCACCTACGTCACGATTGAACAAGAAAGACCCTGTGATATGGACATGCCTGAAAGCAACAATCTGCATGATCTTAGCGATTTTCGACTGTAAAAAAACCACAGTCTAACAAGGTAAAAAAACAGTGAGCAATCAATACGCCCTTTTAGATAGCCGAGTCCAAAAATGGGTCTACAGCCAAGGATGGTCCGATTTAAGAGCCATCCAAAAAAAAGCCATTGCCCCACTTCTCGCTTGCGACTGCGATGTATTGATCACAGCGTCAACCGCAGCGGGTAAAACAGAAGCTTTTTTTCTGCCCGCCTGTACCGCCATTGCCGATATCAGTGAAGGTTTTGGTATTTTATACATCAGCCCATTAAAAGCCCTCATCAATGATCAATATCGAAGGCTAGAAGGACTTTGTGAGTCTCTTGAAATGCCAGTGACCCCCTGGCATGGAGACAGCCTGCAATCAAAAAAAAATCAAGCAAAAAAGCATCCTCACGGCATTCTCCTTATCACCCCAGAATCGCTTGAGTCCTTGCTTATAAGAGAATCAACCTGGCTGAGACTTGCATTCAAGAATCTAAAATACATTGTGATTGATGAATTCCATGCGTTTATTGGAAGCCTACGTGGACAGCAACTTCTCTCTCTTCTTAATCGATTAGAACATCTTTTGGGACGACTCGACACCCCCATTGTTAGAGTGGCCTTGAGTGCCACACTCGGTCAGATTGAAACGGTGCCTTTATCACTTCGCCCCAACCGATCTCTTCCTTGCAAAATCATTCAAGACAACGAAAGCCATTCCATTGTTAAAGTGCAAGTTCGTGGGTACACGCATCCTCTTTCTCTGGGCGCACAAGACATAAATCACACAGCAGAATATCGCGTCTGCCAAGACATCTATCAATTTTGCAGAGGCGATTCTCACTTGGTGTTCGCCAATAGCCGAAAACGCACCGAAAGCATTGCCGTTCAATTAAGTGAGTTTTGCCAAAAAGAATGTGTTCCTAATGAATTTTTTCCACATCATGGTTCTTTATCGAAAGTGTTTAGAGAAGATTTAGAATCCAGGCTTCAAAAGGAGATGATCCCTACAACCGCTATCTGCACCATGACATTAGAACTTGGCATTGATATCGGAAAAGTAAATTCAGTCATTCAAGTCACAGCCCCTCACTCGGTTTCAAGTTTAAGACAGAGAATGGGCCGTTCTGGACGACGCAATACCCCTTCCGTTTTGCGTATGTTGATCAGTGAAAATAGCCTGACAAGAGACTCGAGCATCATAGATCTCTTACGTTTAGAGTTGCTTCAATCCTTGGCCATGATACGTTTACTTATCTCAAACAAGTGGTTTGAACCCCCCGACAACAGCCAGTATCATTTTTCGACCTTGCTCCATCAAGTGTTGGCGACCCTCGCCCAATGGGGCGCGATTCGTGCCGAAAACCTTTATGCACTTCTGTGCAAAGAAGGCCCTTTTCAACACATCTCTACAGCACATTTTAAAGATCTTTTGTCGAACATGGGGGCTAAAAAATTATTAACCCAATTGTCAAGTGGAGAGCTGGTTCTCGGAATTGAAGGGGAACGCCTCGTCAGTCATTTTAGCTTTTACAGCGTGTTTAAAACGCCGGATGAATATCGCCTTGTCTGTGACTCTAAATCCTTGGGAACCTTGCCCATTGACTCGATGATCATCGAAGGAGAACAACTCATTTTTGGCGCAAAACGCTGGAAAGTCATCAATGTAGACACGCAAAAAAGGGTCATTCATGTTATCCCCACTAAAGGGGGAGGCCAGCCCCCCAAATTTGCAGGAAAAAGCCTCTCAATTCACAATAAAATCCGCCAAGAAATGCTGCAAATTTATAAAGAGGAAGATTACCGAATACAAATAGGTGAGACCAAAGTTGATTTTATAAATAAAGAAGCAAAAGCCCTTTTTCAAGAAGGCCTCAGCATTTTTAAATCAGCTCAACTCAATACCCGTCCGATTTTTCAACAAGGAAAGCTCACGTATATTCTTCCTTGGCTTGGCGATAAAATCGTCAATACGCTTGTGGCGCTTCTTATCAATCGAAAATTTTCAGCAGGCGCATTTACAGGGGTCATTGAAGTAGACAATGCATCGGTCAATGAGATATTGAACTGCTTTATTCATTATCTTCAACATGGCATGCCAACAGAAACAGAGCTGGCCAAATCCGTCCCAGACAAAAGAGTCGAGAAATACGATGACTTTCTGAGTGAAGCCTTATTGTGTGAAGGACACGGAAAACGCGCTTTTGATGTCGCTGGAACGAAAAAATGGTTAAAAGAGATCATTGAGCTGATGGCTTAAAGCCACAAAATTTGAAGATGCAAGCAGGCCGAAAAGAACAAAAAGAACAAAAAGCCCCTGACCATAGATCTCCTATATGATTGGGCTTTGAGGGCGCCGCCAAGAACCCCGCTGCGTTAAAATCAACGGGTATAAATAAGCTTTGATGACAGGCACTTTCAGATTCCGTTACTTTATAAATGAAAGCAGTCTTTCGCATTTTCAGTCGTGTGTTGAACAAGCTCATCAAAAGAAAGCCCTTTTAGCTCAGCTAAAGCGCGTGCGATAAGAGGCAAACGCTCGGGTAGATTCGCTTCGCCTTGAAAACCCAAAAGGGGCATGTCAGGCGCGTCTGTTTCTAAAACAAGAGAAGACAAAGGCAAGGCCGCCACGGCTTTTCGTGTTTTATTGGCGCGCGGGTACGTGATACTCCCACCAATGCCTAATAAAAAACCCCGGCGAATATACTCTTGCCCCAGTTGTTCACTTCCTGAAAAACCGTGTAAAACCCCTTTTACTTTTGGAAATCCATTCAGCATTT
>CAMRBZ010000132.1 GCA_947040595.1 uncultured Enterovibrio sp. | reverse complement strand
CTCGATGGCGGCGAGCTTGTGCTTGATGCGCTGGTGGAGGTTGTCGAATTTCCTGTGGCGCTTTGTGAAGTGTTGTTTGAATTAGTTGTTTCTGTTCCTCTTGCCCCTCCGATATAAGCAGCAAGGGTGGCGAGCACCCCTACAGCGCGAACCGCGTTGCCGATGGGGGGAGGAGCTGCGCGGATGGCTAACCCTCGAAGGAATGGACCGAGGCGTAGATCTACTACAGGTAACCTAATCGGACCTTGCTCTGGTAGTGGATAGGTTGGTGATAAAGACTGCATAAAGCTTGTTCCATTAGAGACCACCCTCACAATAAAACTCTGGGGAGGAAGTGGCGGTGTAGGAGGGGGAGCGGGAGCTTCTGGAGCGCGAGGGGGAGTTCCTCTTGGAGGAGGAGAAGGGGGTCTGCCTGTCGGAGTCATAAGATTCGCCTTTTATATGGGTTATGAAGGATCTGCAATTCGTCTTTTTTGTTTTTCTGTTGGGCTCAACGCGATTTGGATCTAAATCAAGATTATTCTTCAATTTGAGAAGATGATTTATACCTGAAATGTGCTGAAGTGGCGCCTTGTCTTGCGTATTTTTCATGTTAATTCACACTCCAGTTGCGCAAATTAAAGCCAACATCTTGGAAGTGAATCTGAGGTATTTAAGGTGAAAACTTAACAAGTGAAGGCTTTTGAAAATCGCTATCAGAGACGACCGTGATGTGATTGTTCAGATGTGGGAGAAGGGCTGATGTGGCAGGAAAGCGGATTTGAGAAAAAGCAGGCATCACAAGCCTTACAGATTGATTTTACGCTTGATTGATCCCTTTGCGCCTGTGGTCTTTGCTTTTCTTTTGGTAATATAGACACCCAAAGTAATGGAAGATGCGTGCCTGCGAAAACATCGTCTTGGCACTGCAAGCCCCATGATGGCTTGCAAAGATTTAATCACACAAAGCCAAGCGTAGGCTCATGGGATAGGTGCCATCCCCTTCGACTTGCCGCTTCAATTTTTTAGGTATAACCCCCCTTCTTCACAAGGAATATGCATTATGTTGAACTCCATCAATCCAACGAAAACAAAGGCATGGAACGCGTTATCCGCTCATTTTGAAAACACGAAAGATTTAACGCTATCAAGGCTTTTTGCCGAAGACCCTTCGAGATTTGATCAATTTTCAGCACAATTTGGTGAGGATATTTTGCTGGATTATTCAAAAAACCTTATTACAAAAGAAACCAAAGAAAAATTGCTCGCCTTGGCCGATGAAACGCGTTTAACCGATGCGATAAGCGCCATGTTTAAAGGGGATGTCATTAACCAAACAGAGCTGCGTTCCGTATTGCACATTGCTTTGCGCAATCGCAGCAATACCCCTATTTTGGTTGACGGCAAAGACGTGATGCCTGAGATCAATACGGTATTAGAAGGGATGAAGTCTTTTTCAACACGCGTGATAAGTGGAGAGTGGAAAGGTTACACGGGCAAAGAAATTACCGACATTGTTAATATTGGAATTGGAGGTTCAGATTTAGGCCCTTATATGGTCACCGAAGCTCTGAAAGCCTATAAGACCCGCTTGAATTTGCATTTTGTTTCAAACATTGATGGCACGCATCTTGTTGAAACGTTAAAAAATCTCAATCCAGAAACCACCTTGTTTTTGGTTGCATCAAAAACATTTACGACCCAAGAAACCATGACAAACGCCTTGTCAGCTCGGGCTTGGTTTTTAAAAAGTGCTCTTGACGCGTCACATGTTGCGAAACATTTTGCAGCCTTGTCAACCAATGAAAAAGCCGTGGCTGAATTCGGCATTGATACGGACAATATGTTCGCTTTTTGGGATTGGGTGGGTGGACGCTATTCTCTTTGGTCGGCCATTGGGATGTCTGTTTGTCTCGGGGTGGGTTATGAGCACTTTATTGCACTTTTAACGGGCGCCCATGAGATGGACAATCATTTTCTTCATGCCCCTTTATCTGAAAATCTTCCGGTTCTTTTAGGCTTGATTGGCATTTGGTATAACAATTTTCATGATGCGCAATCAGAAGCCATTTTGCCTTATGATCAATACCTTCATCGTTTTGCGGCCTATTTCCAGCAAGGTAATATGGAGTCAAATGGAAAATCGGTTTCGCGTTCTGGAGAGCGTATTGATTATCAAACTGGCCCTATCATATGGGGAGAGCCTGGAACAAACGGTCAACATGCCTTTTATCAGCTCATTCATCAAGGCACAAAAATGATCCCGTGTGACTTTATAGCGCCTGCGGTAAGTCATAATCCGATTGGGGAGCATCATTCTATCTTGATGGCGAATTTTTTCGCACAGACACAAGCATTGGCCTTTGGTAAAAACCTGGAGCAAGTGAAAGCGGAGCTTTCAGCACAGGGGATGTCTTTAGAAGAAGTGGAAGCACTTGCGCCTTTTAAAGTGTTTGAAGGAAACCGCCCAACAAATACGCTTTTGATAAAGAAAATTACACCTCATACCTTGGGCGCATTGATTGCGATGTATGAGCATAAGATTTTTACGCAAGGGATCATTTGGAATGTGTTCAGCTTTGATCAATGGGGTGTTGAGCTTGGTAAGCAATTGGCGAACCAAATCTTACCCGAGCTTTCAAAACAAAAAGAGCGTTCAAAATCAGATGAAGTTTCAAACCATGACAGCTCAACCCAAGGCTTGATTGATTCCTTTAAACAATGGCGCGATTAAAATAAAAAATCGCAGTCAAGGGCCTGTATTTTCATTTCGTTGCATTTGAAGATCCAGGCTTGTTGGCTGCGCTCTTAAGGCCTAATCACAGAGTACCACCTTGGCTTTGGGGCTTTTTTAACCTGTTATTTGTGTTTATTAAAGAAAACCGAGGTTGCTCAAACGATGAGATTTTATGGAAAAATTCAGAAATAAAGTGAATCTATAAAAGATTAATCGAAACAAATTTCAATGTAAGCACGGCCAAATTCAGACTCAAACGGCATGATAATGATTTGACCATCACTTTTATGGGTGATGCTGTGCTGAGCGCCGGACACCACGATAGGAGAAGCCATATCAAAATCAAATCCTTTTTCTGCAAGAATTCGTTTAGCGCCACCTGTGACCATGTTGGTGATTTCACCAACCATGTCTGTTACGTCAGCATCGATGCTTTTCGGTTTTTCACCCAGCATACGGTTCATGATTTCTAGCGCCAGCTCTTCTTCAAAAGTGACAGAAAAAGAACCTTTTGTTTTTGGTCCAACCAATCCGATTAATCCTGAAATATCCCCTTTAGCGACTTCTGATTTTGTTTTAAGTCGTGGTTTTTTTGGGGTTAAAGAAAGGTTGGCCATTGTTTCAAGGACATTAAGTAATGACGTTAAAAACGGATTTACAAATTCAGCTCGCATAATGTTCTTTACCATCCTACTGCATTCTTTCTACTGTCACCTGACAGAAGAGGGGGGGCTGTACTTTTTTGGCTTAAGGTATTTGCATGTGTTTAACCCCGTCGCTTTTGACGATGCAGGGTTGGCTGCGTCTTTAAAGCCCCATCAGAGAGTCCATCTATGCTCAGGCGATGTTCAGGCTGCGCTCTGGGGCTTTTCGTTCTTGCCGCCGACCTGCAATTTCAAATCTCTTAGGGATAAATTTTTATGACAGCCTTCTCTATTGTTAGTTTTAGAATGCATGATACCTGTTGAAAAATCACTCATTAGAGTTCAAAAATCAGACAGATAATTGATTTAATTGCTGTTAATAAAACTTAAAAAAGAGTCTAAAGTCGATCTTGATTCCACAAGTGTAGATAATAGAAAACGAAAAAATGAAGGTCGAGAGTAAATAAATCATGGCTTTTTGGGGCTATCGAAAAAAAGATAAGTACGTTTCGTATGCGTGACTTTTTAAAGTGCGTCAGAAGAGGGCTTGAACTTAGATTGCAGCAAGCGAAGCCCTTGTGCATTGCAATAAAGAAACATGATTTTAAAAGCCTTAACCCTTAAAATGACCCTATTTAAATATTCAGGTTATTTATGCTCTCTGTCTTTCACTTGAAATCCTACCTTTTGCACACATGGTCTTTTAAAAGAACCGTGACGCACAAAACAATCCATTTCGGCAATCATCAAACGGCCATCGTGGAAGGGATGCAAACCTGGCAGCCTCTTTCAGGCTTTGCCAATGTCTCACGATATCTTTATGTTGAGCGAGGTCGCTTGGTGTTGGGTAAGCATATCGGCGTGGCGGAGCAAAAGTATCAGTTCGAATTTAAAAGAAAAGATCAGGCGCAGGTTTATTTTAATGATGGGCGTTTTTTTTATTCCCTTGACTTTAAAAAAGGAAAAAAAGAAATTGAACATCAATGCGGTTCAGATCGTTATCTTGGAGAAATTCAAGTGATATCAAAAAGGCAGTACAGCTGCACATGGCATGTGACAGGCCCACAGAAAGACTATTCCAGTTACACTCTTTTTTCTCGAAAATCACCGACAGAATGATATTTCTCCTTAACAGGCACTCCACTCTCTATAGGCAAAAATTACATTTTCGTGAAGTAGCGAAATAAACACTCACTTTGTGTTAAAAGAGGTGAGATATTTTATGATTTGATCATTTTGATTTGTTAAAATCTTCCTTTTTATCGTGAAGATTTAGATTTAACACCGAAATGTCGTATCTGTAATTTACGTTTTGAATAACAGCATTTTCTGTAACGTGAGTGAGCTTGATGGATATAAAATATGTTTAAAGATGCATTTAAACAAAAATTAGAAACACACACTTTCGGAAAAACTCTTTTTGTTTTTGAAAGTACAGATTCCACCAATACACGGGCAAAAGAACGTTTAAAAGAGAGCGCTTTGCCTGAAGGGAGTGTTTTTGTTGCCTTATCACAAACCGCAGGAAGAGGGACTGGAGGGCGTTCTTGGGAGTCAAATACTGCAGACAGCCTGCTTTTTTCTCTTGTTTTGCAAACGCCGCTTCAACAAAAAAACGTGTCTTTTTTACCGGCCATAGCTTTGGTGCGTACGCTTCGAAAATCTGCAGGGCTGGATGCACATGTCAAATGGCCCAATGATGTCTTAGTTGATCAGCGTAAGCTTGCGGGGATTTTGTGTGAATCCGTTAATCACCCCCATCAGCCCAATCAATCTATGGCTTGGATTGTCGGTGTGGGTGTCAATATCAATCAAGTCTCTTTTCCTTCTGTTATCGCGGAACAGGCTGTTTCTTTGCGGCAAATTATGGGAAAGTCCTATTGCATTGAAGCCTTATTTCAAGCCTATTTGTTAGAAATGGAGCGTCTATATTACAGCAAGGAAGATCTTATTTCTCTTTGGCTGACCTGCACCAAAATGATAGGTAAAACCATTATTACCAAAAAAAATGGGATACAACGAGCGCTTAAGGTGGTGAATTTATCTCTAGAAGGCTATTTAATTCTTGAAGACGCGAATGGAAAGCTGGAAACATGGATGTCGAGTACTTATTTAGAGATAGGTACAAAGTATTAATTTCATATATTCTTCACCTTTGATGCAGCAGGGGCTTTGAGGGCGCAGCCAACAAGCCTGCAGCGTCAAAGGTGATGGGTAGAGAACATAAAAATGGAAGAGGAAAAATGGGATTAAAAAGAAAAGACAGCATTTCTTGTGATCGAACAGGGGAAAAAAGAGAAACCTCTTTTTCTTGGGCTCCTCTTTTAAAAAGGACCTTTCGGATCAGTGAACATTCTTTCGATATATTAAAAGATGAAATAATTAAAAAGGATCTTAAAAAGAAAAGAAGTAAAGAGATATATAAAAAAGTTCTTTTTCCTTCTTGTGGTTCTATCTGTGGATTTAACGCATTATTTGACTCGAAAGATGTGAATTGGGAAAATGTAAATAATGTATTCTGTAAAAGAGGACGTCATTAAAATGAAAGAAGATCAAAATGATATTAAACAGGCTTTATTAGATGTTCGAAAATCTCAGCGTTTGTTGGTGGGCTTTTATCAGATAATGTTGCCTATTATAGAATCTATTTCGGATTCGTTAAATTGTAAGTTTCATTATTGGTCCCCTTCGAATCATTCAAAAACACCACAAGGAAATGCAAATCCTTTGAGGCGTTGGGGCTGGGATTTTTCTCCTTTAAATGATGCCATTTTCCTTTTTGTGAACCAAAGCGCGCAGAGGAATATCGCCAATGACGATGAATGGTCTTTAGTGATTCGTTTGCAAACGGACTCAGGGATCAGTGAAAGTTTTGAGTTTGAAAAAAAAGATTGGGATCCGTTTCATTTGTCTTATCCACCGGAAAAAAGTGAAACATCGTTAGAGTTGATTGCGTATAGGCCAACAAAAACAATGATTGAAAATTGGGCCTGGTGGAATATTTACGCAGAAACGGACTTTCCTCCAACCACAGGAGAAGTGATTAATGGGTATGAAGGCGTGAAAGCATTTTGTTTTTCTGTCAATGTTGAAAATCTATTAGAAGAAGAGTCATTTAAAAAAAGTATTGCAATGTTTAAAGAGAAATTAGAGCTGAATGGATTTATAAATAAAAATTCAAATATATCTCTTTGTGAATAAAGTTATTTTGAATTTCTTTCATTTTCTTCTTTTAAGGTAAAACACGAATAAATTCGGGCTGTTTTTTGATTCAGCCTGAGTGTGCTTTTTAGCCTAAAGCAAATTTGAAGCCTTTTGAGCGGGAGAGTATACTTTCCGGCCAAGATTGAATATCTGCTCGTTTGAGATTTTTAAGGTTTTAGTTTATGTATCCCAGTGCCCGCTTCTCTGTTGCTCCCATGCTGGATTTAACGGATAAACATTGTCGTTATTTTCATCGAATTTTATCTAAAAATGCCTTACTTTATACCGAAATGGTAACAACGGGGGCGATTATTCATGGAAAAGGGGATTACCTCGATTTTAACGAGGAAGAGCACCCTATCGCTTTGCAATTGGGAGGGTCTAATTCTGCTGATTTGGCCCGTTGTGCAAGGCTTGCGAAAGATCGCGGATATGATGAAATTAATCTAAATGTAGGTTGCCCTTCCGACAGAGTTCAAAATGGCCGTTTTGGTGCTTGTTTGATGGCGGAGCCTGAGCTGGTTGCAGAATGTGTGCTGGCAATGAAAGAGCACGTTGATATTCCGGTGACGGTGAAAACGCGCATTGGCATTGACTATCAAGATAGCTATGCGTTTTTGGTTGATTTTGTTCAAACTGTTCATGAAAAAAGTGGCTGTGATAATTTTACAATTCATGCTCGTAAAGCTTGGTTATCAGGGCTTAGCCCGAAAGAAAACCGCGAAATTCCACCTTTAGATTATTCTCGGGTGTACCAGCTAAAAAAAGATTTTCCGCATCTGTTAATTGGAATAAATGGAGGAATTAAATCTTTAGAGGAAGTAAAAATACATTTGGCTCATCTTGATGGCGTGATGATGGGACGTGAAGCGTACCAAAATCCATATTTGATGGCAGAAGTTGATGCAGGTTTTTTCGGTATTGAATCATGCAGCATGACCCGAGTTGAGGTCCTTGAGGCCATGTATCCCTATATTGAATCACAATTAAGCAAAGGCGCCAATTTGAATCATATGAGCCGTCATATGCTTGGTTTATTTCAAGGTATGCCAGGGGCGCGACAATGGCGTCGATATATCAGTGAAAACGCATTTAAACCCAATGCGGGAATAGAGGTTTTACAATCGGCCTTCACCAAAATTCAAGCATTGCAAGAAGAGGCATAAGTTATCGTCCTCGACGTTGAAAATTCAGGCTTGGCAGCGTCTATACAGCCGACCTGCACTTTAAAATTTTTTGGGTATAATCGCTGTGGTGAAAAATGCGATAAAAATTGGTTTCATTTACCACTATCATTTGACAATGGCTTATTTTTTCTAAAAGAATGAATTTAACGAACTGATTTATTAGAAGAAAATAAGATGGCCTGTTTTGTGCTTAGCTTTATTAAAACGAGATAGATTTAGACTGAATTTGGAGAACGTGATGACTGAATTTTTGTTTTTATTGGCTTTTACAATGGTTCTTTTTGTGACTGGGATCAGTTTTATTGGGATTGTTGTCGCCATGTGTGTGGGCTTCGCCGTAATGGCCTTTGCTGGCATGCTGGGTATGATCATTAAAATGTTGCCTTGGATTTTATTCATTGCCATTGTTATTTGGATATTAAGGGGGCGGGATAATGCGGCGAGAAAATGCAGAGATTTCTGTTATAAGCACGCGCGTAGAAACAAGGATCCTCGTTAATTTTAAAGTCTATTTTGCATCTTAAAAAAAGAATACCGATATACCCAAAGTTATTAAAGATGCAGGGTTGTTGACTGCGTTTTTAAAGCCCAATCACAGAATCCTTCTCTGCCCGTCGCCTTGAAACTACCTGGGTGTTGGGCTGCTTTCGCTCAGGCTAATCACAGAGTTCATCTATGTTCCGGTATGCTCAGGTATGCTGAGGGCCTTCACTCGTTTGCCGCCTACACGCATTTTCAAGTGTCTTGGGTATATGTCCACCTTTATGTTCTAAAGGGGGGCACTCGCTTGCGCCTGGCGCGTAACTTCAAATACCTTGGGTCGGTATAAAGATCTCGAATTTCCCAGTAAAAATATGAAATTAAAACGGTTATTTATTGAATTTTTCTTTTTTTATCCGTATACCTTGCCTGAAACCCTCATTTAAGCAGCTCACCTCGATTTTTTAAAATCTGATGTTTAAATCACAATTGAAAGACAAATTTTTCGCCTTAGGGGCGATCTGTAGCCAGTGCTTTGTAAGCTTACCTAGAAATAATATCCTTCTTTTCATGTGCGAAATGAAGGCTGAAAATGCCTTTGTTGAACCTTGTATTTTGTGAAATATGCAGCGCGATGTCTATTTGATATATAGATGGTTACTTTTTATAAACTGGTTTATGATTTGTAAAATTATCCTCCTATACCCGTTGGCTTTGAAGTTTCGTGAGTGTTGGCTGCACGCGTTTAACCCAATCACAAAGTCTGCTTCTCTGATTGGTTTTTACTTGCTTGCCGCAGGCGTGTAACCTCAATTGTTTTAGGTATATAACAAGAATGAAAATGGAACTTTAATTATGAAAAAATCAAAATTAACCCTGACTGCACTCGCGCTTGCTGGAGTCTGTACATTTTCGGCACCTTCTTATTCTGCCCTCCTTCTCGGCGCTAAAGTGGGTATGGATTATTGGTACGCAGATGCAAAAATCAATGATATTAAGGCTGACGACGCGAGTTTTCAGCCATCTCTTTATGTCTCTTTAGAGCATTTTATTCCTCTCGTACCAAATGGAAAATTGCGCTATACCCCTGTCGAGTCGACCAAGGGAAATATTTCTTTTGATCAATTTGATTATATTGGTTATTACGAAATTTTAGACACGGATTTGATCTCCGTTGATGTCGGCCTAAACATTCAACATTTCACAGGCAGTTTTAGAGGGATGAAATTCAACGAGTTTCAACCGAATCTTTATGGCGATGTTCGCATTGGGATTCCTGAAACCCCCGTCTATTTGTTTACGACGTTCAGTGCCGGAACCTTTGAAGAAACAAGCACAGTCGATGCAGAATCGGGCGCTATTTTTAGCATGAATCTTGCCTTGGTTGATTTGAATTTTAAGGTCGGTTATCGAATTCAAGATTACAATTTTGATTATTTTAAAAC
>CAMRBZ010000131.1 GCA_947040595.1 uncultured Enterovibrio sp. | reverse complement strand
CAGCAGGCCAAGGGCTCACTGCTGGGCCTTCTGATCTTGAATGGAAATAATGCCCATTTTCGGAAAATGTTTTATTTTCACAGTGCACCTGGGTGCTGTTGAATAAATAAGCTGGGCTTGTAAGAAGCGTTAAATTACCGTCGGCTGGGTTGCTGTTGACTGTGAGATTAAACTCGTACATTTTCTTACCATCATAAAGTTTATCTCGTTCCTTTTGCGATGCTTCTATTTCAGAGCTGGATGATTGCTGCATTTTATACAATGTCGTTGTATTCCATCGATAAGAGCAAGCATGCCTCATGGAGGACAAGGTGAATTCATCTAACCTCATATTAGGGAAGTAGGTCCAAGAATAGGTGTCCTCAAAAGGCACTTTTGTTCTTACTGTGTCTGTGATATTAATGCTGTTTTCAGCGTGAGAATAACGAAAATCTTGCGCACTATAAAGTGTGTTTTCAAGGGGTTGCGTGCCATTCATGGTAATATTGTTTGTTAAGTGAACTTTAACAAAAGCTGGTAGATCCTCCCCAGTACCGCCAGGAAATAATGCGGGGACCAATGGAATGCGTACTGCTGGGTCGCGCGTTACATTGTAATAAGGTAATTTAGGGTTTGGATTGTCAACCCAAGGTTTAATGTTATTTTGTGTCAGCCAGGCTTTATAAGATGCGCTAACGACTTCCTCAACCTGAATTTGAACCTTGCCTCCTCGTGAGTGAACCCCAATTAATTCATATGTATTTGTTTGGTCATTCCAATAAAGAAAAGGGGAGCCAGAGTCGACAATGCAAGTAATATAATTTTTATTTCCTTGGTGTGTACTATGCGGCTTAAATATTAACGCTTCTGCGTTTAAAGTGCTCTCATTTTTTCTGGAAACGAATTTATTCCAGGAGAGGCTTAAGGCACCCGTAGAATGGATCTCGCAATCTTTTCCTGTGCGCCCTCGGCCAAAAAGCAGGCCTTTAGGTCTGGCTTCATGGCGATCTTGTGCATTATTTGTATCAAAAATTCTGTTGTAATCGTCGGTACTCATGAAGGGTAAAATGCGCCCGTTTGTCACAGGGCGATGTGTGTTGCATATCACCACATCTCTTCGCTCCGGGCTTGTTCGTGGAATGGGTTGTCCTTGTGCTTGAAAAACCCCCCCAGATTGACCGCCTGTATTTTTAGGGTCAACTTGTATGCAAGGGGTGGGGGCGCTGTAGCTTGTGCATCGGTACACTCTGTTGTTGAGATAAACATTGGCTCTGAGAAAATCTTGAGTTTTTTCGCATTTCTCTCTTCTGGGGGTGAAACAGTGGGCAGAGGTTATAAATTGACTGGGCCCTATGAGCCCTGCGGTGCAAATTGGTTCCCTGCTTACTTCTGGAAGACGGATGTACCCCACAGACTTTTCTAACAAAGACCGATGAAGAGGTCGGTCTCCCGCAGCAACCCGTTTTACGCGTTTGTGCGTCTTTTTTTGTGGTGTTTCGTTTTGTGGCTCTGCTGCTTGCGCTTGTGTTTCTTTTTGCTCTGGCTCTGGTGTGTTTTCTTCAAGTGCCTCAAGTGCTTCAAGTGCTTCAGGTGCTTCAGGTGCTTCAGGTGCTTCAGGTGCTTTAGGTGCTTTAGGTGCTAGGGTTGCGGCCTTGCTTATAAATTGCAAAGGGGGGGGAGAAAGAGAGGATGGAGGAGGCTCTGTTGTGCCTTGTATTTCGGTTGTTTTTTGGTGCAATGGCTGAGGGGTTACAGCTGCATTCGATGTTGGGGTGCGTAACTTGCGCCGCTCTTCACGGGTCAGTGGGCTGCTCGTGTTGGAGGGGGGGGGGGCTTGTCCCTGTTTTTGATAGCTGGCCAGCAGTCTTTGTATTTCTCCGCTTTGTTTGGTCTCGCGTGAAAATGGAGGGGCATGCTCTTGGCTTGAAGGTAAAAGGGTTGAATTCACTAACAAGGCGACACCTGCATTTCCAAAACCTGTCGCTTGTGGTGAATTGACAGGGGAGGTATGGTTGGTGGACATATTTTGGTTAAGAGGGCTTATAGAGCTTAAGGGCATGAAAAAATGGTTAACCTCTTATAAATATAAATAACTAATATAAGGCTCTCTTAATCCAAAATGATCATGAGGATTTCTTATTTTCATCTCTAAAAAATAAATGTTTTTCTAAAGCCTAAATAATGGCAAGTGTTTATTTTTGAATTTATTTTTTGTTGGACTTTTTAAAAAGGTCGGGTACCTTGTTAGATAATGCCATTAAATGAAAGGTCTTGCCAGTAAAAATGAATAACATGATTTTTTATTATGGCATTCTTGAATACCAAAGTTCAACCAATATACCTCTCCTTTATACCTCTCCTTTGACTCTGTGTGGCTGTTGGCTTGGCCTGTTCTGCCCAATTACAGAATCCATTTATGCTGAGGTGCTTTACTCGCTGGCGCCGGGCGCACATCTTTAATTACTTTGTGTATAAATATTTAAAATGAAATATTCTTTATTATTGCCCGCCTGAATTAAAATTATCACCTTAATTCACTTTTATTTATTGGCTCTTTATTGGTAGGCTTAAAGCAAATAAAAATTTTATACTTCTTTATGCCCAAATTGCATATTGGTTTTAGCGATTAAATATAGATTTTCAAGGTGACTGTTAATTTAGAAATTGTATTTTCTGATCCGTCGTCCATTACTAAAATGGGCATATTGGGTATAAATAAAGAGTGATACATAGGGTAAACAAAAATGATTCAAAAAAACGCCAGTCATTCATCCGGTCGTCTCCCTCCTGCATCTGCTACGCCACCAACGCCCCTTTCTCCCTTGAGCACTCTGGGTTTGTTTTTTAGATCGCTTCACCCTAGTTATGAAACGCCTCTAACAAATTTACGCCTCTCTCCCAGCGCAGAAGACTTATCGCCTTCTTCTATCGTTGTAAGCCGGGTAATACAGGCGGAGGGGGCGCAAGGCTCTCAAGGAGCCGAAAGGCTTCAAGAAGTAGAGCCCTCTCAAGACGTTGAACCCCCAGAGCAACGCATCGGCTCAGGCTTTGATGCCCTTTCCCTTACTGCAAGCCTTGTTTTGCCTTTGGTGGGGGTGCCTTCTGGGGCTGTTCAGGCTGCGACAAATTATATGCGTTTTGCAAGCACTGTGGGTATGGCACAAGATGTGCTCGGTGGAATAAATCAAAGAGCAAACGCTGAGGGGGCCCCTCACGAGGAAGCTGACCCTGAAACGGAAGCCGCTTCTGCAAGCTCGCCTTCCTCTTCGCAAAATGCATCAGCAGCATCCGGGCCGGGCCATGCTGGTCCCTCTTCTGCGGCTGCGCCCTTGGTGGCTTTGGGGCTTTTGGGGATGGTCCAGCAAGCCACGGGAGAGAGCGCGAATGCCTCCTCTGAACCAAAAAGCATTGATTCTTGTAGTGAAATGGAAAAAATTGGAAAAGATACAGAGCATCCTTCCAATGCCACCTATTCGCAAACCCAATCCTTTAGTTGCCAAAAGAGTACAGCGACAGCGGGTATCGTATCGCACGATTTTTCAGGCCAGTTTAACGGCAATGCGAAAACTATTTCAGATTTGAAAGTGCCGCTCTTTGGTAACTTAACTGAGAAGGCAAGTGTGCATCATGTTCATATCGATAAAGCCAGGATCACGCAGAAGGTTACAACTTCTCTCGGTGCCCTTGCTGAGAATGCGAAAGGCAACGCAGCTGTTCATCACATATGGGTAAGCAATTCAGAAGTCCATGCTGAAAACCCAAACGCTGGGGTGACAGCTGGAGGGCTTTTTGGGCTTTTGTCGGAAAATGCTACATGCTCGGATGTGTTAGTGCAGAACACGGTGGTAACCGCTAAAATGGGCTATTCCTCTGTGGGGGGGGTGATCGGAAAAATGAAAGATCAGGCCAGTGCGAGCAATTTAGCATTAGATAAGGGTTATGTTCTATCTGAAGGGGAGAGCTGCCCTACCGGAGGGGCGGTGGGTTATCTTCATTCAAAAAATGCGACCTTGTCTTCTGTCAGTGTTTTAAATTCACAGGTAATAGGGAAAAGCGCCAGCTCTGTGGGCGGGGTTATTGGGGCCTCTGGCTCTGAGCAAGCATTAACAAAGCTTAATTTGGTGAATTCAAAAATCAGCCTGGAATGCACGACTAAAAAACCCAGTATCGATTTTCCTTCTGGCGGCCTCATTGGGCTTGGAGGCAAAACGCCCGTGTCATCTTCTAATGTGGTTGATAGCACCTTGAGTGTGACGGGGGATTGCAGTGATAAACCCAGCAAACTAGGTTTGTTAGCCAGTTCAGTTGAGCAAGGGAGTCAATACGCGAATTGTACGGTCGTCAACACGAGTGGCGCGGAGAAAGGCGTGGCGCTTGCAGATAACGCCTTCCTTTTTGATGACAAGGGCGCGGCGAAAACAGGCTCCACGAATGTAAATAATCTTGGAACGGATGCTTCAGCGCGAACTTGCACAGCGGACAGCTTTAAAGGCAGTCCGCTTCATTCTGATTGCTCTCAAAAAGAGCCTGTTAACCCTCTCATTCTTCCAGGGGCCTCTGGCGCTGGGGTAGCGCTTGGCCTTTTGGGAACGGCTGGCCTTGGGGCAGCGGCCTATACAGGGTATCACTTGCATCAAGGGTATAAAGAGGGGAAAACAGGAAAAGATCTTTTACTGCATCCGGTAGAAAAAGCCAAGGCGCATGCACGCCAAGGAGGGGCGGCTGCGCTGCGTTTTTCTCGTTCTGCAGTGGAGGTTGCTGCTGGTGCGGCTTCCAATTTGAGAGGGCGGTTGAATTTTGGTCCTGCAGCTAAAGTAGCAGAGGAAGAGCTGACGCCTACTTCTGAGGAGCAGACGAAACTGTTGAATACTGCAGTTCCTGTCGTGCTTACTGGGGCAGACCTGGTGCTTCAAAATGGACTTCAGGCTGAACCAGCATCAAACGAAGAGCCTGGCGAGGAGGAGACTAAAAATCTTTGAAATGAATCTCCTTGAAAAGATGCTGTTTGATGAACTAATGAAGGTTACAAAAATACATTTTTTTGGATTGTTTATTTATATTTTGTTGTTTTTCCTGGGAATAACGCTATGGTCAGTCCTGTTACAAATACAAGCCTCTCAATAAATCAAAGTTCGCTTTTGAATTCAACCTCTTCCGTGCTCCCCATTACGGGTGTTAATCAAAGCGCTGAAGCTCCCACGCCATTGCCTGTCTCTGGAGTGACGCGCCCACAGGGGGTGCAAGATATATTTTTGAGTCGTATTAGGGGCACATCCTCTCAAGCACAAACCTCTTCTTCAAGTGTTTCCTCTCGCTCTGCATTGAATGGCGCGACGGAAACCTCTTCGGGTGCTTCTGGGGGGGCTTCTTCTACAGTCTCTTCTTCTACTACTACAGCGCAGCCTTCTTTGGTTGCTGCAGAGCCTGCAGACACGCCTCTATCAAGGGGCGGTTCAACATGGAGCGCCCTTTCTTCTCGAGAAGCAAGGCGCGCTGCACGTACCCCACCTTCTTCTTCCGAAGATCCTCCCGTTGTACGCAGAAAAGAGTTTGTACCGAAAAAAAACCTTGAAAGCGCCCATGCTACTGGAAATGGAAATGGAAATGGAAATGTACATGTGCGCCAGCGTCGTGATCTTGCGGCAGGATCAAACACCGCTTCTGCGTTTGATCCCGCCCCTTATGAAAATAATCCAAATAAAATAAGACGCGACATAATACAAGAAAACAAGGCGGCGGCCAGCGCGCGGGCTTGTGTAAAAAATGCGAATCAAAAACTACAAGAGCGCTTAAAGAGCAGTTTAGCCACGGGTTACATCACAGTGAGGGAGGGAGAAGAGAAGACAACATGCGCAAAAGGGACTGATTATGAGGTGTCTTTTACTCTGCCAAACGTTGCTGCGCGAAAAGAAGAATTGCCTTGGGGGCAATCTCCAAATCAAGCTTCTCACAGGGCGAAAGAGGGAGCTGCGGGCTCTTACGTGAATAAGGATGGGGGAGGTTCGAGTAAGAAATTAGAACCAAAAATAAAACAGCAATGGCTTAAAAATGCAGATGTGCGAACCAAAGACGGATGCGAACGCATCAAAGGCGCACTCAAAACGGAAAAGGATAATAATGGTGAGGTAACCAGTGACTATGTGGATGGGTTGGACTGCAACAAGGCTTCTTCATGGCCTGAGTTTGTATTTCGTGTGGGGGCTTGGATTCGAAGTACATCGGTTTACGATTGGGTTGCTGAAGCGCCACGGGCTATCACGGGTACATTGGCGAGCGTGGCTGCTTTGGCCGCCACGCTTTCATTGATGTTTAACATTAGAAACTTGGTTACCTTGCCTTGGACGATCGTAAAGGGGGTTTCAGGCTTATTGCTTGCTTTTGGGAAGCGTTGTAAAAAAGCCTGTACTCCAAAGAAAAAGAGCGAAGACGATAAGGTTTAGTGGCTCAATGTGAATTTTTACCTAAAGAAAAAGCCATTGAACCTTCACATTGCCACCTTTAATGAATCCCCGTTTTTTTGGCGACCTTCTCAGCAAAGGAAAATATAGACATGACCCCTGTAACTCCCCCTTTAACGAATGCCAGCTTGAGCGTTCCACCCCCTAGTGTACCCGCCTTAGCGGGTGGTTTTAATGTTGTTAATGTCGGGCAATCTTCTTTGATGCCAACGCAAAATCAAACAGCGCCTCTTCCTACAAAAACAGAGCATCAAGTGGCCCAGATGTTTTCTCAATATGCAGGCAATGCAAAGGATTTAGGCGCGAGGCCCAAAACGCACCTCGCTTCAACACGTGAAGAGCGCCGTAAACAGCGTCAACCTTCGACGGCCCCGATTTCTGTTTTCTCTTTAGCAAAAAGCGTCAAAGAGCCTCAAGACGTCGCTCACTCCCGCCAGCGCCGAGATGCCGCATCTTCTGGTGCCGCTCCTGAGTTCAAGCTTGATGGGATGAGCTTTGAAGGGCCTGATGGCACAACGCTTTTAACCCCTCGGGGCATGGCGCCCAATGTGCATTGTTATGTGAATGAAGTGAAGGCACTCCAAAAAGGCCTTAAAGATTTACAAGATAATGCTGGGAAGTGGGGCGATATCATCACTAAATTAGATTTTAAAAAAAACGAGGAGGTAAAAGCCTATAAAGCAGCCGTTGATTTGACGGCTGAGCACCATAACCCTTATTTTTACACCCAAAAAGGGGTGAGGGAAGTAAAAGATCTTAACGCATTGACCACAGAGCAGTTTGAAGAATGCGACTATGAGACTTTCGAGCTGGAGAAGGATGGGAAGGGATCAATCAGTCTTGAAAATGATCTAGGGATAGACCTTGTACCCGAAGGGAAAAGCTTAACGCTTGAGGCCGCCAAAGCCAAAGAAAAAGCCCTTAAAGTGAAATATGAGGGACGAAGCGCAACAAAAACAGGGGTAAAGCCTGAAGTCTTTGATGACATGCGTGTTTCTTTGCTTTCGAGTGTGAATTGGTGGAATGAAACTGTTTATAGCGATTTAATGGCGCATTTAAATTCAAATTCTTCAGACCCCGCTTATCGCATAGCGAAAGAAATGATAGAAGAAGCGTATCAGGATTATAATACGCATACAGATTTTGATTTAGAAGTAGATGCAGTACAAATTTTAGGCAGTGAAGGTATTGAGCAGAAACTGAGAAAGCTTCCTGATTATGTTTCGGATTCTTTAGGCAGAAAGTCTTTTGGCGATTTTATTGTATCTTGCATGGCAATTGGCTCGGCGGCTGGATTATTTATTGGCTTACTTGTTTTAAGTTTTATAGCCTGTTGTGCCAACAAGAAAGTAACGTCGGCCCCCTCACCCTCACCTGTTGCCTCTAACGGCGCTCCCCCTAAAAAAACGCCCTCGACACAGAGCAATATTCCCTCTAAGGAAGTACCCACTTCAGAACTGACTAACACATTCCATCTTCTGCAAAAAGCAGTCAATGAGTTAGTGGATAAAAAACGAGTTCCTGCGGTGAGATTTACGATTGAGGATTTAAACAGCTTAAGTGCGGATAAAGCCGTAATCCTTCAGACGCTCATTCACAGTCTAGGCAATCTTTCTGGGGAGGGGGGCGCAGACGCTGTTATCCAGATGGTGAAAGAGTTGGCTGCTCCTTCCGTGCCTGAAGCAGAAAACAATTCAACTTCAGAAAACCCTCTTCAAGAACCACACTCTCAAAATGAAAATGGGGAACAAGACCCCCCTCAAAGCGGGGGAGCTGAAGGAGGCCTTCCAGCGAAGCCTGCACTAACAAAAGGAGCTCTTGACTTTCATCCTTCTGAGGCAAACCTCGTTAATGCCCCCATTGCGATTGAGGGCCCTATTCAACATGAAAATAGTCCTGATAAGCAGCCAGAGGCAGATGTGCCTAAAAAGAAAAAACACGCAGGCCTAAAATGGTTTTCCTGTTGTGCAACAGTGGACGAATTAGAGCCTCCTCAGGCAAGGAAGGGGTCTATTAACTTTGGAGAGCTGTCTGTTCCTGCAGATACACCTGAAGTGGATCCGAAGCCCCCTCAAGAAGAGGGACCGGAGGCACCTCAAGAAGGGGGGCGGGAGGCACCTCAAGAAGGAGAGCTGGAGGCACCTCAAGAAGGGGAGCTGGAGGCATCTCAGAAAGGGGAACAGTAGGTATCATAGGAAGAGAACGAAAAGAGAAAAATTAACGCGTTATAAAAAGGTTGGGCCTTTAAAACCGACATTCACTGAGAGAGAGACCAAAAGGCAGGAAAAAAAGGGGGGGCAATCAAATTATAAACACGGCAAGCGCATTACAAAAAATGAACAGTTTTCGGTCAGAAAACAGAGCGCCAGATTCTTTCTGTGAACAAATAAACCCATGGCAAGCTTTTTTATCAATAAATAATCTTCGATAACTAACAAATTAAAATCAACTAAATTACATGTGGTTTGTTCTTGTACAAAAAGTGATGTCAAGATGATCTTGCCGTGATTATAAACTCTCAGGCTACATATCGACTTGATACCAAGGCTCTTGAATGACATGATTTAATGTTTGCTGCGAGTTAAAGGGGAATTTGATTAAGTGTTGTCCCTGTTTGATGGGTTTTAAAAAAAGCAGCAAACAGAATGAAAACTGACAACATTCAATTTGAAAAAAAAGGTCAGACCGACATACTGAAACCCTAATTATACCCACGGCTCATGAAGCCGATACTTTGATATACCCAAGACACTTGAAGATGCCTGTAGGCGGCAAATGACTGAAGCCCCTGAGCATAGATCTACTATGTGATTGGGCTGAACGAGCGCAGCCAACACCCAGGCAACTTCAAAGGCGACGGGTATAAGGCCAGTATGCGCGAAGTCTCATCAAGGCCTAAAGTGATGTATAAATATCGCTTTACAAACAGGCCGGATATATGACAGCGACGCTCCCTTTACTCGTATCTGATGCCTTTCAAAATGGGAGGAACTCCTATTATGGGAACAGTAAAGTAATGGGAATATATTGAGCGAACTTATGCTAGACACCTGACGAAAAGTTGATTTATTTCGATGCTTGATTGAATACCTTGATTCCATAACCCCCCCTTTTTCCCAATTTGTATTTTTAATTGTTTGGAGAACGTTGCGTGTTTTGAATCAGATTGCTTTCTCTTTTTTTGCAAACACCGTAAGAAAACTCTGAATTTAAACTTAAATGGGGGTTTGCAAAAGCCGAGGTACTGAATCCAAGG
>CAMRBZ010000130.1 GCA_947040595.1 uncultured Enterovibrio sp. | reverse complement strand
ATCGCGTCGGTGAGGGGGCGATTATAGGGAGGTTTAATAGATTGGCAAGCCTTTTAAAGCAAAAATCTTATGAAAAATAAACAAGTGAATGTTAATTGAACAGATTGGTTGATTTAGTAACGGACACAGGCATATTTAAACCTTGTTCAATGCCATTTCTATCACGCCAGATGACCTTAATATGAATGATCTTTGCATAGACTTCAGAAATGCCCCCTGCCTCATCGGAAAAGCGCAATGTTTTTTCAATGTCCGTCTCAAGCTTAAAGACACTTTCTGGGTTCAAGCTTAAATGACAATTTTGAACATTATCAAAGGTAATGGGCTGAGAATGACAAACCCGGTTCTCCGTATTGATTTGCTTCATCAGTGCCATTTGAGCGTCTGCAATGTGCAATGCTTCTACCCATAGCTCAGAGTTCACCCTGGCTACTTCTATATAAGCATACATTTTTAGCGTTCCAAATCCTGAAAGCATCACAATAGAAAGCCCAATGAGGACTTCCACCAATGAAAAACCCCGATTAAAAATCATGGTAACTCCCCTTTAAGACTTTGGGCGGAGAATTCAAAATAGGATTATCTTCTAGACCTTCGTCATAGGCCGCGACAAAAGCGCCATTAATATAAACTTTGGAATCTGGAAGATCGATTAAATAGCTTCCTTCCATCAATAATGACCCATAAAAATAAATGGGTAACTGTTCCCAGTTTTCAGGGGCATCCTCCCATACATTGACCAATTGAAGGCAAATCGTCTTCATGGCCCCTTCTTTACAAATTCCACCGGGTTGAGGCCCCCAAGATTTAGAAAAATTTTCACTCGGATAATCAAAGACAAATTGAAAAAATGACCCTTTAAAGCCTTCCAAGGTTGCGTTTAATCCTATAATCCCATTTTTAATCACAATCAATGGAGAGGCATTTCCCACATTGCTATGATCCAATCCATCCAATAAGCAATCGCCATCGACCCAAATCAGTGTATTCCCGTTGTTAATGGCCTTTGTTATATTTGTGCCACACTCCGAAACCGCTGTTTTCTGTTCAATCGCTGAGCCTGTCGTAATCACAATGTCAAATTTGTCTCTTATCTTTTCCCAGTCTTTTTTAGGAACACCAAAATAGTCCTGAAAAATATCCATTCCTCCTTGATTCGAAAGAATGTCTAAATCAAAACCATCGCTGGTAGGCTGGGTTCCTTTTTGTATCACCGTACTGTATGTCGGCGCGCAATCATATTTGCTGTTCGGTGCATAAGTTGTAAAATCTGCATCTGATTTTTGAACATCAATCGTCACAGTACCACCCGCCACAATGACGCGACATTCTACATAATCGACCCCATCGACCGTTAAAATATCCCCTGTCGCCGCTTCCCACTCATGCCCACCAAGGATTTCAACACTCCCTGCCGTTTTAAATACAGCAAAATCAATTTTACCGGGGGCAATCACCACATTGGCTTTTGAAGAACCATAGCTGGCCGTTAAAACCCAATGTGTAATTGTTTCTGCTTTTTTAAACGGTGTCAGGGAAAATTGCGTTTCTTCAGGAATTTTACACTCATTAAATTCAGAAACATTTAACGTCTCAGGATCTAACTCTTTTTTTTCAAATACAGCAACGGCGCAATCAAGCGAGGCTTTTGCATTCGCTTTTTCAGTGCCTTTCACAATGAGATTTTGCTTTTTTTTTGTTTCAGCCATTCCAAATTGCATAACAGAAAAAGAAAAAAGCATGCCCATCATGACAATGCCAGCCACGACAGACAAGCTGGCCAATCCTCCTTCCTTTTTCATCGATTATGTATCCACATTTTGAAGGTTAATTTTAAGCGTGATTGAATCTCGAATCGTCGGATCACTTTCTAATGAGGCCGAAATATGTACATTCAATGTTTGCAATACGTGGGTTGTTCCTATTACAGAAAAAGCTTGACGCTCTAATGTGAAATTGTCTATTACAAGTGGATGATAGGTCAGATCTTGCCAGTAACCTGTGCTCCCGCTTCCACTGTTCGTGCAATTCCAATTAGTCAGTCCATTTCTATTCTCATAAATTTCTATAACAGGACGTTTACTTGGGTCTTTACCTAAACGATACCCTTTCGCATCGTCTTTATGAATGCTCATCGGGTTTTCACGTTTATTGTGGTTGTATGCAAATCGAATGCAATCCCCTTTTGCTTTTGTTGCACTGTCTTCTAATAATAAAGAAGAGGCTTTATTCGCATCGTCCTTGAGGATATAAGGATTACCCGAGGTGCAGTTATAACAAAACCCCGCACGTCCAATTTCATCGCCTATTGTCGTCGCAAGAAGGTGAAGTTGAGCACGTAAAAAATTTTCTTGAAGATGTTGAGTGCCAAATTTCGAATTAACTGAAAAAAACACAACCGCAGAAGAAATGACAATCAAGGTAATTGACATACTGATGAGTAATTCAACGAGGGTATATCCATTAAGATATTTTTTAATTAAGAACACGTTTCCCACCCTGTCGCTGATGAATGACTACAGCCTTGTAAACCTGTATACCGTCGAACCAACACGCCAGACACCTTTTCAAGATCATTATCAATCGTAAATTTAATGGTTTGGTTCTCAGAAGGGCTTCCATTTATAGGGGAGAAATAAAATATTTTCTTCGCTGAGGTCTCGTTTGGCGCTAATACTTGAAGGTAATCTTTATTTTTTAAATCAAACTTTTTCATTCCATTATTATCATCACACCGCGCAGCATCTGCTTCGGCGATTAAACTTAAAGCAAAACATCCTTCTTGTTTTTTTCGAGTAGGCACATAATGAACATGAATGGGGACACGGCGTTTTAATGCTTCAGTTTGTCCAACTTCTAACATTAAAAGTAATTCAATGGCCTCCTTTTTTATTAAGGCCGATTTTTGAGATTCCAAATAACTTGGAACGGAAATACTGATCAAAACAGAAACAACGAAAAGACTTGTAACCATTTCAATAAGCGAAAATCCGCGCTTTAACTCCCAATTCAAGAGATCTCAATCCTTTTATCATCATTCCTTGTTGTGTCTATCTTATCACAAGGATATTTTATATCTTTGGGGAGAGTGCAAGTTTTTAGAATGGAATAAATGAAGTGATCTTAAAATATAAAAAATCAAATGTGGGCATGACATTAATCGAACTTTTAATCGTTATTGGCATTCTTGGCGCTTTAACAGCCATTGCTATTCCTTCTTTTAGCCAACACTTAATAAAAGCAGAAAGAAAGCGAGCTCAAACAGATTTATATCAATTAAAAATATGGACAGAGCAAGAATTTACAGAAAAAGGAGAATATCCAAGTGAGATCGCGTGTTCTCTTTGCGAACTTTCAGATGAATATAATTATTCAATTGAAGCGGGCTCAGATCAAAATAATCAATACAAGCTAAAAGCCACACCAAAAACAACCTCTATACAAAATAATGACAAAGAATGCCATACCATGATCATCAATACCGCGTCTGAAAAGTCCAATATGTCAAAAGATGGAACTGCACTTGAAAATGAATTTTGCTGGATATAAAAAAGAAAAAACACGCGATAAAAAAATCGGCTTTTCGCCGATTTTTTTTATGCCAGGTTATATACCCAAAGGAATTGAAGATGCGTGTAGGCGGCAAGCGAACGAAGCCCCTGAGCATAGAGGTACTATGTGATTGGGCTGAGAGAGTGCAGCCAACAACCACCCTGCTTCAAAAACGACGAGTATAATAAGATAAACCTTTTAACTGGTTAAATCGTCAAAGAATTTTTTAACGCCATTAAAAAAACCTTCTGATTTCGGCTTATGCATTTTCGCAGTCGTCCCTTCTAAGGCATCTTCAAATTCACGCAATAACTCTTTTTGCTTCGCACTTAAGTTAACAGGGGTTTCTACAACCAGCTTACAAATGAGATCGCCAATACCACCACCACGCACTGATTTGACGCCTTTTCCGCGCATTCTGAACATACGTCCTGTTTGTGTTTCAGGCGGCACTTTCAAACTAACGCGACCGTCCAATGTGGGCACTTCAACTTCCCCACCCAAAGCAGACATTGTAAAACTGATAGGGACTTCACAATAAAGATTGTTTTCTTCACGTGTGAAAATATGATGTTCACGAACATGCACTTGAACATACAAATCCCCCGCAGACGCGCCATGCTCACCGGCTTCCCCTTCACCCGTTAAACGAATGCGATCTCCAGTATCAACGCCTGAAGGAATTTTCACACTCAAGATTTTTGTTTTTTTAACGCGCCCTTGACCATGGCAAGAATGACATGGGTCTTTAATGATTTTCCCTTGTCCATGACAGGTCGGACAGGTCTGCTGAACAGCAAAAAAACCTTGTCGCATCTGAACCTGACCTTGACCATGACAGGTCGAACAGGTTTGAGCGGATGTGCCCGGTTTTGCGCCACTGCCAGAACAAGGATCGCAGCTCACGTACGTGGGCACCTCAATTTCTTTCGTAACACCACGTACTGCGTCTTCTAATGAGAGCTCCATGTTATATCGAAGATCGGCTCCACGCTGTACTCTTTGTTGGCCTCCACGACGAGAGCCACCAAAAATATCGCCAAAGACATCACCAAATATATCACTAAAATCAGCGCCGCCACCGCCGCCACCACCAGAGCCTTGTTCAAATGCAGCATGGCCGTATTGATCATAAGCCGCTCGTTTTTGAGGGTCCGTTAAGATTTCATAAGCCAGCTTCACTTCTTTAAATTTTTCAGTGGCCGTTTCATCACCGGGGTTTTTATCTGGATGAAATTTCATAGCCAAACGCTTGTAAGCTTTCTTTACATCGCGCTCACTGGCATCTCGACCAACACCAAGTACTTCATAAAAATCACGTTTTGACATGCTTTGTTTGTCACCTGTTTATATTTCAAGCGAACATTAAGCCGCTAATTAGATACAAGTACGGGCGAAGGAGAAAAACCCCAACGCCCGTGAAAATAAAACGATCATATCCATTAAAAGACGTTAAAATATGCTCAATTTTGGATACATTCGTTTTTTATTTTTTTTCGTCTTTTACTTCTTCGAATTCAGCATCAACAACATCGCTCTCAGGTTTTGCTTTTTCACCTGATGCATCTTGATCTGGTGTCGCTTGCGCTTTTTGCTGTGCGATTTCCATTAGTTTTTGAGATGCCGTCATCAATGCCTGCACTTTTGCATCAATCGATTCTTTGTCTTCACCTTTACGGGCGCTTTCAAGTTCGCTGATTGCGGTCTCAATTTTTACTTTTTCGTCAGCCGGTAAAGCATCACCAGCTTCTTCAATTTGCTTACGGGTGCTGTGAACTAATTGGTCTGCTTGATTGCGAGAAGTCACTAATTCTTCAAATCTTTTATCCGCTTCTTTGTTCGCTTCTGCGTCTCTCACCATTCTTTCGATGTCGTCGTCAGAAAGACCACTTGAAGCTTGAATCGTGATTTTTTGCTCTTTTCCTGTGCTCTTGTCTTTTGCAGAAACATGCAAAATACCATCCGCATCAAGGTCAAATGTGACTTCAATTTGTGGCATGCCACGTGGTGACGGATTTATGCCTTCGAGGTTAAATTGACCAAGAGATTTATTGTCGCCAGATTGCTTACGTTCACCTTGTAATACGTGAATCGTTACAGCGCTTTGGTTATCTTCTGCGGTTGAAAAGACTTGGTTCGCTTTTGTTGGAATGGTGGTGTTTTTGTCAATCAATTTGGTCATCACCCCACCCATGGTTTCGATACCCAAAGACAAAGGCGTCACATCCAACAAAAGGACGTCTTTTACTTCACCCGCAAGTACACCACCTTGAACAGCAGCGCCAACGGCAACGGCTTCATCAGGATTTACGTCTTTACGGGCTTCTTTACCGAAAAATTTGGTGACTTCAGCTTGTACAAGAGGCATACGCGTTTGCCCCCCAACCAAGATCACATCATGGATATCGCCAACACTTAAATCTGCATCCGCCAAAGCCACTTTCAAAGGCACAAGAGAGCGCTGAACTAAATCTTCAACCAAAGACTCTAATTTTGCGCGAGTCACTTTGATGTTCATGTGCTTCGGACCACTGGCATCCGCCGTGATATAAGGAAGGTTCACATCCGTTTGCTGCGCTGAAGAAAGTTCAATTTTTGCTTTTTCTGCCGCTTCTTTTAGACGCTGCATGGCCAATGGATCTTGACGTAAATCCATGCCTTGATCTTTCTTGAACTCGCTCACTAAATAATTAATTAAACGGTTATCAAAATCTTCACCACCAAGGTGGGTATCGCCGTTGGTAGACAACACTTCAAAGGTTTTTTCACCTTCAACTTCATCGATTTCAATGATTGAAATATCAAACGTACCGCCACCTAAGTCGTATACCGCGATGGTGCGATCTCCGCCTTCTTTATCAAGGCCATAAGCCAATGCAGCCGCGGTTGGCTCATTAATAATACGTTTAACTTCAAGCCCAGCAATACGACCCGCATCTTTTGTTGCTTGACGCTGTGCATCGTTAAAATACGCAGGAACAGTGATAACCGCAGCAGTGACTTCTTCACCCAGAAAATCTTCTGCGGTTTTTTTCATTTTTTTCAAAACTTCAGCAGAAACCTGAGGCGCTGCCATTTTTTGGCCTTTCGCTTCAACCCAAGCATCGCCATTGTCTGCTTTGACTATTTTAAAGGGCATGATTTCAATATCACGCTGAATTTCTTCATCTTCGAAACGGCGGCCAATAAGACGTTTGATCGCAAATAATGTATTTTCTGGGTTGGTGACCGCTTGGCGTTTTGCCGCGACACCCACCAGAATTTCACCGTCTTGTGTATAAGCGATGATAGAGGGGGTAGTACGATCGCCTTCTGCATTTTCAATTACACGTGGTTTTCCGCCATCTAATACTGCGACACAGGAATTAGTTGTCCCTAAGTCAATACCAATGATCTTGCCCATTTGGTTTTCTCCGAATTCGTCATAAGTCTATTTTACGTTACCCCATATATGGGGGTCTGCAATCGGGCTTCAACCCTAAAAAAGAAAAAATTTTATTTTTCTTTTTTATCTCTGTTTTATAAAAGGAAATGCCTGAACTTTTTCCCGTCAAAATCATACAAGCGCGCCATGCAGATGCAAGGCGCGATTTTTATTTTAAATTAAGCTTTATCATCAACTTGTGGTGTTGGCGCTTTTGAAACCATGACCATCGCAGGTCGCATCACTCGCCCATTGAGTTCATAGCCTTTTTGCATCACTAACATCACCGTATTCGGTTCATGAGTGGCACTTTCTTGAATCGACATCGCTTGATGAAATTCAGGGTTAAAAACCGCATCTTGAGCAGGCACTTCTTTTAATCCAAATTTTTCCATCGTGTCTTTCATTGTTTTATGAGTTAATTCAATGCCTTCTAAGATAGGTTTAAGGGCTTCATTTTCTAAATCAGACATCTCAACAGCGCGCTCCATATTGTCCATCACAGGCAATAATTCGCTTGCAAAGCGCTCTAGGGCATATTTACGGGCTTTGTCTATTTCTAATTCGGTGCGACGACGCATGTTTTCAATGTCCGCACGCGCACGCAATACGCTGTCTTGTTGTTCTTTTATTTTTGCATCAAGGAGTTCTATTTTACCTTCACTGGCTTCCAATGCCGCTTCGAGCTGTCCTATCACGCTCTCTTCTTCACACTGAATTGGCGTTTCTAGTGCCTCTTCAAGGGTTTCATTTTTTTCAGGTGTATCTTGAAATTTAATTTTTTCTTTTTTCATGCTATCTCCGACACAATACTCAGTGTTGACCCAAAAATTCTAATGCTTTAGGGTATCAAGTTCGACCATTTTGCTTATTATGGGGATGTATATTGATGTTTCAAGGTCTCATTTCCCAAAGTGCTTAATAAGCGACACTCTCATACTTTCTCTTCATGCCACGAAACAAGGCAGGATCAACACGATGTCAACGCGTTTCAACACCATCGCCCTGATAGGTAAACCGAAAAATGCCGAGGCTATCGGCACACATAAAAATATCTATCAATGGTTAACAAAACAAGGTTACAAAATACTTCTTGATGCTCGTCTTAAAGATGATCTCGATATCCCCAAAGCCCACTTTCAAGATATTTTATCGTTAGGTTCCAGTGCCGATCTTGCCATTGTGGTCGGAGGCGACGGCAATATGCTTGGCGCCGCGCGCGTTTTATCCCGTTTTGATATTTCGGTCATTGGTGTAAACAGAGGGAATTTAGGCTTTCTTACCGACATCGATCCCGACGATTACGAAGAAACCTTGTCTTCCGTTTTAGCCGGGGTTTACACAGAAGATCCCCGCTTTCTTCTTGAAGCAGAAGTGCATCGTCACGGTCAAATTAAAAGTCATAATTCTGCGCTCAATGAAGCGGTGCTCCATCCTGGAAAAATTGCACATATGATTGAATTTGAAGTCTATATTGATGGTAAATTTGCTTTTACTCAACGATCTGATGGCCTCATTATTTCAACACCAACAGGCTCTACCGCGTACAGTCTTTCAGGGGGGGGACCTATCGTTTCCCCTAGCTTAGAGGCCATTTCACTGATTCCCATGTTTCCTCATACCCTTTCAAGTCGCCCTTTGGTTATTGATGCAAAACGCCATATTAAATTAATCGCATCTCCCAATAACGGCTGCGCATTAAAGATCAGCTGCGACAGTCAGGTTTCTTTGCCTGTCAATCCAGGAGATGAAGTGCATATCTACCGAAGCCCGTCATTATTAAAACTGATCCACCCTTGTGATTACGATTATTACAAAACACTCAGAACAAAATTAGGCTGGTCAAGCAAACTTTTTTAACCCTGACGCCTTGCTATACCCAAAATATTTAAAGTTGCAGGTCGCAGCCAAGTACGAAAAGCCCCTGAGCATAGTTACACTCTGTAATTGGACCTTGAGACAGGAGCCAACAAGCTAAGGGCCTTTAAAAGCGACGGGTATATGCCCAAGAAATTTTTAAATACAAGCAGGCGCTAAAGATGCCCCCTCTGAACATCAGAGTCTCATATGATTAGACGTTGAAAGCGAGGCGAAGACATCTTGTGTCTTCAAAAGCGAGGCGATAAAAGCGAGGGTGTGCTTGAAGATCGAAAACGCAAAGCAACACCCGCACACATGCAAAGATGGGGGGATGTTTCTTTTTTAGGAACTGATGTTACGCAAGAGCCTGAAATCGTTTTAGTTCCTCATATGCACTCCGTGTTGCATTGATGAGTAACTTTCGGCAAAGTGCGAATGGATTAAGGCTATTTTTTATACTCAAACATTCAAGTCTAAATGTCGCGCAAATGGACATAAATATGTGATTACTTTGCGTTCTCACTGTTCTTGTTGGTGATTTTGCTAAATTCGCATTTGATTTTAAAGACTTATGAAATACCTCCACTTTCCACCGTTTTTTATAGGTCGTGGTGATAGCGTCGTGATCACACGTTAAATCACTGCAAACCAGATGTAATATTCCTGTACTTCCGTCTTTGTTTTTAAAGACTTGGCGGACGAATAAAAGGGGTTCGTCATACCCTTTTAGCCAACCTTGCATGAGGGTATTCTCTGGTAAATCAATTTCATCTATACGTGAAAAACGCTTGTTTTTTCTGTCTTCGTTTGATGTTGCAACTAATCTGTTGTTTTTGAGCGCGGAAATGAAATGCTTGCCTTTATGCCTG
>CAMRBZ010000129.1 GCA_947040595.1 uncultured Enterovibrio sp. | reverse complement strand
GGATCAATTAATTTTACAGAATGGTATAATAAACAGAAATATATCTCTACATAGGAATTATTGTGCCAATCATAAATGTTTCACCTTCTAAAATGGAGCCTATATCGTCTTCTTCTAAATTGCCGACTCAGGCATCAAAAGTATCATCTTCTGCACACACGTTGAATATTTCCAATGCTTCTATCAATAATGTCACTCTGCTTCCTGAAACACGTACTTCAACTATTCAAACAAAATCAACTTCAATATCAATAACGCCAAAATTATATCCTGTTGCTCCCGATGGGGCTTGTATGTTTCGCGCCTTTTTTGCTGCAAGAACGAAAGATCATCGATGGCTTCAACAGAAAACATCTCATGCAGTACTCCATGAGATAACGAAAAGCAATTTAAAAGCCCCCATTATCGATGCAATCAATCAAGCTCTTCAAAATACAGCGAAAGCTTTAAATGACTCAGATCAAAAATCAGGCATTGCGAAAGCATTTAATCTGGAAGAAGAGCAAGAATTATTTTCAGAACTGTTATTTAAGCTCGCTAAATATAATTTTTCAGAACGCCTTTATGAGGAGACTATAGAGTCTGGGAAATTCACTTTATGGAGAACAGAAACAATTGAAGAAGCCATATTCGAGAATTCAGAATTCATACTTGTTAATAAAGATCAATTTAAAACTCTCAGTGAACTTGTTACAAATATAATTACAGAAGAAATAATTAAAGCATTAAAGATCCCTATTAATAACAACCTTCCCGTTCATTTACGTTTACAAAAGGATTCTGCACACTACGAACTTATAGCTCCTTCGGATTACTTCAGGACAAAACAAGATAAATCAGAAGGGTCTTTGCCTAAAACAATATGGGGGGAGCAATATACAGAAGAAGAAATATTAGATGATATAAAAATAAATACTGAAAACACATTGCCTTGTTTTAATAATGACAAACCTGAGGGTTACGATGATCTAATTAAACATATAAATCGAGTGAAAATAGGGGCTGTTGAGATAGATAACAAGAATAAACCCTATATAACAAAAGAGCAGGGAATAAATGCATTAGGAAGTTTAATTGCTCAAGGACTGAGTTTAAATGCATCCTATCATACACTGAATAATAATTTAAATGAAAACCCACACACAAATCCAAATTCAAAATCTTTTTATGAAAGATTCATTCAAACATTTAAAGCATCACAATCGCAAGAAAACAAAAATGAAAAGATAGAAGAAACAACGAAAATTAAAATTAATGATGAGTTAAATACACTCATGCATGAACATCAAAAAAGAGCTGAAAATAATGAAACATTATTAAAAGAAGACATTAAAATAGAAAAAAAAGATTTTTATTTCATAAGTATATTAAAACAAATGTCAAATCTGTTTTTTAAAAGCACTGAACTCGAAAAAGAATCTAATAAAAACAATACCTTTATTGGGGTTGATAACATAATAAAAGAAGAGGTCACAAAAAAAACACATATTAGAAAAAAAAGAAGAATATTTGATACCACTCTTTCGTTAGAACATATTGCAGAGCTAGATATTAAATCAGTCATACCAAGCACGAAAGGGAACGAATTAAATAAAATTATAGCACTTTTAAGCTCAAGCTCTTCATCATCAGAAGATCTACAAAAAGAGATTATGCGCGAATTAAAAAACGCAATAAATAAAAGTATTAATGTTAAAAGTTATGTTTTTGAAGTGCTCGATTTATATATGATGGGTTTTATTGAAAACAGTGAAGAATTCCAAAATGCATTTTCTCGATATTATCAAAAATCAGAGGAAGATGCTCATCTTTATAGCGAAAGATATGAAAATGAAAAATTAAAAAACTTTATTATTGATGTGGACTTACAAAAACAAAGTTTAAATCAAGAAGAATGGAACGTAAAAGCATATAATTTGTTTGTAAAAGTCATTTTATCTCAACGGAAATTAGAATCTTTTGATCCAGAAAAGCTAGGATTTGCTTTTTCCGCATTAAATTTAGATAAATTTTCTTTAATAAACGAAAAATCAAATAAACTAAGAACATTGATTTCAACTCAATGGCGTGAAATAGAAAAAACAGATGAAAATGTGAAAGGAAAATTAAGAACACTTAAAAAAAACCTCAAAAAAAATAATTTTGAACTTGCATTAGTTAATCCCGTCTTTATTAATCAAGGAGCAATAAAAGGATACTCTTCATCAAGCAGTGGAAATACGGGTTTTTGTAATTTATTGGCCTCCAGTATTGCGATAAAAATGCAAGGAAACGATTTAGCAAGTTTAACTGAAATTCATGATTTATTGGAGGAGTCAAGTCAGCGTTTATTAGATGACCCATTAGAAGGATTTAGATTATACAATGGTTTGGCAACCGCTAATAATGAATTGCAATACAAACCAATTTTAGACGGAAAACACCAAGGAATGGCTTTAGGTGAACTTTTTGTAGAACATAATTTACTTTCTCTTCTTCGTGAAATACTCGTGAGCGATGTTCCATTATCTATCATTATTTGTCCAGACAAACGTAGTAAACAGCAAATTTGGCATAATGTTATTTTAATAAATGTCGATATTTTCGATGAAAAAAAAAGAACATATACAAAAATACCTTTTTTAATAGATTCAAATATAGGTATTCTTCCTTGTTATGAGACAAATCAACTCATAAAAGCATTACAACATTCTTTAAGCATGATAGGTGGAAATAATGCATCATTAGAAAGTGAGAATATCATATTTAAAACATTATCATTTGATAGAGAATTAAGCCTTTCACTTTCCAAACTTAAAACAGAAGATGGCTTTTCATATAAAAGTTTATTTAAAGAAGGCATTTCAGGATTTCAAAAAAAGCATCCATTAACGATGGATCCGAACTGGAGTTATTATTTCCCACAACTTTCATCGGAAAAAAGAACATCATATTTAACATCAAAAGAAAAATCATTCATTCAAGAACTAGGCTTAAAAAGTCAATTCTCTAAAGATCACCTCAGTAATGTAAGATTGGAGAAGTTAGATTCGAAAAATCCGCAAGCGCTATCGGATTTTGATATGTATATCAGTCAGCGATTAGAAAAAATACTTTCCACTGCAAATGATGAAAAACAAGAAAAAGATAAACTTATAGATGACGCTTTATCTCTTCTATCGCAGGAAGAGAGTGAAAAAAAAGAAAAAGAAAAAATATGTAATTTTCTACTTTTAGGAGGTGATAGTGAGTTCGAAGCAGAGGGTATAGCGCAAACAAAAGAAGCGGAAAAAATGATTAATAAAAATAGAAAAAAGTTCTTAGAAGCCTATGTTTTTCTTCAAGATCAAAAAGATGGAGTATTTACGACTCAACCAACTCGGAATAATGAAATATCAAGACATGTGTCAGCATTAAACCTTCAAACCAACAAACTGCTCGTTCTTGATGAAACAGATCAAACATTAAATAAAAGGACAATAAAGAATAAATTTTATCACGCGATTCAAACATATTTAAGTCATCCTCATTTTATCAATTTGTCTCCAATACGACCCAAAATAACTCTCACAACATCTACAAATAAAGACATAACATTAACACCTGAAGCTTATAAAGAAAAAATACCGAATCAAGATATAGACAATAGCCTTATAGACAGCATATCAGACAACAATAAAAATATAAACAGCATAGATGTTAATGATAATACAAATAAAGCATCGAAAGCATCTGAACTTATAATGAATAACTACGAAACAATTACGAAAGATCAGCTTGTAAAAATTGAAATAGAAAATAAGATTTTTTATTCTGAAATGAAGACGATAAGAAAACAACTACAAAAAGAACTTTCAGATAAAGGTTACAATCCAGAAAATTTTAAATTAAAAAAACCAATTGAGATGCATGATAGAGAGGTTTTATTTGTAAATATAAATAATTTACACGACGAAATTAAAATTGATATAACTGAAAACATTCGATTACAAGAGTCTTTAAAAAACACCATAAATAAACTCGATAATAAAGTAATCAATTTTGAAAATGAAATGAAAAAAGTTTCCACTCTAAAACACCCACACACTTTAACAACTCACATTAATAAAAGCACTCAAACAGGTAGTTCCGTATTGACTATTTACAGCTTTGTTTCTCTAATAAATTCTTACAATGAATTTACGGATGATTACAAACATATCTTCGCCCTTCAATTAACAGATTTAAGTGTAGATTCTCTCTCAAATTCAATAAGTGCAGCTAATTTTTTGTCTAAGCGCGTATTTCCATCAGCACCTTCATTATCTGTTTTATCTAAAATAGGTTCTACAGCATCAGTGGGTTTAGGTCTCATTATAAATTTAGCAGAGCTAGGTGTGTATTCTAAAATTTATCAATCAGCCTCAAGTTCTCTAGAAAAAAAAATTGCATTGAATAATCTACATTCTACATTAGAAAACTTAAGTCTAACGGCAGCATCTATATCTGTTTGTGCTATGTTCCCAGTTGCCACACCTATTTTTATGTTATTAGGTTTTTTGATGTCTAACATGCAAAATAGAGAAATGAAAATTTTGATAGCAAAAGAAATGTCTAACTCTGCTTTCTCATCCTTCATATTGGAGCTAGAAGAAATTGAAAAATTATTAAGTGATCCTGAACTTATATTTGATGAAAACGATAATTCATTTACTTTTATTTCAACAAAAATACCATATAGTAAATTAGTCGTAACTCATGATGCAATTATTATAAATAAAGTAGACACTCCCTTTGAAATGTCTTATTTCAAATCAGTTGAAACAACAGGAGAACCCTATGAATTGAGAATATTCCCGGTGCCATCAAATCCTGAATCAGGAGAATTTCATAATATAAATAAATACCAAAATGAACGTGTAGACTATTCCTCTCTATTAAGTAAAATTTCATATCGATTTATTAATGGTTATGCACCTGAAACTCCAAATGAACTATATAATAAGATGCAAAAAATGTTTTTACGATGGTTTGCTACGCCAGGAACCAGCTCATCAAATTTATATTATAATAAAACAAAGGTCACGACTAAAACTCTCGCAGAATGTTTAAGCCCTGATTCATCACGAGTAAAAAACCATCTACATGAGCTTAATAAAAAAGAAAATAAAACAAACAATATATATATTCAAGGAAGACCCATTAAGGCTCAATATTTAACTGAGAAATGTTATAAATTATCTTATGCAAGTCAGACGTTTGAACCTTCACAAGCCCTTTTCTCAAAATTAGAAAATTGTGAAAACATTAAGAATGAAACTATTTGGAAAGTGCGCCATACTCCCGGCGTCTTTCGTAGAATAGACAAAGCCCAAGAAGATGATTTTCAAACGTTCGAAATATATCATGGAAAGATATTCGGTCTTTTCCTTCCTGGAATCATATATCCTCCAAATAACAGACTGATGCCCTCCATTGATCAAGATTCTTATTGTTATAATGTCCCTGACAAAGTTAATGTTGAAATATTAAATCCAACATATTCATTACACTCGGGCGGAGATCCACCAAATATATATCATTTTGCTAAAGATAATTTCATAACTTATTTAGAATCAGGAATGGAAAATAACGAAGAAAAATATTATGGCATAACTACAGGGTATAGAATAGAAAAAAGCAACATAGAAAAGATAAACTCAAACACAGCTTATGACATAAATTTGATCCCAAATGGAAACCATGTATTTAAACTTTATCCAGGATCTCATTTAAATATATCTGAATCAAAAGATGAAAAAAAAAATGGAGAGATATATCTCAATTTATCTGAAAACGATATACATAATTATCTTGAAGAAATCGCATCAAAAAAAGACAGCACAATTGTGCATGATGGAATAAGTGTTGAAGAAAATGAAGGAAATACTATTCTACATATATTTTCAAAAACAAAAAGCTACATTAGATTGAAAATAGATAAAACAGTAGAACGAAATGTGAAAATTATTGTCGCCTCTTCAGTTTTAGGCGATGTAAGAGGATCTTCGTATACCTATCCTATTTCATCTTCTATTTCAATGAATGAAAATGGCTTAAAAATTGATTACATTGATTCAATTCCAGCAACAGTAAAAGGAAGTGAATTACAAAAAATCAATGAATTGCTATTAAAACTCAAAGCATTTATACCAAAATTATTAACCGATGGTTTCGAAATTAATAAAATAGATATGAATAAAAGCAGATACCAGAGATCTATGATCAGTTTAAAAAACAGAGGAATTAAAAATAACAGTCTTGCAAATAATATTTTTAATGGTAAAGGTTATTACATCACTCATTCTTCTCACTTATCAGCAGATGTGGAGCCCCCTCTCTTTGTTTCAAAAATATACCGAAAAGATGCGCCAGAAAAATTAAAAGAAATTTTTGAACGAATGTTATTTATCGGTGCTGCATATGCTTCATTTGATAATAGGCCTCTGGAAATAGAAAGATATATAAGTCCGAATGAGCATATATTTTTCTTTTACGATTTAACCACTGGGACTCTGGTTAAACAGTATGGTCAAACCGAAATTAGATATTGGGACAGAAATGATATAGTCCAATGCCCTTTAGGTACGATACCAAAACAAATATTCTCTGGTGATGATATTACTGGATCTTATTCATGCCAAGAACAACATTTAAATATAGCTGGTTTCCATGGAATATCAGCAATCGTTGATTTTGAAAAAGCAGCAAGTACATTTAAAAACAAAAAAAATCATGATTTGAATTTTACTAATTTTGTCATGAGCACTTTAAATAATGAATGGATTAATAATAACAATGGAAATACATCCTCTTTTGTTGTCGTAAATGGCTTCACAAACAATATATATTCAACAGAAAATAACCTAAATGAAGTTCAACTTTTACTCTATAAAAAAGACGAAATTAAATGTGTATTACTCTCTCCTGAAGAGCGTATTATATCAATATCAAATAATGGAATAATTGTATCTCGAGATAAAACAAGAGAAGAAATAACTTCATTGTCAACTTCAAAGAAAAACAAGTTAATCTCATTGAATAGAAACAAGCCTGTTAAAGATGTATTTTTATCACTTTATATACGTTCATTTCTTAACACACAACAAACTCTCGATCTTAATGTTCAAATACATAAAATCATTAATAGTCAAGGCGGTTTATTAGAAAAAAGCAATGAAAATAAAACTCTGGATGAGTATGAATTAATTAATGTACAAATAGAAAAAAATGACAATATCATTTGCAAAACAATCGATGGCCTTACCTTTGAAATAGATAAAAACCTCAATTTGACTAAATTAATTTCTGTCGACATTGAATATCTTTCTGAAAGTGAAAATATAGAAGACTTGAAAAGAAAACTATTAAAAACAATTTCATCTTTTCATATTTTCTCGAATAGATATATTATTATAAAACCTCATTTCTTGAATAAAGAACTCGACGTTAATTTATCAAAAATAATATTTTTTGATGTTAAAGATAATGAATTTTTGTCTATTTCTCTTATGAAAGATCTACTCTCAAAAAATTTAATTGCAATAAATAAAACATCAATCAATGGGAAAACAGAGTCTATTCTTTTTCAAGAATCAAATAAAGGTCATATTTTCCAAGTGAACGATCCTGGAGGAGAGGATAAAATAGAGTCATTTATTAAATATGATCTATTCCAAGAAAATAAAGAGACGACGTACTTACAAATATCACCTTCTTTGTCAAAAGAAAAAATAAAAACTTATACATTACCAACAATGAGTAGTTCTAACTTAGTTCTTTTACCCATTTATCTTGAAGCGACTGAAAGATGCCATGTTTTATTTATACCTGAGCATATGATAATAAATTTAGATAGAATTATTTTAGCCAATTCTAATTCGAATTCTTATTCCATTCAGCCTATATCAATATCTAATACATCTCATTTTTCTTTTTCTAAAGAGCGCATATCGGCAGTCATTATTAAATCATTAGAGAAAAAAATCAAAAAAATCGTTTTGACCATTCCTATAGAAAAAATTAAAGATGGAGAGAGAGAAATAGTAAAAAATTTACAGATTGAATTAGATGATCCTTTTGTTGACGATTCAAATAGAATAAAAGACATATATTCAAATAAAATCACACTAAACAGCTTTGCATTAACATCATCAGATCTCGAAGAAATAGTCACTCATTCAATAGTCATAGATCAAGATCTATTAAGTAACACCTTATTTGGGCAAACCTATCTCAGTCCACCTCTTTCTCACTCAATGGATAAGGAGGAACCCGTCGATATAACGCATATAGAAGGTAAGACCCATATTACTGAAAGCCAAAGTAAGGAACATTTACTCACTGGCGAATTTTTGTTACCAAACTCAGATCTCTCAAAGACAGATCCAATACACACGATATCTCCTTCAATTTCAGAAGTTATTCATGCTTATTCATTTATGACCGCAGCGCGTTTCTTGTCAAGCAACCCAAATGCTTTGATAGATGTATCCATGCGTTTTAAAAATAAAGCTTGCAAAAACACAGTCCTTAAAAAAATGAAAAAAACGCCACAAGATTCAATTAAGATCCTATGGGAAAGTAAGCCGACATCCTCAAGATCTTCAACATCCATTCTTACGCGATTAAATCAAGAAACCTTTTCTTTAGCGTTAACAGAGGCGACACTGGATGAGAGAGGTTGTACAACCAGTATCTCCGTTGAAATGGCCGATTTTCCGGAAATAAAAGAACAAATAAAAAAAGAAAATTTAAACCGAAAAGTTCTGCAAGAGTTATCAATAATCTCAAACGCAAAAATTTGTCGTCCTGTATTCACGTCTTCTTCAGGAAGAATAAAAAAATATGATGGTAAAGAAAAACCATTAACAACACATTTAGAATGCAGACATACGCCTCAACCGATTATTCTAAACGAGCAATATTTATTGTTTCAAAAAATCGCTGAAAGTATTTGTATAAAAAGGCTTGCCATTATTTCAACGGGCATAGATGATAAAAATAGAGGAAGAATACTGTCTACATCATTAATAAAAAATCAACCAAAAAAAGTAAAAGGAAAATGGACTCGGGTTGATTCCACTGTGAATATCCCTCCCTCCGACAATGAAAAATCAGCCAATGATTTTGTTGCTTCGGCGTTAAGAGCCTGCCCATCAATAAACTTTGATGATATTAGATCATCCACTCAAATTGATGTTTCTTCAATAGAAAATTTAGGGTTCATCACTTCATTTAACTTGATTGAGCAACTCAGTGCCTTAGCCCAACGCTCAACGACTCACTCTCCTCAAGCAATCGTAATTATAGATGAGAACGAATCTGCAAACTATTTTCCTGACGTGTCCGAGATTGAGAACTTAGTGAAAAAATTACATGCTCGCGGTATTACCACTTATTGCTTTGCGTCTTCTCCAGGATCGTGGTTATATAGAATAAAAGGTATTTATCAATCATCACAAATAAGCGAAATTCTAACAAAAAAAGTCAAATTCTAAGCGGTTTTTTAATTTTAAGTGGATGAACAGGATTTATTCACAGAGGTGAAATCCAGCTTGCCTCGAATCCAAGGCCTTTTTCCTACTTTGCAACTAAGTTGGATCGATACATGAAACAATACAAGCGAGCGTCTCATGAACAGGCAATTCATATTCGAATGATTTCTCATCTTTCAAGAAATTGAAACCCTATGTGTCAACCTGCTAATGAGCAATTATGATTTAAGATAAAGTAAATTTCAGGGCGGTATTGAGGAGCACATG
>CAMRBZ010000128.1 GCA_947040595.1 uncultured Enterovibrio sp. | reverse complement strand
GGGTATAGTATTTATTCACCGGAGTAAAATCCTGATTGTCTGTCAATCAATACACGAAGATTTTAAAGTGCGGTTTTTTGTCTCTTCTTGTTTTTCGTTTGACCGCTTTTATCACCGAATTCAGACCTTCGAGATTTTAACAAATTCCCCAATTCAATGATTAAATCGCCACTTTCTATTTTGAACGCGGGGACCGATTTTCGAGGGGCTTTTCTGCATCAGGCTTATAAAAAACCTCCGAAGGAGTCAAACTCCCTAAGAGGCTTAAAAGAGATGTATTTTGTCACCTAAGAAGGCGAAAGATAAATGGTTATTCTACTGTCACCGCTTTGGCTAAATTACGGGGCTGATCGACATCGGTGCCTTTGATGAGTGCGACGTGATAGGCTAAAAGCTGCATAGGCACCGTAAAGTAAATGGGGGCAATAAGTTCATTTACATAAGGTAAGGCGATGATTTTTATATTTTTGTCTTTTTGAAATGCGGTCGTTTTGTCTGTGAAAAGAATCAACTCTCCCCCTCTGGCGCGGACCTCTTCAATGTTGGATTTTAATTTATCCAATAAATCATTGTTGGGGGCGATCACCACAACAGGCATTTGTGCATCAACCAAGGCAAGTGGGCCATGTTTTAATTCGCCAGCGGCGTAAGCTTCTGCATGAATATAAGAAATTTCTTTGAGTTTTAAGGCGGCTTCCATTGCGATGGGATATAAGGCCCCGCGCCCTAGAAAAAGGCTGTGTTGTTTGTTTGTAAAGTTTTTTGCCAGTTTTTCGATTTCTTTGTCGAAAGTGAGGGCTTCTTCTATGTGCTGGGGGAGGGCGTGTAAGGCCTGAACAATGGATAATTCAGTTTTATCATCAAGGTGTTTCTTTTCTTTTCCAATAGAGGTTACGAGCATTAAAAGTGCGATAAGTTGGGTGGTAAATGCTTTGGTTGACGCGACACCGATTTCACGGCCTGCGTGGGTTAAAAATACAATGTCAGACTCTCTTACTAAAGATGATCGGGCCACATTACAGATGGACATTGTGCAGAGAAAGTCTTTTTCTTTAGCAAGGCGTAACGCCGCCAAGGTGTCTGCGGTTTCTCCTGATTGTGAAAGGGTTAAAAATAAAGTGTTGGGACGTGCAATAAAATGCCTATATCGAAATTCGGAAGCAATTTCAACATCACAGCTGACGCGACTTAAGGATTCAAACCAGTATTTTGCTGTGAGCCCTGCATTGTATGAGGTCCCACAGGCCACAATTTGAATGTGCTCTATTTTTGAAAAAATGGAAGCCGCATCCGTACCAAAAGATGGGGTAATAACCTGGGTTTCGCTTAAGCGACCTTGTATTGTATTGAGGAGTGCTTTGGGTTGCTCGAATATTTCTTTTTGCATGAAATGACGGAATGGGCCTTTTTCACAGATGTCTTGCTCTGGATTTGACTCTTGGATTTCACGTTGAACAAGATCTCCAAGGTTGTTAAATACATGTATTTCTTTGTCTGTGATCTCGGCAATATCACCTTCTTCTAAAAACATAAATCGCTGGGTGAGATGGAGTAATGCCAGTTGATCTGATGCGACAAAATTTTCTCCATTTCCAAGACCGACGACGATAGGGCTGCCTGAACGAGCAGCAATAATACGGCTAGGATCTGTGATGTCAAAAATCACAATGGCGTAGCTGCCTTTGAGCTTCGGAATGCAGGTTTGAACCGCGTCAAAAAGTGAACCTGAACGCTCAAACTCAGCATCAATTAAGTGTGCGATAACTTCTGTGTCTGTTTCTGATTCAAAGAGATATCCCTTTTTTATCAGATCTTCTCGAAGGGCCTGGTGGTTTTCGATGATCCCATTGTGGACGAGTGCGATTTGACGAGAGAGATGAGGATGGGCATTGTTTTCAGAAGGCACTCCGTGTGTTGCCCAGCGGGTGTGGGCAATGCCTGTACCGCCTTTTATGTTTTGTTCTTTGACGTCATCCGCGAGGATTTGTACTTTTCCTAAGCGACGATGGCGTGTAAAATTTGCCTCGCTATCAATAATAGCGATCCCTGCAGAATCGTAGCCGCGATATTCTAAGCGTTGTAAACCTTCCAGTAAGATGTCAGCGACATCTCTTTTTGCCACGGCGGCGATGATTCCGCACATAAAATCCCCTTTGTTTTAATGTTAATATTTGACATTTATTTCTAACATTTATTTCTAACACAGATTTCAAATTTTAATGTCAAATAAGGAAATAGCAATTCAATAGATTGTTGATTTTATCGTCTGGCATTAAAAAAACGGCGTGCTTCATGGCTTTAATTATTGAATGATAAAAAGGTCAATATGAGAGTTCACCGCGCAAATCTTTTTGCAGTAAAGAGCGTATTTCGTCGATGGGTTTTTGCTGGCTAAGTAAAAAATGAAGTTTGGCTAATGCGGCTTCAGGTGTCATATCTAATCCACTGATAACTCCCGCTTTTTCTAAAGATCCTCCAGTAGCATAGCCACCCATGTTTACTTTTCCTGCGAGACATTGAGTTAAATTAAGGACGATCACTCCGCGTTTTGTGGCTTCTTCTAATAAACCCAGAAGCTCTTTATTTTGTGGTGCATTTCCAACGCCAAATGTCAGTAAGATCATGGCATTAACAGGTTGTTTCAATGCGTTACGAATAACTTCAGGTGAAATGCCGGGGTAGATCATGATGATGGCGACAGGTTGCTCTTGCATTGTGTGTTTTTTAAAAGGACCCTTTGGTTTTTTATCAAGTTGAGCGCCGTGCAGTTCTATGTTGATCCCCGCGTCAATCAATGGGGGAAGATTAGGAGAGGTAAAGGCATTAAAACCATCAGCATGGGATTTTGTGCTTCGATTGCCACGCAATAAGACATTGTTAAAAAACAGCGTCACTTCGTTGATGGGGTAATTAGCCGCAAGATGAAGGGCGTTCAGTAAATTCGCTTGCCCATCTGAGCGAAGGGCTTCAAGTGGAATTTGAGAGCCTGTAATGATCACGGGTTTTGCGAGATTTTCAAGCATAAAAGAAAGTGCAGATGCAGTGTAGGCCATAGTGTCAGTCCCATGCAGGATCACAAATCCATCAAAAGCATCATAGTTTTCATGGATGTCATCGGCAATGCGTTGCCAGTCCATCGGACACATGTCGGCAGAATCGATGAGTGGCTGGTATTCATGAAGAGTAAATTGAGGCATGTCTTCACGATGAAACTCAGGCATTTTCTGAAGTTGTTTTTCCATAAATCCAGCAATGGGCACGTAACCTTGTTCTGATTTTTGCATGCCGATGGTGCCGCCAGTGTAAGCAATATAAATGTGCTTTCTTTTCATTTGTGTCATTTTGTTTTTAAGTAAAGGCAGGAGTATATACCCAAATAAGGTGAAGATGCGTGTAGGCTGCAAACGCGTGAAGGCCCTGAGTATCGATAGACGATGTGATTGGCCTGAGCGAGAGCAACCAAGAGCCAGCCAGTTTCAAAGGCGGCGGGTTTAGGGTGTTGAGCAGACACCCATCAACTCAGTCGCTTAGAACCTCTTCATAGGTAAAGAGGATCCTTGTCGTTTAATGGCAATAATGTTTTTCCCTGAAAAAGAATGAGGCTTGTCCTTAATATGGCCCCTCAAGCGTTCAGCTTAAATCGAATCCTTTTTTGTCAGAGCAAAATGATATACCCAAGAAGAAATACCGCCCCACACGAGCATATTTACGAACAATGCACGTAAAATAAATTCAAAATTTAAAGGAAGCGATTGGAAAATAAAGAAAGTGAAAAAGGTTGCGGTAAAAGAAACGAGAATGCCTTTTGCGATCCAATTTTGGTGAAAAAAATTGAAACAGTAAGGCAAGGCCCAGAGTGCTCCCCAAAAAACTTGTTTGTAGATAAATTGTTTGTCGAAAGTAGGATTGTTTAAAAAAACATTGATCAATGTAATTGAGAGTGTATTTCCTAATGCGCCTACCATGCCCGCGCCTAAAGCCAAAAGAATTCGAGAGATCATGAATTGTGCCTTTTTTATGATGATGAACAGTTTATATGACCTGTGTTGACGGAGATTTCTTTCAAAATCATCTGCCTATAAGATATTTTTTTAAAAGGTACCCTCTTCTATTAAAAGAAGACGTGCTGCGGTTTATTTCATTTTTGGGGTGCCCCTATTTGCAGAGCGAGAGGATCTTTTCGTTTTTTAAATACAGAAGAAAATGAGAAAGGTCAATCAGAAAAAATCCCGGACGAAGCCGGGATTGGAGAAGATCAGAGATGATAATTACATTTTGAACACAAAGCATATTGCCCCGTGGGATCGTTAAACAGAGAAAAACGCTCTACTTCTTTAACGAGGGGGCTTGTCATTAATTTGGAGGCTGTAGCGAAAAGAGTGCTATTGCTGAGGTTTAATTCCGAGAGCGCATCAAGAAAATAATTGTTGATGAAACGTTCTGCGGGTGTCAGATCTTCTTTCATCCAATTTAATGAATAGGTTTCTATTTTGGCAAGCTCTGCTGCAGCGGTGATGGCGTCATCAAAGTCTCCCAGTTGATCAATTAAACCGTACTTCATGGCATCAGTACCGGTCCAAACGCGTCCTTGAGCCACCGTTTCTACATTTGCAAAAGGCATTTTACGTTGGGTTGAAACCAAGTCGATAAAGCGCTTATAGGTGCTCTCTACGCTCAGTTGCATGATTTTCCCCATTTGTTCGGGTAACGCGCGGGTTAATCCTATTCCTGCGAAGGGGGTTGTGCCTACGCCGTCATTGTATACACCGTATTGTGCAAGGGTTTTTTCGAATGTGGTTAAAATTCCAAATACACCAATGGAGCCTGTGATGGTGGTGGGTTGGGCGATGATCCTATTGGCGCTACTGGCTATCCAATAGCCGCCAGATGCTGCGATGCTGGACATCGAGGCAATAATGGGTTTTCCATTTGTTTTTAGCATTTCCACTTCATTGCGGATCACTTCAGATGCAAAAACGCTGCCGCCGGGGCTGTCAATCCTTAAGATAACCGCTTTGATTTTGTCATTAAGACGGGCTTGACGCAATAAACTGGCAATGCTGTCACCGCCTGCAGTTCCGTTTGTCTCTTTACCGTCCATAATGGCGCCACTGGCGACAATCACCGCAATTTGGTTTTCTTGGAGAGGCGCTAATTGAGGAAGTGAATAATCATAAATACTGACATAGTTGAAGCTGTTTTTTTCGTTTTTACCGAATTTCTTTGCTAATTCCGTGCGTATTTGCGGGCGTGTTAAAAGGGAGTTCACGAGCCCCATTTTTAAAGCCAGTTGAGCAAAATCCCCGTCAACCGAGGTGAGTTCGCTTACATAAATGTCAGCTGTGGGAGAGAAGACCTCGATGCTGGTTCCTCGGTTGATGGCGACGTCTGATAGATAGCCTTCCCAGAGTTGATTTAGCCAAACAGAGCTGGCAAGTCGGGCTTCTTCTGACATTTCGCTTCGTGTGTAAGGCTCGACAAATGATTTGTATGTTCCAACACGGAAAACGTGCGTATTGACTTTGAGTTTTTCAAGCAAGTCTTTGAAATAAAGGCTGTAACTTCCGTATCCGGGAAGCAGAACTGCCCCGTAAGGAGACATGTAAATTTCATCGGCATAGCTGGACAAATAATATTGGCTTTGATTGTAATGTGCCCCTATTGCGATGACTTCTTTGCCTGTTTCTTTAAACTGTTCGATTGCTTTTGCTATGTAGCGTAATTTTGTCAGACTGGTTTCATGCATGTCATTCAGGTCGAGAACCAAGCCGTTGATATTTTGATCTTTTGCAGCTGCCCTTATTTTTTCAACAAGAGTGTAAAGTTGGTTTTCTATTTTTGCTTGTTGATTGAATAAACTCTGAGTTGCAAGATCAAAAGGCGCAATGCGCGTGGTTTTTTCGACGATTGGACCTGACAAATTTAAAAGCAGGGCTTGTTTTTCTTTGGGGGGAACAGACCTGCTAGAACGTAAGGTTTGTTCGGCAGTGAAAAGGTAATAAATACCTAAAATGAAGCCAATAAAGATCAAATTTAAAATTAATTGACGTGTAAAAGAGATCGTTTTCCAGATCCAGGCCAAGATCTTGCCTATAAATGTAAACAGTGAATTCATTTTTTTATCCAATATTTTGTTCTAATTCTCATCGTAACGAATCTTGACTCGATAACCTAGAGGTGATTTTCGTTGTAAACAATAACCAGAAAGGGTGACTCGTATAAAGAGTGACTATCCTGGTCAGACCAGAGTGCTATTTTTAGAGCTGGAGCATCTATTATGTCGCCTTTTCCTCATTTATTTACCCCTTTAGACCTGGGTTTTACGCAATTAAAAAACAGAATTTTAATGGGGTCAATGCACACAGGTTTAGAAGAATCCTATGACGGTTTTAAGAAACTCTCCGCATTTTATGCTAAACGAGCAAAGGGCGGCGTCTCTTTGATTGTAACGGGGGGGTTTTCTCCCAATTTTCGTGGTCGGTTGCATCCATTAAGTGCTCAATTTAGCACGAAGATGGCAGTCCGTGCTCATTCTAAAATCACGCAGGCCGTGCATGAACACGAGGGAAAAATAGCCCTGCAGTTATTGCATGCGGGCCGTTATGCTTTGCATCCTTTCTCTTTAAGTGCATCGAGCATCGCTGCGCCTATTTCACGTTTCTCACCTTCAAAAATGTCCCAAAGACAGATATTGGGGACCATTCGAGATTTTGCAACCAGTGCGTTGCGCGCAAAAGAAGCGGGATACGATGGTGTTGAATTAATGGGCTCTGAAGGTTACCTCATTAATCAATTTATTTGCCGTCGTACCAATAAACGAGAAGACAGCTGGGGCGGGGAATATAAAAACAGAATGCGTTTTGCGCTTGAAATCGTGAAGGCGGTGCGTGAAAAGGTAGGGCATGAATTTATTGTTATTTTTCGTTTATCCATGCTTGATTTGGTTGAAGAAGGCAGCACCCATGAAGAGGTGCTTATTTTGGCTAAAGCTTTAGAACGTGCGGGCGTCACCATGCTCAATACCGGGGTGGGCTGGCATGAAGCGCGTATTCCGACCATTGCTTCTTCTGTGCCTGCTGGTGGATTTAGCTGGGTGACCGCACGATTCAAAGGAGAAGTGAATATTCCGCTTATCACCTGCAATCGAATCAATACCCCGCACCTTGCAGAAGATATTTTAGCCAGTGGTCAAGCAGACATGGTGTCTATGGCCCGTCCTTTTCTTGCCGACCCTGAGTTTGTCGTCAAAGCGCAGCACAATAAAGTGAAAGAAATAAACACCTGCATCGCCTGTAATCAAGCGTGTTTAGATCATGTATTTAAAGGTAAGCGAGCAAGCTGCCTTGTGAATCCTCAAGCCTGCTATGAAACCGAATTTGTCATGGAGAGGGTGCTTTCGTCACGGCAAATCGCCGTTGTTGGGGCTGGAATGGCAGGAATGTCTTTTGCGGTTACAGCGGCAGAAAGAGGGTTTGATGTCGTTTTATATGAAAAAACGGACAAACTGGGCGGACAATTTAACCTTGCTAAGTGCATTCCAGGAAAAGAGGAATTTAAAGAATCTATTCGGTATTTTACTGAAAAATTAAAGCGTTTAGGGGTGGATGTGCGATTAAATCAAGTTGTCACTCCCTTGGTACTTAAAGGCTTTGATGAGGTGATCATTGCTACAGGGGTTAAACCTCGCGTGCCAAATATCAAAGGCATTAAGCATGAAAAAGTGATTGATTATCAAACGTACATTAAAGAGCGTCCTATTTTAGGCTCGCGGGTTGCCATTCTTGGGGCTGGGGGGATTGGAGTGGATGTGGCCATGTTGCTGACACATCCTCCAAAACAAGACTTAGATGCTTGGCTTAAAGAGTGGAACATCGATAAAACCCTTTCTTTTGCGGGTGGGTTGGCTTCTTTTTCTCACGAAAAGGCATCCAAAGAGGTTTGGTTGTTGCAACGCAGAAATGGGAAAACAGGAAAAGGTCCAGGAAAAACGACCGGTTGGATTGACAGATTAGTCCTTCAAAAACGAGGTGTTTCCCTGTTAGGGGAGGTGGAATACAAAAAAATCGATGACGCAGGCTTGCACCTTTTAATAAAAGGTAAAGCGATGCTTTTAGATGTCGATAATGTCATTCTTTGCACTGGGCAAGCTTCTGTCAATGATTTGGTTTCAAAGGTGATGCAGCAAGGACAAAAGGTGCATGTGATAGGAGGGGCGCAAAATGCAGGGGAGCTTGATGCAAAACGCGCCATCCGCCAAGGGGTTTCCCTTGCGCTGCGCCTTTGAAGATGTGAGTAGACCGTATCCCAGTATCATTAAGGTGCCAGAAGGAAGTCTGTACTCGGTTCGGTTTATGGTAAATTCAAGAGAAACGGATATTTGCTCTTATTCTTGCTTTACCATAATGAAAAACGTTAAGGATGTGGCAAAGGTGGGAGTGCGAGATCTAAAACAGAAGGCCATTTTAAATAGGCCGATCTGTATTTTTTACAAAAGAAAAAAAGGGGCTCTTGATGAGCCCCCTTTTTCTGTTTAATCCCGTTTCTCTTTGAATACGTGATTATTGTGCAAGAATACGTTTCACATCAAGACTGGGGCGACCTCGCTCTGTATCAAGTTCTGCATTAATGATGACAAGCGTCTCTGGGGTTGTTTTTAATCCGTACCACTCATCATGATCGATTTCAACTAAAATCTCACCGGTGCCATCACTGAACATATACCTCTCACCACCTAATGACTGAGTGATTCTTCCTGTTAAAGTAACTGGCATGTCATCGTGCATACGTCTTGAACTAAGAATGTCACTCACTGTGTTTAGGTTTTGAGTGACAGCCGAATTCGGTCCAGTGAAGCCCCCTGTGTGCATTTGTTGATTTGCAAATAAAGGAGCAGAAGTGGCGCAGCTAAGAAGGAAAAAAGTGGTGACGGCTAATTTTTTCATATTAATACTCAGTTATATTTTGATAAAGACATTGATTTACAATATACGTATTTTTTTATTCACAGTTTAAAATTTTTATATTAACTTTTAATTTCATTCATGTATTTCTTGATTATACGAACAGAAGAAGTATTCATTTGAAATAAGAGGGCGTTTATTTTAGATGAATACGGTCTACTTCAATGGATGTGCCGAGGATCCCTTTTTCAATTTCACCATTAATAACAACGGTGACATTAGGATTGACGTTTAAACCATACCAGTCATCATTGTCAATTTCGATTTTAATTGTTCCGGTGTTATCTCGGAAGGTATACCACTCATTGCCTAATGACTCCGTAATAACACCTGTAAGTGTAACATGCATGCCATCAGAGAAGATACTGGTATTACGTGCATCTTGGACGGTTCTTGGCATGCTTTGTCCCCCCGGCCCTGAAAAACCGCCTGTATGACCGTATTGAGCTGCAAGCAAATTTGACGATGCAGCGGAAAGAAGAATAAATAAACTGGCGAAAGTAAATATTTTCATTTCAGCATTCCTGATTAATATTGATATCTCGAAGACGTTGAGAAGATAATATCTATAATGCTTTCATTTTACACCTTACAAAATTGTGAGGTGTAAATTTGGCAAGACAAAAGCCAAAATATCTTCATGTAAGTTGCTGTTTTTATAGTTCTATATTTTATTTCTCTCTAAACATTAAATAAAGTTAAAGATCTTGTAACTATTCAGCCGTCATTTGGCACCTCACCTCGTTTTTTAAAAATATGATATTGAAATTAACAGGCAATTTTTTTATGCCGCGTGACGTTCAAATACGGGTTAATGGGCGACGCTTTGTAATCTTGTCTAGAAAACAATATTATTTTTTCATGTGTGGAATGACGGTTTTAAATCTAAAAATTCTCTTTTAGTGGCACAGGTTTGCATGGTTTGTTTTTGGATTTTACCCAAAGGAATTGAAGATGCGCGCTTGCGAAGCGAGTGAAGCCTCTGAGCATAGATCTACGAGCCTCGCCT
>CAMRBZ010000127.1 GCA_947040595.1 uncultured Enterovibrio sp. | reverse complement strand
CTATGCTCAGGGGCTTCGTTCGCTTGCCGCCTACACGCATCTTCAATTCCTTTGGATATATGCAGCCCACTGCATATAAAGTGCCGGTTTTTTAGATTAAAACACGTATTCGGCTTCAAGACCCCAATTTCGTCCCGATTGCGTTCTTCGTTCGAGCCCTAGCGCGTTATTTTGGGTATTGGAAAGATCTGAATAATCCCAGTATTGGGTATCAAAAATATTAAAAAGGCCTGCGCGCAATGTCAGATCTTTGATTGGACGATAAAAGCCAGTTAAATCAGTGACAACGTAACCCGGCGCAGTGACATTACTGACTCCATTCGCATTGCTCCAATCGTCCCCTTTTTTGCCAGCAACGGCTTTGATGGATAAATTGGCACCAAAAGGCCTCTCAGTAGGCTGGTATCCAAGGGCCATTTTCGCGCTGAGTGGCGCCACAGTGTCTAAGGCCTTTTTGTTCTCTTTATCTTCTCCTTTGGCATACGCAAGATTGAATTCTGAATACAATCCAGAAGGGGCAGACAATAAAGAATCCAAGGCCAAGGTCATGTTCAGCTCTGCACCGTAAATTTGCGCTTTATTGATGTTTTGTTTGGTCCAGCGCTCTTTGCCGCTCGGGGCATTTTCACTGAATTTATAGCTTTCAATAAAGTCAGTGTAATCATTCAAGTAAACGGCAAAATCTAAACGCGCCGCGTCGTAATGAAAGCGCATTCCCGTTTCATAGCCGATGCTTTGCTCTGGTTTTAAATGCGGGTTAGGTTCAAACAAGGCGCCAAAAGCGGCATCGGTTTCATAAAAGAAATACAAATCTTGCAGTGACGGAGATTTAAACCCTTGGCTGATATTTGAATAAGTGCTGATATTTTCGTTCCAATGGTATACGGCCCCAAGGCGTCCGGTCAGTGCTTGACTGCTCGATTCCTTGTTCTCTGTGGTTGTTGAGGTGTTTTCGGGTTTGGCATGAAAACGGTCATAACGTATTCCAGCATTGACTATCAAGCGCTCTTCCAAAAAAAACGCCTGATCTTGTAAAAATAATCCCCATTTTAGGGCGCTAGCATTGGGCACTTCCCCGCTTTTATTCTCGATCATGCCTTGCTTTGGCCCCTCTAAAAAGAGGTCTCGGTATCCCAATTCAAAGGCATTATTGACCCCGCTTACACCGTAACTTATTTCATGGTAACTGTTATCAAAATCAATGGCTTTGTTTAATTGAATATCAAATTGTACGCTGTTGTCTGTGCCTTGACGTTCACGCTGACGATAGCCATTGAGGGGGGTTTCATCAAAGGTATTATGGAGGCTTTCGGTGGTCATCCCTGTCAGTTGTGAATGGGCTGTATCAAACGCGCTGACATCGGCTTTCCATTCGTGCTCTAGCGTGAGGCGCTTTCGTTTGTCTTGGTCTTTTGCGCTGTTTCGCGTGTAGATATTATTGGGGCCGATTTGATGGCCTTCATTGGATAAAATAAGCCCGTTTGCGTCTCTGTTAAACACTTCTGCGGTGACACCCAGTTGATGCTGAGGATTGATTTGATAGAAGGCTTTCGCAAGCAGATTATCAGAGCCGATATCAAAGGGATCGGCTTGTCCACGATCTCTGCCTTCTGTATCTAAACCACTGGAATGAGTGCGCGTTTCATGTCCATAACGGTGGGTAAAAATAAGCAGTGACTCCCATGCCCCAATGCGATTGGCCAATGTTGCTGTGGCTTTATAGGATTTGTCTGCACTGTAATAGCCTCCTTTAAGGCTGGCGTAGGTATCCTCTTCTTCTTTGTTTAACAAATCATCCGGTTTTTTTGTTCGAATGATCACCGCCCCCGCCAAAGCATCGCTTCCATAAAGACTGGAAGAGGGCCCTTTATTGATTTCAATACGCTCAAGGGTGTCGGTTTCAATGTGGTTGTTAAATTTTCGCATCACATCCGCTCCGGGATTGTAAGAGGCGGGCAATTCAACACCATCGACCAAGGTTTTTACATAATTTTCATTGAGTCCACGTATATTAAAGCCTGAACTTCCATAGCGCCCCGTTCCCTGCACGGAAACCCCGGGGACACCTTCAACAGCTTGCTCCAAATTTTGAGCCATCTTTTCTTCTAATTGAGCCCCACCGACCAAGGCGATGGATGCGCTGACATCTTCTTTACTTTGTTCACTGCGTGTCGCTGAAACCACAACATCATCAAAGGTGTAAACCTCTTCCGCGAAGGCGCGAGAGGCTGTGACAAGTCCAATACATAACGTCAGTGTGTTTTTTTTTATGATCATGATTTATGTTTCTTACGTTCGGCTTTGTATACCCAAGGTATTTGACGTTGCAAGTTAAGCGGCAAGAACGAAAAGCCCTTGAACATAGATGGACTCTCTGATTGGGCTTTGAGGGCACAGCCAAAACCCAAGCAGCGTCAAAGGCGACGGGTATATAAGTAATAAAAAAACAAGCACACCCATTGGGTTGCCACATAAAAGAAAGACACCAAGGGAAGGCGTCTTAAGAAGCGCGAGCGTTTTCTAGCGCGCCTCTTTCATTTTTTTAACATGCCCTTCATCAAGGTGAATCACAGAGAGCATCTCGTCACCTGAAACATTGAACGCTTTTCCAAATCCTTTTACATAGCGCCCCATCTCTGGTTTTAAGCGATAGAGATGAAAATCACTGAGCTGACTGAGATCATCAATCATGCTTCCTAAACGCGCTTGCATCCGCTCAATCCCTTCTTGCCATTGGACGGTGTCACGTTCAATCAGGGTGGCATGTGTATCAAACGACAAACGACGACGTGCAAAAATAGAACGCGCGCAACGCTCGTCTTCAATCATCATGATGGACACCGCATCACACTCTTTTAAATTTTGTCCGTGCGTGGCTAAATCTGAAACCAAGATGTAATACCCATTTTCAGAGAAGGCGAACGGAGCATAACTGGTGTGGGGTTTCCCGTTTTTATTGAGGGTGCCTAACTGCAAGGTGAGTCGCGAGTCTCGAAATTCTTGGATCTCAGGCCCAAGACGATTTTGTAAACGTTCTGCTTTGTCGATCACTTGGACCACTCCATTTTCATTTCATTAAAACGTTCAACTTGATCAGCGAAGAGCTGACGCTTTGCGTCTCGTCCTAAGTAAATCTTAAAAATACAATGCCCTGACGTATCAAAAAATCCAACATAATGGCTTTCTGTTCCACGAAAAGGCTTGCTCACAAACGCAATATCGGTAACCAAATCAATGCGAAGATGGCCGTGTAATTGGCCTTCTTTTCCCATCAAATTGTAATAACCGTGTGCGAGTTTCCCTTTAGGAAAATCGGCTTTAAATTCAAAGATGGATCCTCCTGAATGCACAATGGTTGTCACTTTTCCAAAAGACGCAAATTTTTCTAAAATCGCTTGAACTTGCTCTCCTGGGGCCCTTGCAAACATGTCTTTTGGTAATGAGAAGGTGATATCCCCTTCGGTTAATCCAAGTCTTTCCACCATATTGGAAACGGGGGAGTCCCCATCTTTGGCTAAAAAATCTTCGACCTGTTTTTTTATTTCGGGGGTTTGCTTTCTCATTAAGTCCTGCTTTTTTGACTGTGTTTTTTATGGGATCCCCATCGTCTTTGACCCGGCAGCGCTTTTTATTTTCCTTGCTCTTGGGGTGTATGACGAGGGGGATGGCGTTTATTTTTGTCTTCTTGAATAAAGAAACAATTTACAGGGGTGACGCTTTTTGAGTGCGCAGAACATCAATGAGATTTTGCGCCAAATTCACCGTCCAAAATTGCCCTGCCAGGGTCAATTTCAGATAGCTTCTTTGTGCTTGATGACGCTCAAGATGCACCAAACCATTTTTTTGCCAAGCTTCAAATAAAGGAGATAAAGCCTCAAAGGTTCCGGCTCCGGCGGCCTTGTCCAATTGAGACTGAGCCAGTACGCCAGCATCAAAACCCGATTTTATTTCAGAAGACACCCCTTTTGAACTTGGAACGCGACTGAGGGTGGTAACAGGGAATGCTTTGTTTTTTATGGCATCAATATAGGTTTTCATGTCTCGGGTTTGCATCATTTGATAGCCGTTAACATTGCCGCCAGCGCCAGCCCCAAGAGGCATTATTTCAGCGCTGGTTTTGGCTAAGGTGTTATAAAGGCTGCGCTCTCTGTGGTTGGAGGACCAATGGTTCACACTCAAACGTGTTTGATGGTGTTTCGCCATAAAGTTCACCCCCATCTCAAACATGCTGGCTTTCATTTGTGTGTCTGCAGGAGGGGGTAATTTACCTTGCTCGACCATTTTGGCCATCGGTAAACCATTCAGTTCAATCAACTGGTATAAATCCACGCCCTGTGCGCCAGACTCTAAATAACCCTGTAAATCTTCTTCCCAAATGTCTAAGGTTTGATAAGGCAATCCGTACAATAAATCAAGCACGATGGGGGCCGCTTGGTAGGAAGAGAGTAATTGAATTTTCTTCATCACCTCTTCTTTGTTGTCTTGTCGTTTTGCGCTTTTTCTGACCAAGGTATTAAAACTTTGAACGCCGAATGAAAAACGATTCACACCGGCCTTTAAGGCGAACTCAAATTGGTCTAATTCAAAACGATTAACGCGCCCTTCAAGAGTGATTTCACAGTCGGGAGTCAAAGGGAATAAGCTTCGAACATCGGACACCAAAGTATAAATTTGCTCGGCACTTAAATCTGTCGGTGTGCCTCCCCCGATATACACCGCATGAAAGGGCGCAGATTGTGCCCACACTGTTGACGCTTTCCATCGAATTTCTTCTCGCAATGCTTTTACATAATCATCCATTAAAGATGAACTGGAGGCATATTGAAAAAAATGGCAATAGGTGCATCGAACCCGACAAAAAGGAATATGAAGATACAGGCATCGTGCTGAACCGTCATTGGAGAAAATAGATGGGGGTTTCGAGTGTTCTTTTCTCGGAAAATAAATTTCAGAAGAGGAAGCGTGGGCTTTTTGAAGAGAAGCCTGTATCGCGTCTTCTTTGATCGTTTGCATCATCGCGCCTGCATGAGGACTTTTTTTACGCGTAAAAGCAAAACGAAGAGGGTCTGGAGTTGAGCGTCCAACCAAGTCTTCATTGTTTACATCAAACTTCATTGTCTGACACCGCCTTTCATCAATCACAGTCCTAAATACAGCCCTGTTTCATCCAGTCACTTATCTTATTGTCCCTGAATGAGAATGCAAGTGATAATTGATATCATTTGCATTTGGTGCATAATGAGCTCATGAATTTATTGCTGGCAGGAAAAAAATGAGCGCCCGATGTTATCTCGTGTGTGCAGTGGTGTCTGTTGCCATGCACAGTCTTTTGGCTTTTTCAGCGGATCAAGAGCCTACGCCATTTAGCCTAAAAACAGCACCAGAAAAGAGTGAGAGGGTGAGTATTGCGCTGATGTCGGCTCCATCGAAAGCCACACCTTTAGAAGAAAATCAAAAAGAGACGCAAACGCCGATTCTTAAAGCGCCTGAAAAAACAGAAAAAGACGCGGCCCCCCCTCAAAAACAGGCCACAAAACCCGTCTCAACAAAAGCAAAAGCGGTGGAAAAAGCGTCAACTCAGGCCCTTTCTTCTCCCACAAAGCCTGCTGCGCCATTCACTAAAAAACAAACATCTGAAAAAAAGCCGCCCGTATTGAAAGCGCCGCCGAAAAAAAACAGCGAAAAAAAAGAACAAAACAAAATTAAAAAAGACCCAAAAGAAACCAAGGTGGTCAATAAAAAGCCCACTGCGCGCCCCCAATCTAAAGACGCATCTTCTGTAAACCAAAAAGAAAGCGCGCCGATTCAAGTTGAAAAACCGGCATTTAAAGTCAAGCCCATCGCTCCAAAATACCCGTATATTGCAAAGCGTAAAAACATGGAAGGGACGGTGCTTATTGAAGTGTGGTTAGATGAAAAAGGAAATCAAATCAAACATATCTTAATCAAAAGCTCGTCTTTTGGTCTTCTCGACAAGGCGGCCATGACGGCGGTCAAGAAATGGCATTTTAAAAGCCACTCAGAAAATGGGGTGCCTAAAGCGCATCGCGTCAGAATTCCCGTTCTTTTTAAATTGGATGCGTCATGAATTTGCATTTTTTTACCTCTATTCACACCCAGCTTGGGATCATGACATGGCCGCTGACCTTGCTGTCTGCTTTGATGTTGATGCTGATCATTGAACGTTTTGTCTTCACCTTGCTCAACACGAATACCCGCAGTAAAGGTTTAGAACAAGAGATTTACAAGGTGCCTTTGGACAATGAAACTGAAATAGAACATTACCTATCAACACACCAAAAAACACAAAATACACTGGCTCAAGGGCTGTGTATGTTGATTCGTCACCGTGAATTTACGAAAGCAATGCGTGAAGAAGCGGTCAGTATTTGGCTTCAAAAAAAACGCCGTCAGTATACGTCTGGTCTCAAGTTATTGAATGTAATAGGAGCGCTCAGTCCATTACTGGGGCTTTTAGGAACCGTGCTTGGATTGATTGAAATGTTCAAAGGATTGTCCACGGCGCAAGGGGGGGTCTCCCCTGCCGAGCTGTCTCATGGACTGGGTTTGGCCATGTCAACAACGGCCGCGGGTCTTTTGATTGCGCTGCCTGCGATTGCGGTATCGCAATTGGGTAAACTCTGGGCTGACACCACCTTGGCCAAGATTGAATATGTGCTTAATCATTTTAATTTGCACCTGTCTGGACTGTCGCCTTTGAGGGATAATCTGGTTTGTTGTGCAAAGAATCCGCCGCCTTCATGCGCGTCTTCTCCTTGCTCCTCTCGTACTCATCAAGAGGGGATGGAAACAAAGACAAAGACGCCACTGGTGATGGAAGGGCGTGTATGATCCGCTCTCAGTCTGAAAATGACAGTGAGGTGATGATCCCGGATCTGACCCCCTTACTGGATATCATTTTTATTGTGATGGTCTTTTTGTTGTTAAGCGCGAACATTCAAGTTAAAACAATGGAAATTGACATTCCAAAATCCCGAGACGCCGCCACGCTGTCCTCTGTCGCGAAAGAAAGCCTCATGATCAATATTTTGCAAGGCACGCCCACCTGGGCCATTGAGGGGCATCCCATAAAGAGCTGGGATGAATTTACGCTCACTCTTTTAGAAAAAATAAAAGCGCACCCGGACAGGGCCGTGCTTATCGGTGCGGATAAACAAGCCAGTGTTGAAAACATGCTTCACGTCTTGGCCTTTTTGCAAAAAAACAACATCAATGCGACCCACATTCAAATGGAAGAAAAATGAAATCAATTCTCAAGGCCATCACCCTCGTTTTTTGTGTGCAGGTTAGCGCAGCATCCCATGCTGATGAAGCCCGTATTATTAGCGCAGGTTCCAGTATCACAGAGTTGTTGTTTGCTCTTGGCGCGGATAAAAAGGTGATTGCGGTCGATCTGACCAGCCGCCATTATCTTGATAAACGCGAAATTCCCGTTTTGGGATATCACCGTCAACTGGGCGCGGAAGGCTTGCTTGCCTTGAGTCCAACCCATCTTATTGGTTCTTCTGAAATGGGCCCAGACAGCACGCTGAATCTTTTAAAAACAGCCGGCGTGAAGGTGAACACATTAACAACAGGAGACACACTGGATGATTTCAATCAACGCATTGATGCTTTAGCCGCCATCACACAGACCCAAGAAAACGCGAAGACAATCAAAGCCGACGTCCTGGAAAAAATGGAAACACTCAACACATCAAAGCTCAATCAATTACCGCAAGATAAAAAAGACAAGGTACTGTTTATGATGATGTCTAACGGGCGTCCTATCACCCTTGCGGGCAATAAAACAACCATCAACACCGTGATCAATCTGTCAGGCGCTTTCAATCCTGCGGCAGAACAACTTGATAGTTTCAAAGCCTTTTCGACAGAAGCACTTGTCGCAATGCAACCAGATTACATATTGATTGCCCAAAGAACTTTTGATGAGCTGAATGGCGTAGAAGGAATTTTAAAGCAGCATCCCTTATTAAAAGCGACACCTGCGGTGAAAAACAACAGGGTCATTCCCATTGCAGGTCACGCGATTTTGGGCGGTTTTGGTCTTGCGAGCCTCGCACTCGCTGAACGTTTGAACGAAACCTTTTTGCTTGATAAAGCGGCTCACTCAGAAAATCAACAATCAAAAAACAGGATAAACCAGCTTGATGCACGAGAGGCGAAATGAACAGCGTGATGGCGCATCGCTTGCCCCTTTCATGGCTCATGGCCTTTTCTTGCGTGTTGCTCTTCCTGGCGCTCATAAGCTCGATAAGCTTGGGCGCCATGCCTATCACGTTCAGCGACAGTTTTATCGCGTTATTTCCGATAAAGTCTGAAATACCTGAATATGTGTCTGTGATCATTCAACAAGTTCGCCTTCCTCGTACCTTGCTGGCCATCGCCATTGGCGGCATTCTGGCCTTGTGCGGCGCGGTGATGCAAGGTTTGTTTCGTAATTCATTGGCTGATCCTGGGATCATTGGCGTTTCGGCAGGGGCCTCTTTGGGGGCCGCTATCGCGATTGTTGTTTTTGGCAGTGTTCTTGAGCATACGGCGTTTCTCCTTTTTGGCACGGTTCCTTTATTCTCCTTTTTAGGCGGTGCCTTGGCCACCTTTGCCGTGTATTACATGGGAACAAGTCGAAACGGAACCTCCGTCAACATCATGTTGTTGGCCGGTGTGGCGCTTGGATCCATTGCAGGGGCCGGAATGGGATTGCTGAATTATTTTGCAGATGATGAAGCCTTGCGTAGCTTGTCTTTATGGACCATGGGTTCTTTGGCGGGCGCTTCATGGGAAGCCCTCGCTTTGGCTTACAGCACGCTCATTTTTCTGGCCTTTGCTTTTCAGTTTTATGCAAAGCCACTCAATGCACTGCTTCTGGGCGAATCAGAAGCCCGCCACTTGGGCGTCAATGTACAAAAACTAAAACGAAATCTTATCTTATTGACGGCCGCAGGGGTGGGTGTCACGGTCGCCTTGTCTGGGATCATCGGTTTTATCGGTTTGGTTGTTCCCCATATTGGACGCATGTTATCCGGCCCGGATCACCGCCGTTTACTTCCCCTTTCTTGGGTGCTGGGAAGTTTGCTTTTATTGATTTCTGATATGGCGGCGCGCACTGTGGTGACCCCTCTTGAGCTTCCTGTGGGGATCATTACAGCCATTATTGGGGCGCCCTTTTTTTTAGGATTATTATTAAAACAAAGAGGACGCTTGGCTTAAATGAGCATTGAAATCCGAAATGCCAGCTTAACCCTTGGCAATAAACGCTTGCTGAACAATGTCAGCCTTGATTTTCATCCCAAAGAAATGACCCTTTTGCTCGGCCCAAATGGCACAGGAAAAAGCAGCCTGCTCAAGCTCCTCAGCCGAGAATGGAAAACCGAAGGGGCGCTGTCTTTTTATGGCAAGCCCTCATCGCAGTGGCGTGATGACGTCCTTGCAAAATCCATGGGGGTGTTACCGCAATACAGCAGCTTGTCTTTTGCTTTTACCGTCAGAGAGGTTGTTGAGCTTGGCGGGCTTACCTTGGCGTTGTCTCAAAAAGAAATCACGGAAATTGCAGAGAAAAAAATGCAAGACACCGATGTTTTTCACCTGGTGGATCGCCCCTACCCAACGCTGTCTGGAGGAGAAAAACAACGGGTGCATTTTGCTCGGGTTCTCACACAGATAGCCGCCTCCCCTCGGCCTCCTGTTTTATTGCTTGATGAACCCACGTCCGCCCTTGATATTCGTCATCAACACCACACACTTCAAGTGGCAAAACAGCTCGCCTATCAGGGGGCGACGGTGATCGCGGTCGTCCATGACTTAAATCTTGCAGCGCGATATGCTGACCGTATTCTCATGCTTCATTCAGGCGCGATCATCGCAGATGGACCCCCTTTAAAGGTGTTAACATCAAAAAACATTGAAGATGTGTACGGTTGGCCTGTTGAGATATTGATGCATCCTTTACATCAATATCCCGTTATTTTGGCATGAGAAGGAGGTGGACCCTGCCACTGTATTT
>CAMRBZ010000126.1 GCA_947040595.1 uncultured Enterovibrio sp. | reverse complement strand
TCAGGGGCTTCGCTCGCTTGCCGCCTACACGCATCTTCAATTCCTTTGGGTATATTAAAGAAATCACCTAATGAATGAAAAAGCCTCATCTTTGCTTATTGCGCAGTATGATTCATTGCGCGCTCATTCATATATTTTATTGCATTCTTCCTTATTCAAGATTGGGCTTTTGATTTGCTTGAACAGAAATTAATACAAGTGTAACCTAAGCTATTGAATAAAAATAAAGAAGAAAATTAAATGAAAATAAAGTATATTGCATTTTTCGTTGGGTTAATTTTGGCCGGTTGTTCAGATGATACATCCACTTCTTATCCTGCAGTCGCCACCGCAACACTTCCTACGGCCACGGAAGGTTGCGAATTCAAAAATAATGCCTTGTTATGTCTTGGGGATATTACATCTCTTGGTGAAATTGATAAAATTGCAAATTTAAATTCAATTCAATTTAGTAATGCCTCGATGAGCCAAGCTCTAATGAGTGATTTTCCTGTTTTAATGAATGTGAAGAAATTCGTATATCAAGGTAATCCTTCAGGTAATTTACAATTTAATGCTTTTTCTATTTCAAAATTTCCAAACAGTGAAACTGTCGAGATCAGTGGTAACCCTGAACTTAACTCTTTCGAATTTTCTGAAAAATTAAAATCACTGAATTTGTCGAACAATGGACTTTCTTTCGTTGATTTAAGCTTAGTCCCTCAATTGCAATCGCTGGATTTGTCGAAAAATCGACTGACTTCGATTAATTTAATGCCATTGGAAAACTTACATTCACTGAATTTATCGAATAACCCGCTTGATGCTTTTGACTTAAGCGCTTTAACAGAATTGAAGTCATTGGCTTTAAATAACAGTGGGGTGATACAAATAGATTTAAGCACATTCACGCAATTGCAATCACTGGATCTAGGTAGTAATCAGCTCACAGCGATGGATGTAAACGCATTAACGCAATTGCAATCATTGGATCTAGGTAGTAATCAGCTTACAGCGATGGATGTAAACGCATTAACACAATTGCAATCACTGAATGTGTCCAGTAATCAGCTTACAGCGATGGATGTAAACGCATTAACACAATTGCAATCACTGAATGTGTCCAGTAATCAGCTTACAGCGATGGATGTAAACGCATTAACACAATTACAATCACTGAATGTGTCCAGTAATCAGCTTACAGCGATAGAGCTCAACAATTTATCCGCGCAATTGCAATCATTGAATTTATCGAATAACCCGCTTGGCGCTTTTGACTTAAGCGCTTTAACAGAATTGAAGTCATTGGCTTTAAATAACATGGGGATGACACAGATAGATTTAAGAACATTAACACAATTGCAATCATTGGATTTAGCCAGTAACCAGTTCAGAGGGATAGACGTCAGCGCCTTAACACCGAGTTTAAAAACGCTGATGATTTATAATAATAACGAACTTAGAAAGGACGGATTGATTTTAAATCCTGAAATGTCTTTTTCACTCTCTCTTTTTGGAACATTAATACAAGAGACCGACATTCCAGAATTACAGACTAAATACCCGAACGTGGAATTTAACTTTGATGAAATCATCGGGGCTAAGCGTTAATCAAATTCCCCTTCAGCGCGCATCCATATTTTAACTATACCCGTCGTCTTTGAAACTGCATGGGTGTTGGCTTCGTTCAGCCCAATCGCATAGTCTCTCTATGCTCAGAGGCTTCACTCGCTTGCCGCAGGCGCGCATCTTCAAGTGTCTCGGGTGTATTCAATTAAAAGGTTAATTTGGAGTATTAAATTGCGTTGGGTATAAGAGAATTTATTCATATACCCTTCGCTTTTCGCCTTGTGCTTGTTGGCTACGCCTGCTTTGCCCTATCACATCGTCTCTCTACGCTCAGGGACTTCACTCGCTTGGCGCAGGCATGCATCTTCAAGTGTCTTGGGTAGTATTAATTGATTCTTTCAATGATTTCAATTGAACTTATCGTATCATTAAACACTGGCGTCTCATTTTCGCTGTGTTCTCTTGTGTAATAAAGACCTTGGAAGTTTTCTTTCTCATAAAATCTAACTCTCCAACCATTCGGGATGGTCCAGGAAGAGATTTTATTGTTCATCTCACCTAAAGAAGAAATAGTATTATTAATAATCATACTTTTCCCCATTTTATTTGCATGCTCATAAATAACCATCATGTTTTTCGTTGGGGAATTATGTTGTATAATTGTATCGACGATACCGCCACCAGGAAAATCCATAATAACAACACCAAGTGCATTAGGGAATTTATTAGATTTAATCCAATGATCAGTTAATTGGTTTGTTCCTGAAAAATTAATACTGCATAATTTACCAAGGCATGAAGTACGCGGAAAATCTGGATATTTGCGGCTATCAACAGTCGATACGCCAGTCCACAGCTGGGGAGCATGTGATCCAGGGCTTGATTTACCGCTTGCAACAAAATAGGGGAAAGACCCGACAGACCCAGATAAATAATTCAAAGAGACCTTATTCGCATCTATGGACATAAAATGTGACTTAACATTTTCCCATTTTGAATATAAATCCCAATTTGTGCTTAATTTAAATTTATCTTGTATATTCAAACTTCTGCGCTCAATGCCAATATTGTAATTAAAGGTATTGAAGTCACGAATAAAAACGAATTTTCCTCTTATACTCCCTAAAGAAGGATTATCTGAAGAGGGAATGACATTGTTGTGTTTGTATGTTTCTAACACCTTCTTAAAATGTTGATAAAATTTCTCTTGATCCGTTGCGGCTCCCGCTTCATTTTGCATTCGAATAATAACAGTTTCTGTTGGGTTAGAATCCAAAAAAAGAGATACTGTTGACATAAATGAATTAAAGCTTTGATGTTGAGTAATAATGCCATGATAAGCAATTAGTTCACCATTTACATATTTGAATCTTGCATCAAGATATCGGACACCCATATTAAGCTGTGAAAGAATATCTAATGTTTGTGTTTGAACAATATCCCCACCATATAAAGACATCGAATTATGAGTGCCTGGTATTGAAATTTCACTTAATTTTTTTTCATTATCAATTGCACTCATCCAATCAGAATTACTGTATCCTGCATTGGAATCCCATAGATATGGGAGATTATAACCATTATTCATCTCGCCATTTAAAGCAGAAGAAAAAGAGGGCGCCGAAATAAGGCTAGAAATAAAAAAAGACAATAATGCATTCTTAACTTTCATTAACAGGAATTCCAAATAAAATTTATGACCATGTTTTTATTTAATTGCCTAACAGGTTCACATTAATTGAAGGCGCAATTCAACTCATTCAGAAAGACGCTCAGGCAGTATTTTATACTAAATTTGTTCGTTTTTGTTTGATTCGCTTCTTGTGTGAGATCATGAGTTATCAAGATGATAAAGAAAACACAAATCAATTCACCTGAAAAATACTTTGGCTTGCAGGGGGTTGATTTTGTAATTATTTTATCCATTATAACATCAAATTTTTATTTATCACTATACCCGTTGCCTTTGAAACTTAGTGGGTGTTGGCTGCTCTTACTCAGGCCAATCAAAGAGTCCATCTATGCTCAAGGCCTTCACTCGTTTGCCGCAAGCGCGCATCTTCAAGTGTCTTGGGTTACGGAATGCTGATGAGTAAATATTAATTTCTTCTGCACGGAATGTTGCTTCTAAATAAGCGAATTGAATTCAGTTTTGTACATATGTTTTTCTTATTGAACTGAGCGTCTAAATAATAAATAGATCTAATCTCGTCTTTCTTTAACTCAAACGTTATGCGAATAATTTTTTATTTTTTCACTCGAAAGCTCAGGATGGACTGAAAAAAGAGAATGATTGATCTTCAAGGTGCATTATATCGATGGGATTTTTTTTGGCTATTTTACCAAAGACAATCGGATTGTTTACCCTTCTGAAAATGATGATTTTTCTTTTCCTAGGGGGGCATTTTCGAAGGGAAAAAACGAGAACCGAAAATAGAGATGAAGCTTTTTCTTGATGAGATTGACATTTTATAGAAAAGTTTAATTTATAAAATGCGGTGATACCCCTCGCATTTGACGCTGCCTGCTTGTTGGCTACGCGCGTTCAGCCCAATCACAGACTCTATCTATGCTCAGGGGCTTCACTCGCTCGGCGCAGGCGCGTATCTTCAATTCTTTTGGGTATACCTATCGCAGCCAATATTGGGTGATTTTTCCTGGGTAATATCGGGTGACTCTTGCATGAGATGGGTTTCATATATTTTGGGTGTTCCTCTCATCTTTGAAGGTGTGTTTTTAATTCTTTTATGCAGCAAAACACAGAGGGCTTTTGGTGTGCATGAGAGGATATATTAAATTTCATTGATTATTTCTATTAAAGAGATAGTTATAAGTGATTGTACAGGTTTTCTCTGTGAGGATATTTTCAAATCAATAAAATGTTTTTATTTTTTGAGATGTTTATATCCATTAAGGGCTTGAAAGGAGAAAATATGAAAATCGCAAAAAACATATTGTTTATTTCGATAGGGTTAGCTTGTTTACCCTTATACGCAAAAACAATCACGCAAGACAATGGCGCGCCAGTTGGAGATAATCAAAATTCAATCACGGCGGGTGATACAGGAAGCGTATTGCTTCAAGATGTTCATTTGATACAAAAGCTTCAACGTTTTGCGAGAGAGCGAATTCCTGAGCGTGTGGTTCACGCGCGTGGAACAGGCGCCCATGGTGAATTTATTTCGGATGGTAATTTTAACGATTTGACGATGGCAGAACCTTTTGGGGCTAAAAATAAAATCACGCCTGTTTTTGTTCGCTTTTCTTCGGTTGTTCACTCAAAAGGCTCCCCCGAAACCTTACGCGATCCTCGCGGATTTGCGACCAAATTTTACACGAAAAAAGGGAATTGGGATTTAGTGGGTAATAGTTTGCCTGTCTTTTTTATTCGTGATGCGATGAAATTTCCTGATATGGTGCATTCTTTGAAACCATCGCCTATCACCAATCTTCAAGATCCGAATCGTTTTTTCGATTTCTTTAGTTTGCAACCCAGCTCAACACACATGTTGACACAGCTTTATACCAATAAAGGAACACCTGAGAGTTATCGTACTATGGATGGTTTTGGCGTTCATGCGTATAAATGGATAAACAAGAAGGGGGAGGTGAAGTATGTTAAATTTCAATGGAAAAGCCAGCAAGGCGTTAAAAATTTAAGGCCTAAAGAAGTGATTGAAATGCAAAGTAAAGATTTTAATCATATGACGAAGGATCTTTATACTCAAATCAAGGCCGGAAAATACCCAAAATGGGATTTATATGTAAAAATATTGTCGCCAAGTGAGCTTAATAACTTGGGGTATAACGGTTTAGATGCGACAAAGCAGTGGTTAAATGTTCCAGAGCAAAAAGTGGGAACCATGATCTTAAACCGTGTCCCTGATAATTTTTTCTTGGATACAGAACAATCCGCATTCGCACCTTCGAATTTGATCCCTGGTATTGAACCCTCAGAAGACCGTCTGCTTCAAGGGCGTTTATTTGCTTATGCAGATACTCAATTATATCGTTTAGGTGTAAATCTCTTTCAATTACCGATTAACCGCCCTTTAGCGGAGGTGAATAATTATAATCAAGAAGGGGCAAGCAACAATACGATGATCAAATCCGATGTTAATTATGAACCAAGCAGAAAAATAAAATTAATAGAAGATAAATCATCTAAAGCGGTTGAAACAATTATTTCGGGTACCGTGCAACAAAAGAAAATAGGAAAAGAAAGAGACTTTTATCAAGCTGGAATATTTTATCGGTCACTCACAAAAGAAGATAAAAATGATCTTATTACGAATCTTGGAGGAGATCTTAATCAGGTAAGAAATAAAGATATTAAGACTAAAATGGTCAGTTATTTTTATCAAGCAGACAAGGAATATGGTACTCGCTTAGCGAAGCAAGTAAATGTTTCTTTAAAAGAAGTCATCAAATCAATAAAACAATGAATCAATTCAATCTTATAAATATACCTGTCGCCTTTGAAGTTGCCTAGGTGTTGGCTAGGCTCGTTCAGGCTAATCACAGAGTCCATCTAGGCTCAAGGGCTTCATTCACTTGGGGCCTGGGTGTTGGCTAGGCTCGCTGCGCCCAATCACAGAGTCCATCTATGTTCAGGGGCTTCACTCAGTTGCAGCCTACACGCAACGTCAAGTGTCTTGGGTGTACACACACGTTTAATGACGTTGGGTAGCGTTATTCATTGAAATAAAATAAGGATTTAAACATTGAAAACAATTATTAAAATGTATGTTGGCATCTTCTTTTTATCTTTATCTACGAATTCGATAGCATCAAGTGATGATCTGACACTTCAAGAGAGTTATAAAGAATTAATATCGTTATTTTTTGATGCCGCAAGAACTGCAAATAACGAAGTGATGATTAAATTCATTGATTCAGGGTTTCCGATTAATGAAAAAAACGCAAAAAGTTACACCGCTCTAATGGTTGCAGCCTACCAAGGACATAAAGACACCGTTCAGCTTCTTTTGAATGAAGGTGCAAATGCATGTATTGAAGATAAAAGAGGAAATACAGCATTATTGGGGGCATTGCTAAAAGGAGAAATTCAAATCGCTAAAATGTTGTATAAGAAAAAGTGTGCTTATGAGGATTCTAAAAATAAAGCGGGTCTTAATTTAACGCAATTCGCCGAAGTGTTCGGTCAAGCCGGCGCCCTCAAAATGATCAAAGAAGACTCTATGAATAAAAACAAAATCGCTCAATAGCCTTGTCTTGTTCTTATACCCGTCTCCTTTGAAATTGCGTGGGTGTTGGCAGCTCTCGCTTAAGATCAATCACAGAGTAGATCTATGCTCAGGGCCTTCACTCGTTTACCGCAGGCGCGCATCCTTAAGTGTCTTGGCTATATGCAATTTATTGCTTTTAATGGGTAATTTTTCACTGTAAATTGACAGAATACGTTCGCATCAGGGCAGACTCGTATCTGAATATGTTTGGGTATAAGCGACTGAAAACGACTCAGAGCAAGGACATGAAACCGACAAGCTACTTGATGAATAAAAATTTCATAACAGAACGGGTTTGTAATCATTCAAACTGTGAATTACCTACTAAATGTTTGAAAATAACCAATGTTATGGCCTCTGGAGAAAGAATGGAAACGGTCTGTATTTCGGTTCTGCACAAAGACAGTGTTCAGTTTAATTACCTTGTCCTTCCTTCAAAAAGAACCTGGTTTCAACGTCTTTTTCATTGTCAGCCAAAAAATGAAACCTTTTTAAATCGAGTTGATAAATGTGTAGATGTTCATACACATCGTGTTCAAAAATACACATGCTAGCTTGAGTTAATCGCGAAGCCGGTATCGGGCTTGAAAAAGGCCTCAGAACCAAAATAAAACAAAGCGTGAATTTTCTCTATTTTAAGAGGACAAAATGCTCAAAACCCAATTGTAAAATCCCCCTTTACTTAATGGCTTTTCGCCCTTTCTACCTGCTTGTAACTTCAAATATCTGGGGTTTATACCCGTCGCCTTTGAAACTGCGTGGGTGTTGGCTACGCTCGCTCAAGCCAATCACAGAGTAGATCTATGCTCAGGGCCTTCACTCGTTTGCTGCAGGCGCGCATCTTCAAGTTATAACATCGTTTTGAATTTCTCAATGAGAATAAGGCATTATCAAAAATTTCAGCCATGTTCTCCGTGATTTTGACTGCGTAATTTCTGCTTAAGCACTTATTGGAATTGGTCTTATTTCTCAATTTCAACGGACTGTTTAAGGTTTTCTTTTTTCAGTCAGTTCCTTTGAAAGAGCAGGGTTGTTTGCTGCATTATTAAAATTCAGTCACTGAGCCCTTTTTGCTCAAGTGCTTCATTTATTTGCCGCCCAATGTGTTAATCAGAAATTTAAAATGATTTGGGTATATGCGCGATGTGGTTATGCATTTATTATACTCGTCACCTTTGAATCTAGCCGGGTGTTAGGCTCGTTTAATCTAATCACACTGTGGCTCTATGCTCAAAGGATTTACTTACTTGCTTGCCAGCTATATGCAACTTCAAGCGCCTTGGGTATATTTGAATCTAAGTATTCTATTTTGTCTGAAATGATAAAGTAAGCGCCATAGAAAAGAGGCAATCCCTTTATTTTAAATATCTTTAACCTATGTTTTGTAATTGCAGATTCGGTTTGTGAATAAATAAAGGTGAATTTAGAGATATACCCGTCGCCTTTTAAACTGCGTGGGTGTTTTCTGCTTTCGTTTAAGATCAATCACAGAGTTTCTCTATGCTCAGGGCCTTCACTCGTTTGCCGCAGGCGCGCATCTTACAAGTGTCTTTGGTATAGACATAATTCCATCAAAAAATATATTTAATCATCACGAAGGCATTAATTATGCGCACTCCAACAAATGCGTTTTTCAGGCTCCTCTCGATAATAACAAGAACAGTAGCAGAGAGGACGGAGAGTCTGCTAATAAGGAGAGTTTACAATTCGGAGAATAACATTAGAACTGGTTCTTCATCTTCCGCTCAACCTTATACGAATCAAGTTCCAGTGCCAGTTGATCTTGCGCAGAACCAAGCCCTTCAACCGGCGCTCGTTCAAGCGCAACCTTTAATCGAATCTCCACCAAGAGGTCCGCTTTCAGACACACTTCCTTCTGCGCCAGCAGCGGCAGGTCAAGCCGAACGTCCTCAAGAGCCAAATCTTCCCGCTGAAGGTCTACTCTCTCAAATGCGAAGCAGATATCAAACATCGCCTCCTCAAGAGCCCGCAGCATCGATTCCCCCTCAAACAGAAGTAGTGCCCCCTTTACCTTCTGCTGTCTTGGAGGGGGCAAATACAGAACAAGGATTAAACCGGCGACAGAGGCATTTGACGCAAGATAACGCCAGTATGGAAGCGAGTGCTCCGCTTAAGACTAAGACAAAGAAAAATCTTATCTTTAAACTTCAATTGATTAGTGAGGGGGTGAAGAATGAGGTTGATGGGTTAGGGAAAATGCACCCCAATTTAAGACAAGGACTTTCTTCTTTTCTTTCCCGTTTTAATCGGCTCGAAGAAAATACGAATCCTCCTCCGCAGACTCGACCTCCTCGTGGTTTAGCTTATTCAAGCGAGCGAATAAGCCCTGTATCACCGAACCCCAGATTAACAGGGAGCTCATTGCAATTTAGCCCCATCCAAGCACAGACGTCTGCTCTTCCTCTGTCGCCAACCCTTGAGCTTCCAAATCAGGTGAGAGATGAAACACCTGATGCAAGACAGAGCGGAGCGATAAGGAGAGCGAGAGGATCTGTGAGGCCTGCGATTGTTTTTTCTACACGATCAGGTCTTCAAGAGAATCAGCGTCTCGATCTCTTGCCTCCTCCTCCCACCGATTTAAATACATTAACGCAAGAGTTAGCATCTGTTTTTCAAGTGACACCAGACTTACTCAGCCCCACGGGTAGAAGCACAGCCGCGCAAATGATTCATGATGCACGTGGACTTTCGCACCAGCGGAGAACTTCAATAACACCGACTGAAGTGCCGCCTATCATAACACCGCCTCAATCGCCAACAGTTGAAACCATAAGTATTGAAAACGTCATTTCTGCAGATGAACAAGCGGATATCGATGCCGCTATAAGAAGATCGCTTGAAGCGCCCCAAGACAACTCCACTCAAGAAGAAGGGGAAGAAGAAAAAGAAGAAAGGCTTAATAGGGATTACCAATGCTTAGCTCTGTTTTTATGGGCGAATCACGAAGCGGCAATTGAGTGGAGTGGGGGTATTTCGATGATTTTAAATAGAGACCCTGAGATCACTATGAATAACAGTATAAATCTAGTTTTAGATGCACATTCACATGTTCAGAGGTATAAAGAAACGAGAAGACGCCTTCCAACGATCCTTCCAAAAACAGTAAAAGAGCTCGTTGGTTATTTTATTCGCAATATAGATTTTACAGTTGATAGCGAAAATGGTTTAGAAGAAGATGAGGCATCCGCAGAACTGAAAAAAATAACGGAAAAGAATACTAAGATAAACAGCCCGCCTAAGAAAAAGCGTAACAAAAAGAGTAACGAAGAGAGTAACAAAGAGAGTAACTGTAGAGATGACAACAAGAAGCATTCTGAACCGAGTCAAAAAGAAAAAAAGAAGGTTCGATTTATAG
>CAMRBZ010000125.1 GCA_947040595.1 uncultured Enterovibrio sp. | reverse complement strand
CGAATTATGTGCTTGATCTGATGTGCTGCCAGAAAGTGAACGGCGTAACATCAGTAAGCTAAATTACATGTGATTTTTTTTGTACAAAAAGTGATGTCAAGATGATCTTGCCGTGGATGCCTTTCAAATAACTTGGCTATACGCTGCATTTTTTTACTATTTGAAGGTATACTGTGCTGTTTATTTTTTTATGAGACAAATTAAACAATGAGAATGGCCTTGGGTGTGGAGTATGATGGGGCGTCATATTTTGGTTGGCAAAGGCAACGTGAAATGCCGAGCGTGCAAGAGACGCTTGAAAAAGCCTTGTCGAAAATTGCGGATCAAAATATCCTGGTTCAGTGTGCTGGTCGGACAGACACGGGTGTCCATGGTACGGGACAAGTGGTGCATTTTGATGCCCTTAAGGAGCGCCCACTTCGTGCTTGGACTCTGGGTGTCAATACCTTGTTACCAAAAGATATTTCAGTATCTTGGGCTCACTCTGTACCTGATTCTTTTCATGCTCGCTTTTCAGCAACAGCGCGTCGTTATAGATACATTATTTATAACAGCGCATTTCGTTCCGGGATCTTGGGACGGGGTTTAAGTCATTATCATGCGCCATTAGATGAAAAAAAAATGCATGAAGCCGGACAATATTTGTTAGGAGAACATGATTTTACCTCTTTTCGAGCCTCACAATGTCAATCTAAAACGGCGCGTAGGAATATTCATCATTTAAATGTTTCAAGGCTGGGTGCATTTATTATTATTGATATTCAAGCCAATGCTTTTTTGCATCATATGGTTCGAAATATTACAGGCAGCCTTCTTCTTGTTGGGAAACATGAAAAAAATCCAGAATGGATAAAAAATTTACTTGAGGTAAAAGACAGACAGCAAGCGGCAACAACGGCTAAAGCGGAAGGGCTTTATTTAGTGAAGGTGCATTACCCTGAGCATTTTGGCTTGCCCATTTCTCCAATTGGGCCACTGTTTTTGCCGGATTAATTTTTGTATATACCCAAGATATTTAAAGTTGCAGCTAGGCGTAAAAGAAGAAAAGAGCACGAGCATAGATTGACTGTCTGATTGTGCTTTGAAAGCGCAGCCAACACCTATATCTAAGACACTTGAAGAAGGCCAGTAGGCGCCAAGCGAACGAAGCCCATGAGCATAGATGTACTTATGTTATTGGGCAGAGAGAGTGCATCCAACAAGCCTGCAACTTCAACTGTGACGGGTGTAAGCTGCTTCAAAGCCGACGGCTATATAAAAAAAACGGAAGGCTTTTCGTTTTATTTATGAGCTTGGTTCATCTTCTATTCATCTGCTAATACACGTTTTTGATCCACAGTGTAAATAAGTTGTGGTTTAATTCACTTTTGCATTCAATGAAATCGTGCCTACTTTCCTTGGGGGTGATAACGGAGATCTTCTTTATTTGATATCTCGGTTAAGCGCAATGGAAGGCAAGTGCACCAATAGAAAAGGTCGTTCATGAGTTGGCTTGAGAAAATTCTTACAAAAGGCAATATTGGCTCTTCGCGTAAAGTCTCGATTCCTGAAGGGGTTTGGACGAAATGTACATCCTGTGAGCAAGTTTTATATCATGCGGAGTTGGTACGGAATCAATATGTTTGTCCAAAGTGTGAGCATCATATGCGGATGTCAGCACGAACACGTTTAGATATCTTCCTTGATGAAGGAGGCTCAGAAGAAATAGCACACGAACTTGAACCCAAAGATTTACTTAAATTCAGAGATTCTAAAAAATACAAAGATCGCCTCTCTTCTGCTCAAAAAGAAACAGGGGAAAAAGAGGCTCTTGTGGTGATGAGGGGGCGCTTACTTAATATGCCCGTTATCGCTTGTGCTTTTGAATTCTCTTTTATGGGAGGATCTATGGGCTCAGTGGTCGGCGCGCGATTTGTTCGTGCTGTAGAACAAGCGATTCAAAATCAATGTGGTTTGGTTTGCTTTTCATCAAGTGGTGGCGCGCGTATGCAAGAAGCCTTGATGTCTTTAATGCAAATGGCGAAGACAAGTGCAGCCCTGGAGCGTTTTTCTGAAAAAGGATTGCCTTTTATTTCAGTATTAACTGATCCTACTTTTGGTGGTGTCACGGCCAGCTTTGCCATGTTAGGAGACATTAACATCGCAGAGCCAAAAGCCTTGATAGGTTTTGCAGGTCAACGGGTTATTGAGCAAACGGTGCGTGAGAAATTACCTGAAGGTTTTCAGCGTAGTGAATTTCTTCTCGAACATGGCGCCATTGATATGATTGTTGACCGTCGTGATTTGCGTCAGCAGATAGGTGGGCTTTTGGCGCAAATGACCAATCAAGCGTCTCCTTTAGTTGTTTCGGTTGATAAACCCATTTTGGGTGACTTATTGAACGTGATTTCTGCGGACGATTAAACAAAATTCCCTATATTGTTGATTAACAAAGGGTGCCTTGTGGCGCTCTTTGTCTAATAGCTGATATGATAAGTCACCTCAATAATAAAATATTACAATAATGTCGGTATTATTCTCTCCAAGTGCAGATGCACCGTTGTCTGAATGGCAACATTATCTCGAAACATTGCATGTCAGCGCCATTGACCTTGAGCTTGAACGCGTTTTTCAGGTTGCCTTGAATGCGAAAGTCACAAAACCCGCTCCCAAAGTTATCACTGTTTCGGGTACGAATGGAAAAGGCTCAACCTGTGCCATCATAGAAGCTATTTTACAGGCGGCGGGGTATAAAACTGGGGTCTACAGTTCACCGCATTTAATTCGTTATAATGAACGTGTACGTATTAATGGAAAAGAATTGGAAGATCAAGAGCATACATTGGCTTTTTCCGAAATTGAACGCCATCGAGAGGGGATAAGTTTAAGCTTTTTCGAATTTGGAACGCTTGCGGCCTTGTGGCTTTTCATTGAAAATAAAGTCGATATTGCCATTTTAGAGGTGGGCTTAGGAGGGCGTTTAGATGCCACTAATCTCGTGGATCCTGATGTATCGGTGATCACAAGCATTGCAATTGATCATGTTGATTGGCTCGGGGATGACATTGAAAAAATAGGTCACGAAAAAGCAGGGATTTTCCGTCATGATAAGCCCGCGGTTTGTGGTCAAGTCAAACCTCCGGCGAGCCTAAGCGCGTTTGCAGATGAAATAGGTGCTCGCTTTCACCAAGTTGGGTATCAATTTGACTATCAAAGAGAGGGTGATGTATGGCATTGGCATTGCGGCGCGTTTGATTTAAAAGATTTGCCGATCCCCGCCTTGCCATTGCCCAATGCCGCGACTGCAATTATGGCCATTGGTCTGTCTAATTTGAATGTCTCTGATAAGAATATTGTTTCAGCTTTAAATTCGGTGAAACTGCCCGGACGATTAGAGCAAATTTCTCATTGCCCTTATGTATTGCTTGATGTTGCTCATAATCCGCAATCGTCCGCGTATTTGGCAGAGCAAATCACCCAGATTAAAAGAAAAGGGTTCAATGTTCATGCTGTGGTTGGGATGCTAAAAGACAAAGACATTTCAGAAACCTTGCTTCAAATGAAGGATGTCGTAGATCATTGGTATCCTGCAAGCATACAAGCTCAAAGAGGAGCGCACTGGAGCCAGTTAACCGCTGTTTTACCTCAGGGGACACAAGGATATGATTCTCCAATCAGCGCATACAAGGCCGCTGAAAAACGGGCTTTTGATCCCTCGAAAGACATGATCATTGTGTTTGGTTCATTCCTAACTGTCGGTGAAATGACAGCATATTTTTCTAAGGTGATCTGACTGTGGCAACTCAGTTTCAAAATCGACTCGTAGGAACATTGGTCTTGGTGTGCTTGGGGGTCATTTTTCTTCCTGATCTTTTTGATGGAAAGAAAGCACATAATAAGGAGAATTTTCAATCCATTCCTTTACAAGAAGAATTTGAAGAAAGAGTTTTAGCTTCTTCTCTTAAAGTGCCTTTGGAATTACCCGATGCGCATCTTAAAGAGGTGACGGAAGATGCACTTCAACCTATTGAAATAAAAAAGGTCCCTGAAATAAAAAAAGAAGCCGAAATGAAGCCTTCTGTAAACATGAAACATCAAGATTCAGGTTGGATTATTCGGTTAGGGACCTTTCGACAAATTGATAACGCAGAAAGCCTGGTTTCGAAACTAAGGAAAAAAGGATATCCTGCTCAGCTTATGCCTCGAAATATTAAAGAGGGTCAATTGGCGCGTGTTGAAGTGGGCCCAGAACTGTCGAAAGATAAATTGAAAGCCATGACCCCAGACATTGAAGCGCTTACAGGATTAAAAGGGCAATTAATTCGTTTTAATCCGCTGGCCCCCTAGTCATCAATTTAAATGTGTTTTTTTGAAACAGACTCAGAAGGACTTAGGTGTTAAGTAAATGAATTGGATAGATTATATCATTATTGGCTTGATCAGTATTTCAGCATTGATAAGCTTGGCTCGTGGGTTTGTTAAAGAAGCGCTCTCCTTGTTGATTTGGTTTGGCGCTTTTTTTATTGCCAGTCATTTTTATCCAAAATTGGCAATCTATTTTAGTGATATCAATGATGAACTCATTCGCAATGGCGCGGCCATTTCTGTTTTGTTTATCGCGACCTTGATTGCGGGGGGCGTGGTGAATTATGTGATTGGGCAATTAGTTCAAAAAACAGGCCTTTCAGGTACAGATCGTGTTTTGGGCGTTGTATTTGGAGGGATCCGAGGCATTCTGATTGTTGCTGCACTTCTCTTTTTTCTTGATGCATTTACGCAATTTTCGACAGATGACGAGTGGAAAGAGTCCAGCCTCATTCCTAAATTTGGGGTTGTGATTGAGTGGTTTTTTGTTTATTTAGAGCAAAGCTCTAGCTTCTTACCCAAGCTCAGCGAACTGCGTTAAGTTATGGCTTACGGCATTGGGTTTGCCTAACATTTCACCTTGTTAACATTCAGATTTAAGGAATAAAACGTATGTGTGGGATTGTCGGAATTGTGGGCTCGACCCCGGTTAATCAGTTGATTTATGATGCGCTTACTGTAATACAACATCGCGGTCAAGACGCAGCAGGGATTGTCACGATTGATCAAAATTGTTTTCGCCTAAGAAAAGCGAACGGTTTAGTAAGGGATGTATTTCAAACCAAACATATGCAACGATTGCAAGGCTCTGTCGGTATTGGTCATGTGCGTTATCCTACGGCAGGAAGTTCAAGTGCTTCAGAGGCTCAGCCTTTTTATGTTAATTCTCCTTTCGGGATCACTTTGGCGCACAATGGTAATTTAACCAATGCGAATGCACTGCGAGATTCTCTTTTTGTGCAGGACAGACGTCATCTCAATACCACATCAGACTCAGAAATTCTTCTTAACGTTCTTGCAAATCAAATAGATAAATCACTTTCTTACCCGCTTTCGAAAGAAGATATTTTTAATGCTGTTTGCGCTGTTCATCAAGAAATTAAAGGGGCTTATGCCCTCGTAGCCATGATTATCGGGCATGGCATGCTCGCTTTTCGAGATCCACATGGGATCCGCCCTCTGTGTTTAGGTCAACGTGAAATAGATGGAAAAAGTGAATACATGCTGGCTTCTGAATCTGTCGCATTAGATGCTGTCGGTTTTGAATTTGTTCGAGATATTGCACCCGGAGAAGCCGTGTATATCACTTTAGAGGGGGTATTTTATTCACAGCAATGTGCAAAATCTGCTGTTTTATCCCCTTGTATTTTTGAATTTGTTTATTTTGCGCGTCCCGATTCTTTTATCGATAAAATTTCGGTTTATGGGGCCCGTGTCAATATGGGTAAGAAATTAGGAGCAAAAATTCAACGTGAATGGAAGGACGTTGAAATCGATGTGGTGATCCCTATTCCTGAAACCTCTTGCGATATTGCTTTAGAAATTGCTCAAGTATTGAACAAACCGTATCGGCAAGGATTTGTTAAAAATCGTTATGTTGGCCGTACATTTATCATGCCCGGACAGCAACAACGCAGGCAATCTGTTCGTCGCAAGCTCAATGCCATTCGCTGTGAGTTTAAAGATAAAGCGGTTTTGTTGATTGATGACTCCATTGTTCGTGGCACAACCTCAGAACAAATCATTCAAATGGCAAGGGATGCGGGGGCGAAACGTGTTTACTTGGCTTCTGCCGCACCTGAAATTCGATATCCGAATGTGTATGGTATTGATATGCCATCAGTGAATGAACTTATTGCTCATGGTCGCGAAGTGGATGAAATCAATCAGATCATTGGGGCAGATGGACTCATTTTTCAAGACTTAAACGATTTAGAAGCAGCCGTTGGCGAAGGAAATCCAGAGATTGTTAGTTTTGAAACTTCGGTCTTCAGTGGAAAGTACGTCACAAATGATATACATAAAGAGTATTTGGAATACCTTGAAAGCTTACGTAATGACAGCTCAAAAATGATTTCAGAGCAACAGCAAGATCTTGCTAATCTTGAAATATATAATGAAAATTAAACACAGAACGCAGCCTTGCGGTTTTAATTAAAATTCCGAGTAAAATAGGGTCCCATAAAAATGCGGGCCTTTTTTATTTCTACAAAGATAAAAACTCAAAACCGATATTCAATAAAATGACACTGCTGGTCAAAATTGAAACAAACAACACCAAAGCGCATGTTACGACGCAGCTTGCGTAAATAAAACCTTGTTCTTTCGGAATATGCATGATGATGGGAAGACCAATATAGAGAAGATAAACAGAGTAAGCCACACCGGCGAGACCGATTAAAATGACAACCCAAAGAACAGGGTAAAACGCGGCAAGCCCAACCATAAATACAGGGGTTGCGGTGTAGGCTGAAATTTCAAGTGCTTGGGTGTAATTGGCATTGGAGCCGAAGGTACGGCTCATCCAAAAAGTTAAATAAGCCAGTGCGAGAACGCCAGCAATAAGAACGAAATACATACAAATAGACAAGAGAAGTGCTTGAGGCTCTTTTAAAAAAATAGGATCGCCCGCACCAATAAACCACCCAATTTGTGTACTTGAAATAAAAGCCGATACCGGAGGAATAAGACCCATAATGCCCGCATGCACGAAAGCGCTGAGTGTGCTTTCATGGTGATCATCTATTTTATGCCATTCTTGTTTTGGTGAAAGATATAACCCAACTAGATGTTTTAAAATCATCGTTTGTCTCCATGAGGCCATTCAAACATGGCTTTAAATAAGCAACAGTCTATTAACAATTAAGCATTTGATCTCAGGTTGCAAGTTTTAAGTTTTCGTACTGTCAGGATGATTTCTTGAGGTATACCTCTTCCATTAACGCCCTCTTGTTATTGTTTGTGCTTGTTTAACACCCATCCCATTAAACATTTGATCATGCTTTCTTGTTAAAATCACCGATAAGATCGTTATGGATTTCTCAATTAGAATAATAACTTATCGACAATTCATGCCTTATTCACAGTTATTTTTTCGGCGCAATTTCTGACTAACTACGTAATGAAATGGGTATCACTCCATGAGATATACTCGTCGGCATTGAAGTTGCGTGCTTGTTGGCTACGCTCGCTCAGCCCAATCAGACAGTAGATTGATGCTCTGGGCGCTTCACTTACTTGCCGCCTACACGCCTCTTCAATTCCTTTGGTATAAGTGGCGCTGTGCTCAAGAACCTCACAGGCTTGGCGTCGACATGGATCTTCAAAGGCGATGGGTATAATAATGACGATTCGAACATTACGGAAAAGAAAAGCAGGATGTGAGATGCAATTTTGAAAGAGATCACGATTCTAATCCACTAAATGAAGAAAGGCTTGATAATAAAAAATGGAATATTATAAAGTAGATGAATGTGTTCAATGTGGAATTGATTAAATAAAAAAAGGATTAATCTAAAAAAAAAGCAAAATACGATTCAGATACATTTATCTGAAAAATGATTTAATTAAAAATTAATGGTTATTTTCTCATAAGTTATATATAAGCTCAGATTTATTGACGCGCTAAAAAAGACGAGATGCATGAATCCAAACTATCCTGATTAAATGTCAGAGTCATGAATATAAATAATGCTCTTCTGTATGCTTATATTTATTGCTGGAGAAATTGCCTGTGTTAGCTGGAAAAGAAATTCTCATTGTGGAAGATGATCCTATTTTTACTCAGATACTTGGCGCTTTTTTACGTAAAGAAGGGTGTTTTGTTAAAGAATGTTCGAATGGATTTGATGGCCTAAAAGCCTTGAGAGAAGGGCTTCCTGATCTTTTATTAAGTGATCTTGCAATGCCCATCATGACGGGTCTTGAATTTGTAGAAGAGGTCAGTATTGAATATCCTATGCTCCCTGTTATTTTGATTTCAGGTACGGGGGAAATGTCTGATATTGCGAAAGCATTACGATTTGGAGTCAAAGATTTTCTGATTAAACCCATTTTAGACATTAGGATCCTTCAATCTGCCATTGTCTCAGTTTTAAAAGAAGCGGACGGCGGACTCAACAGTAAAACTGACTTTTCTCAACATTGGTTTAAAATGGCTCAAAATCTAAATCAACCTTTGGCTGCGGAATTAAAATGCCATCTGGAGGATTTACTCGATCATCCTGGTAATGCAAGGGATTTATTGATGGGATTAATGCCCGATCAGGATTCGAGACAAGGGGAGTGGAAGCTCTCTTACTATTCTTTACAATCCATTGATACCAATCCAATCGTTTTAGATTACGCTTGGGTTTTAGATGGCCAAATGGCCTTTTATATGGTTGACAGTGCTTCAGCTGGAAAAAATGGGACCGCAACAACCTTAATGATACGCTCTTTTTTCAATGAATATATCCGTTCAGAAAATACGGATAAAAAAGCCTTTCTTCACTTTATTCAACGTGCAGAATACGCAATTAAAAAATCAGCTTATGCCAGCCCTATTCGTGCGATGTTTGGTATTTTAGATGTTGTAGAGAGCCGACTTGATTTACTCTCTGCGGGCTTAAATGCCGTCATTGATCGTTCCGGTAATCCCTTTCTTATAAAACATAATCATCTTATCGGTATTGATGCTGCTAATGCACGTTTTCAATCCATTGATATGTCGGAGGGGAAAGTACGTCTCTCTCTCAGTGAGGTCGGCTTAACCAGCTTCAGTTTAGATATTCAAAAGAAGAATATTTAAAGTTTATCCGTATTTTTGTATGTATGATCTTGAAATAAACAGTGTCATATGAATTAACATAACAATATCAATGCGCTATGAAATAGAGCAAATTTATTCCTCAATCATAACCACTTTGCTTGCCGCTGGATGCCCAGTCAAATATAATCTTCCCTCATCTTCAAGAGTAGACAAATCAAATTTGTTGTCATCATGGAAAAAAAAATGAATCCTTGGTATCTGCTTTATTGCAAACGCAGCGAGCAAGAACGTGCGAAAATGCACCTTGAACGTCAAGGGGTTGATTGCTATTACCCGCAGATTGCTGTGGAGAAAATACGTAGAGGAAAAAAAGTTTTCCATCGTGAGCCTTTGTTTCCAAATTATATTTTTTCTTCTTTCGACCCTCAGAAAATAACCTATACCAGCATTCGTTCCACGCGTGGAGTGGTTAATTTTGTTTCTCAGGGTGCGGCGCCGACAGTGGTTCCTTTTTCATTGGTCAATACCTTGATGATGAATGAAGAAAATGAAGCCCAAGGCATTAAATTAAGCCCTTATTTTGAGTCTGGCGATGAGATTGCTATTTTAAATGGAAAATATGAAGGCGCTGCTGCCATTTTTAATCAGCCTGACGGAGAAAAACGTTCTTTCATTTTTATCCAATTACTGAAACATGAATTAGAGATCATTATTGACAATGCATGTATCACAAAAATTTGATTCAATATGAGAGAATAAAGTTGAACATAAATGTGAAAGGTTGAGCACTTTTGGAGTTGACATCCAAGGGCGGTAGCGTGAAAAAAACAGATCAGCGGGGATGGACGCTTACGTGAATAAAGACGCTCATTTGACTAAAAGCGGTGCTGATGATGAAATTGACTTATTTTTGACACTTTGGAAAGGAAAATGGGTCATTTTTTCTGGGATGATATCATTTAGATTCATTGCTCTTTTATATATGATGAATCCCCAGCAATAGTGGACATCAAAAGCGCTTGTTGTTTCCCCTTATTGAAATCAAATCTCGAACTTAGAACTTAGAACTTAGAACTTAGAAC
>CAMRBZ010000124.1 GCA_947040595.1 uncultured Enterovibrio sp. | reverse complement strand
GCTATGTGATTGGCTATGAGAGCGCAGCCGAAACCTAAGCGCTTCAAAGACGACGGGTATAAAACAAAATTAAAATAAAATAAAATAGGAACACACTTATATGTTTTTAAAAAAGAAAAAATCACAAACCTCTTTGAGGATCAACAGCAGCAGTGCGGCCAATCGCCATCGTAGAATGAAGAAAAACAACCGCCAAAAAGTCCTTTGGCGTCAACGCACCTTTACTATCAGAGAATTTGAAACACTCGGGGGTGTATTGCCCCCTCTTTGAAAGCGGGACTCTTTTTTTATCCCCTTTCTTTTTTGATCCTTTTTATTTCGTCACGGCGGCGACGAAAAAAGGCTTGCAACTGATCTCGACATTCCTCTTCACGTACCCCGCCATAAGATTGCACGTGATGATTAACACCGGGGTAACTCAGTAAATTCATGACGCTTCCTGCAGCGCCTGTTTTCAAATCATAAGCACCAAACACCACCCTTCCAATCCGGCTGTGTACCATGGCACTCGCGCACATAGGACAAGGTTCAAGCGTGACATACATGACCGCATCAAGAAGGCGGTAATTTTGCAGTCTCGCTCCGGCTTGGCGTAGTGCCATCATTTCAGCATGCGCGGTCGCATCATGCTGGCTTATCAATCGATTCCAACCTTCACCCACAATCTGTCCTAAGTGTACGACCACCGCCCCAACAGGCACCTCATCCAAGGCTTCTGCTTTTTTTGCCAAAGAAATGGCGTGCGCCATAAAAAATAGATCGGTTTCGTTTTGTGTCACGGTGTCTCTCTTTTGTTTGATTTGATTTTCAATTCGTTACGCCTCTTCAAGTCTCAATAAAGCACCTGTCCATGGGCTTATTTCGGAAAAAGAGGGCTTCGTTTAAGACGGGTATTGTTACAGGGTGAGGGTGCAAATAAAACAAAAAAACCGACAAGATCGGCTTTTTTAAAAGAGGCGCGCTGAGCTTCGAAAATGGGGCGCTTTTAAGAAGAAAGCCTTGCTTAAAAACCCAAGGGAATATTAAAAGTGAAAAAAGCCACCAAAAGCGATGTCCAAACCACTAAAAAAGCCGCAGAGTAAGGAAGCATCATTGCAATCACATCCCCAAAAGAAAGGTCAGGTTTATATTTTCGCATAAAAGCCAAAATAACCCCTGCGTACGTCATCAAAGGGGTGATGATATTGGTTGAAGAATCCGCCACACGGTAGGCCGCTGAAACAATGTCCGGCGTCATGTTCGGGTTCACCTGATACAACATCGGAATGAAAATTGGCCCCAATAACATCCATTTAGAGGTCAAGCCTCCCACAAACACATTGATGAGCGCGGTGGTCAAAATAAACCCGATAATCAATATGATGGGATAATTTTCAAGCCCCAAAGAGGACAAACCTGTCGCCCCAAGATAGGTGATGTACACCCCCAAACCTGAAAAACCTAAAATCGCCAAAAAATTGTGGCTAAAAAAGGTCAATACCAGAACATACCCAAAGGTGTTCATTTGTTTGACCATGGCATTGACCACGTCTTGCAATGATTTAAATTTCCCGGTGCTGTAACCAAAGCACATCCCCGTGATGGCAAACACCATCGCAATGAGCAAAATCACATTGTCCATATAAGGCACAACGCTTCGCCCTGCTTCATTGGTGTAAGGGGCCAATGGACCAAAAGAAAACCCAGCAATACAAGCCAATGAAAAAAGAAAACCTAAGCCTGCAACACGCAAACCTTTTTTCTCTTGTTCACTGACATTAAAATCATTTTGATTAAAATCGTCTGGCAAAATATAAGGCATTTTATCAAGACGGGGCGCCACAAAGCGTTTCGTCACCCAAGCCCCCAAAAAAGCCAGCATAAAAGTAGAGGCCACAATGAAAAAATAATGCATGGTCGCAGGATTTAGAGCCTCTCCTGCCGCGTTAGCAAACGGAACATTTTGAGATTCAGCAAAAATACGCGCATTCAAACCAATGATCACATCCACTGGGGTTGCAGGAATAAGGTTTGCGCTAAATCCAGCAGAAACACCCGCAAAAGCCGCCGCCATACCAATTAAAGGGTTCTTGCCGACTCCGGCATAAAGCATCCCTGCCAGTGGGATCAGAACAAGGTAGCCTGCATCTGTCGCAATGGAGCTCATGATCCCAAGAAACACAAGCAGCATAGGCAGCCATTTTTCATTGAGTTTTAAACCCAAGCGTTTAATTAAAACGCTTAAAAATCCAGAGTGCTCTGCAATGCCCACCCCAAGCATGACCACTAAAATGACCCCTAAAACACCATGACCAAAAGACAACCAGTTCGTCAAAATTGCATTATCAAACATCCAACGAACGTTTTCAGAGGCAAACATGCTTTTTACCTGATGGGTAATAAGATCACCATTGCCCCCGACCACCTGAAACTCCATGCCCCCTACGAGCCCCGAAATCCCAAGCACAAGAAAAAGAAGGAACATAAAGATGATCACGGGATCGGGAATTTTTTTTCCCGCGCGTTCAATAAATGCAATAAAGGGACGAGAAGGTTCCGAGGAAACCTGAGAGGCTTGAGTCATACAGCTGCCTTTGAGTGAGTAAAATTAAATTGATTCTATTTTTTGAACTTATCAGAAGGGAGAGACAGAGTAAAATCCAGTTTTTTCAATATCAACAGTATAAAAACCTTCAAATGAAAGAAATGCAGGATTAATCAATTCATCTTTAATATGCTAGGCAGTGAAGCATCACTTAATTAATTAATAATATAAGGTATTGTTCTATTTTTAAAAAAACACTCCCGCAAAAATAAGCATAATTATTCTCTTAAACCTTATCTTTAATCAAAAAAAGACAAAAGAAAGCCCTGCACAAAGGCAGGGCTATAAAGACGTTTCGTATGGGCTTACACTCGTCGACGTTGAAGCTGCGTGGATGTTGGCTACACGCAACCTCATGCGTCTTGAGTATTATACCCCGAATGACTACATAGGATAATGGTAAGGGGCTTGAATACCCAGCGGGATCCCTAGCGCCCAATAAAGCAGTAAGAAAATAGTCCAGCCAATGAGCATGGCAATCGAATACGGCATCATCATCGAAGCCAAAGTTCCAATCCCGGTGCCTTTCACATAGCGTTGGCAATACACCACCACCAAGGGGAAAAACACCATTAAAGGAGAAATGATATTCGAAACCGAATCCCCAACGCGGTAGCTCGCTTGGGATAACTCAGGTGAAATCCCTAAAGCCATCAACATGGGCACCAAGATAGGGCCAATCAGCGCCCACTTTGCAGAAGCCGAGCCAATCAACAAGTTCACACTCGCCGTCAGCAAAATCATACCGACAATGGTCAATTGACCCGGCATGTTCAAGGCTTTTAAAAGTTCAGCCCCTTGAAGAGCCAATAAGGTGCCGATGTTCGACTGACTGAAGGCGGCCAAAAACTGAGCACAAAAAAACGACATGACCAAATAACTGCCCATGGTGGACATGGTCTGACTCATGGCCTTGATAATGTCGCCTTGGGCTTTAAAAGTGCCAGAAACGCGGCCATACACCACCCCTGGGATCACAAAAAAGATAAAGATCAAAGGCACAATCGATTTCATCAAGGGGGCTGAAAAGGCCGTTAATTCTCCATCGGGAGAGCGTAACGCAGACGTCTCAGGTATCAAGGCCAACACCAAAATGACGACCCCAAGAAGCATGGCAAAACCGGCGCGATTGAAGGCTTTGCTTTCCATGTCACTGAAACAGCCCAAATCAGGCGCTTTTTCAGCATCGGCATCAATCGGAAGGTGTCCCAATCTCGGCTCAATGATTTTTTCCGTGACATACCAGCCAATGAGCACAATCAAAATCGACGAAAGACTGGTGAAATAAAGGTTTGCAAGAGGATTAACAATGTAATCTTTGTCTAAAACTTGGGCTGCAGACTGCGTAAAACCCGCCAACAAAGGGTCAATGCCTGCAGGAATGAAATTAGCAGAAAACCCGCCAGAAACCCCTGCAAAAGCCGCTGCAATCCCAACCAAAGGATGACGCCCCGCCGCATGAAAAATAATACCGCCCAAGGGGATCACCAAAACATAACCCGCATCGGCTGCAGTATGGGACATGATCGCCACCAAAATGAGCGCAGGCGTCAACAGCTTTTTAGGGGTGACGTTGAGCATTTTCTTAAGGCCGGTATTAATAAAGCCTGAGGCGTCTGCCACCCCAACCCCCAACATGGCGACAAGCACGATCCCCATCGGCGCGAAGCTGGTAAAGGTCGTGACCATATTGGCAAGAAAGTGCGCAAGGGCCGTTCCAGTTAACAGGTTGTTCACTTCAATGGCTTGACGGGTCACAGGGTGAAGCAGCCCAAAATCAACTTGGGAGAGCAGAGCAGACAAAGCCCAAACGATTAAAAGGCCGTAAAAAAAGAGCAATGCCGGATCGGGGATTTTATTACCGACCCGTTCAATCCAATTTAAAAATTTTTCCATTCCACCGGTTTTGGGTGCATTCATTCTTTTCGTCATTGCATGGTTACTCATCTAAAGCTCCATGATTTATCATGTGTGTTTGGGTTCGTTTCAGTAAAACATTCAATAAATTGAATGCTATCCATATGAACAATAAATAATTAACAAAACAAAATACACATAATTATTCATATTGATGGGGTTTGTTCCGAATTAAAAATAAATGAAAATTAAAACGCTCAGAAAACAAACAAAGAAACAGAACAAAAAAAACAAAAAACCACAAAGAATCAACATGACTTCTTTAATTAATACCCATTCCATTGAGCTGTGAGTCAGAAATGACGCCGGAAACATCACGCAGAACAAGACGTGCATTATCGATAACGCGTTATTCTAGTTATTCTAATGGAGCAATTCATAACGATGTTATCGGTGATTTTAACAAGCAAAAATGATCAAATATTTCATGGGATGGGTATGAAGCCCAATCAAGGCGTTGCACTTGTGATTGGGCGTTGAGAAGGTCGCCAACCCCCTGGAAAAAGCAGAGCCGACAAACATAAAAAGAAGGATTGGCGGGCGTTTATAGCAACCAAAAAAGAAAAGGCAATACCCGAAAAAAAGCCTTATTCCCACTCAATGGTGGCGGGGGGCTTTCCTGAAATATCATACACAACACGGCTGATCCCTTGCACTTCATTGATTATGCGGTTTGAGACCTTCCCCAAAAAGTCATAGGGTAAATGGGCCCAATGCGCCGTCATAAAATCGATGGTTTCAACGGCGCGAAGAGACACAACCCAATCGTATTTACGCCCGTCCCCCATCACACCAACAGAACGCACGGGCAAGAAAACAGTGAAAGCTTGAGAGACTTTATTGTACAAATCCGCCGAGTGTAATTCTTCGATAAAAATCGCATCCGCGCGGCGCAATAAATCACAGTACTCTTTTTTCACTTCTCCTAAAACGCGCACCCCAAGGCCGGGTCCAGGAAAAGGATGACGGTAAAGCATGTGATAAGGCAGACCCAACTCTAAGCCAATCTTGCGCACTTCATCTTTAAATAATTCACGTAATGGCTCCACCAAGCCCATTTCCATTTCATCAGGCAAGCCGCCCACATTGTGATGCGATTTAATCACATGGGCTTTGCCTGTTTTTGAGGCCGCAGATTCAATCACATCAGGATAAATCGTGCCTTGCGCTAACCATTTTGCATTTTTTAGCTTTTTAGACTCTTCATCAAAGATCTCGACAAAAACGCGCCCAATGATTTTGCGTTTTGCTTCAGGATCAGACGCCCCTTCGAGGGCATCCAAAAAGCGTTGCTCGGCATTGACATGAATGATTTTCAAACCAAAATGCGTGCCAAACATCTCCATGACTTGCTCTGCTTCATTTAAACGCAATAAACCGTTATCCACAAAAACGCAGGTGAGTTTATCCCCTATCGCACGATGCGCGAGCATGGCCACCACCGAAGAGTCCACCCCGCCAGAAAGACCCAATATGACCTCATCCTCACCCACTTTCTCTTTAATGCGAACAAGGGCATCTTCAATGATGCTTGTGGACGTCCACAAAGGTTCACAAGCGCAAATATCAATCACAAAACGCTCTAAAATACGCGCGCCTTGTTGGGTGTGCGTCACTTCAGGATGAAATTGAACCCCATAAAAACGTTTTTCTTCGTTGGCCATCGCGGCGAAAGGACAGGTTTTTGTGGCGGCAACTTTTACAAAATCACTCGGTATTTCAATAACTTTATCACCGTGACTCATCCAAACATCCAGCACACCTTGACCTTGTGCGTTCAGCTCGTCTTCAATACCTTCAAATAAAGCACAAGGAGACTCAAGCATGACTTTTGCATAACCGAATTCACGCTCAGAAGATCCGCCCACTTTTCCGCCAAGCTGCTCTGCCATGGTTTGCATCCCATAGCAAACCCCTAAAACAGGCACTTTTGCGTTAAATACATATTCAGGAGCACGGGGAGATCCTGCTTGTGTAACGCTTTCCGGTCCACCAGAAAGAACGATGCCGCTTGGGTTAAAATCGCGGATATCTTGCTCGTCAACATCCCAACTCCAAAGCTCACAATAGACCCCGATCTCACGGATACGCCGAGCAATTAATTGGGTGTATTGAGAACCAAAATCAAGGATCAAAATGCGTTGTGCGTGAATGCTGTTGCTCATGTTCGCTTGCCTCAAAAAGTCATAAATAAAAGGGCTTTGTGCCCTTTCATGTGCATTGAAAATGGATCATTGACCCGTGCGATAATTTGGGGCTTCTTTGGTGATGGTCACATCATGGGCATGCGACTCCACCATGCCCGCGCCCGTAATACGAACAAACTCCGCTTTTGTGCGAAGTGCTTCGATATTGGGCGAGCCCGTTAAGCCCATCGAAGAGCGCAATCCGCCCATTTGCTGATGAATAATCGCTTTCAATTGCCCTTTATAAGCCACGCGTCCTTCAATGCCTTCTGGCACCAGTTTGTCGGCGGCATTATCACTTTGAAAATAGCGATCAGAAGAGCCTTTCGACATGGCGCCAAGGGAGCCCATTCCCCGATAGGATTTATAAGAGCGCCCTTGATAAAGTTCCACTTCGCCAGGGGACTCTTCCGTCCCCGCCAACATGGAGCCCACCATAACGCAAGAGGCGCCCGCCACAATGGCTTTACACATGTCACCGGAAAAACGCACACCGCCATCCGCAATAACAGGGATCTGGTATTGATCCGCCACGGCTGCGGCATCGGAAATGGCGGTAATTTGAGGGACGCCCACACCTGTCACAATACGGGTTGTACAAATAGATCCGGGGCCAATGCCCACTTTTACGGCATCGACACCAGCATCAATCAAGGCTTTCGCGCCTTCGCCTGTGGCCACGTTTCCGCCAATGATCTGTAAATCTGGGTAGGCGGCGCGTGTTTCACGGATCCTTTGTAAAACCCCTTCAGAATGCCCGTGAGAAGAGTCTAAAAGCAACACATCCACACCCGCTTCAACCAAGGCTGCAATGCGCGCTTCATTGCCCGCGCCCGCCCCGACGGCGGCGCCAACACGTAAGCGCCCAAACTCATCTTTACAAGCGTGGGGTTTTAACTCTGCTTTTTGGAAGTCTTTCGCGGTGATCATGCCGCTTAAATGGTGGGTATCATTGACGACAAGGATTTTTTCAATCCTGTTTTTTTGCATTAATTTTTGAACATCTTGAAGGCTCGCCCCTTCTTTGACCGTCGCTAAACGGTCTTTAGGGGTCATGACATCTTGGACATTTAACTGCAAATCGGTGACAAAACGGACATCTCTTCCTGTAATAATACCGACCAATTCATTGGTTTGAGTAACCACAGGAAAACCTGCAAAGCCATGACGCTTCGTAAGTTTTTTAACATCAAGTATGGTATTTTCAGGGGTCACTGTGATGGGGTTTGACACCACGCCCGCTTCAAAAATCTTCACTAAACGCACTTGTTCTGCTTGTTGCTCTATGGTCATATTTTTATGAATAAAACCAATACCGCCTTCTTGGGCCAAAGCAATGGCAAGACGGGCTTCTGTCACCGTGTCCATCGCAGCGGAAATCAAGGGAATATTTAAAGAGATTTTTTTTGTCAATTGGGTGCGTAAATCGGCCGTATTGGGCAATACAGTGGAATGTGCTGGGACCAGCAAAACATCATCAAAAGTTAGAGCTTCTTTCGCTATTCGTAGCATCGCAATATCTCACGTCAAAAGAAAAAAACGGGGGATTAAAATATTGCAGCGGGATTATACTGATGAAGCAATCGTTTGGCTATTGATTTTTATTAAATTGTTTTAACAAAGAATGTCTGTTCCCCCGCGCTGTTTTTGAGTACTCTAACGGATTCCTTTCAGACCAAATTACCCAAAATGAACCCCACCCATCAAAACAACATCTACACCGTTTCAAGATTAAACAATGAAGTGCGAGATTTACTTGAAAACGAAATGGGCATGGTCTGGCTTGTTGGAGAAATTTCAAACCTCATGGTGCCTGTTTCTGGACATTGGTATTTCACATTAAAAGACGCACAAGCCCAGGTAAAATGCGCCATGTTTCGCGGCAACAATCGCACCGTGTCCTTTACACCGGCCAACGGCCATCAAGTGCTGGTGCGCGCCCGCCTCTCTCTTTATGCACCTCGCGGCGATTATCAAATCATCATTGAGAACATGCAAGCAGAAGGTGAGGGCCGCCTTAAGCAAGAATTTGAAAATTTAAAAAACCGTCTGGCAGAAGAAGGGCTTTTTGCTTCGCACTTGAAAAAAAGCCTCCCAAGCCATCCTCGGCGTGTTGGGATCATCACCTCTCAAACAGGGGCCGCTTTGCACGATATTTTAAACATATTAAAACGCAGAGACCCGCACCTTCCTGTCGTGATTTATCCAACCCAAGTGCAAGGAAAAGACGCCCCCTTTCAAATAGCTCAAGCCATTGGACGCGCCAATATTCGAAAAGAATGTGACGTTTTAATTTTAGGGCGCGGAGGCGGCTCGCTCGAAGACCTCTCTTGTTTTAATGAAGAAATCGTCGCCCGTACTGTCGCGGCAAGCCAGATCCCCATTGTCAGCGCGGTAGGGCATGAAGTGGATGTCACCATTTCAGATTTCGCCGCCGATGTTCGCGCCCCCACCCCCTCCGCTGCCGCTGAGCTTGTGAGTCAAGACGCCCAATTTCGACACCAAGCTTTAACACAAGAGCAAAGCCGTCTTTTCCATGGCATAAACCGGGTTCGTTTGGCATTGAAAGAGCGTATTTTAGCGCTTCAGCACCAATTAGAACTCAAACATCCCAAAAATCACCTTCAAAAACAAGCCCAACAAATGGACGAATTAGAACGGCGATTGCAGCATGGAATACGGCAAAAAACACAAGACCAACAAAGGGCATTGAGCCATTTAAATCAAGCGCTTCTCTTTTCACCCGCCCTCAAACAAGTGGCTAAGTTACAAGACCAATTTCAACACGCATTTGAAAAATTAATCCATGCCTCACAGAAAAACCTGCATGCCAAAAAACACACCTTGGCACTGAAAATAGAAAAACTGGACGCCGTAAGCCCTTTAGCGACCCTCGCCAGAGGCTATTCTATTACGCAAAAAAACGCCCCACCCCAGGTGCTGCGTTCAATAAAAGACGTTCAATCAGGGGATCTGCTTGTCACGGTCCTGCGTGACGGAAAAATCAAATCAAAAGTGTTATAAAAGAACAAAAACAGCCCCCTCCTCTATTCCAGCAAGAAGGCATCCCTCAAGATTAAGGGGAGCTGATCAGCGATCTCCCAGAAAAAGAATATTTATCAATACAATGCCCGAAAGCATAAGTTACATATTCCGTATTTGGATTTTAAACAGGATTTTATCCTAATGATGAGCTGGATATCATGTGATCTCAACAGGATATAAAAAGAGGAGAGAGACAAAGTGAACACAAAAAACACGAAAACCCACCGAAGCGCCCAAGGCGAAAAGCCCATGGGCATAAAGACACAGAGTGTGATTGGGGGGCTTCACTCATTTGCCGCAGACGCGCATCGTCAATGACTTTGGGTATAAAACAAACAAAAACACAGGGCCCATCGGGGTAAAACGCACTTTTTTTTAAGCTTCAGCGTAAGAAAATCAACTCTCGTATTCATCTTTTAATTCAGTGACATCATTCATTCTCACCGTGAATCATTAAAGTGATCGTATACGCCTTGACGGTGATTTCATTTTATTTCTCATGTCTTCTTCCATTTTATGTGGAAGAATTAAGATCACAAAAT
>CAMRBZ010000123.1 GCA_947040595.1 uncultured Enterovibrio sp. | reverse complement strand
TATTTTAAGCAAAATGTATTCACTTAATGAGCATGTATTGAGTGTTAAATAATCGATTCAAATTCGCTCTTTCGCATGTTATTTTTCTTATTAAAAAATCGCTTATATAATGAACACGAATAATCTCACCCAGGTCAAACTACTTACCTAAAATAATGTGATTTGAGCCCGTTAAATTTGTCGTGATAAAAAGCGGAGACTGTTCGAGCGCATAAGGCTGAGTTGAAGCCTTATTTTAGAGTGGGATAATCAAGTCTATCCATGCAGGCTTAGATCAATGATCAAGGATATATATCGGGAAATAGAAAAACTTGGCAATTTCAAGAAAGGAAAATATTCAGTAATATACCCAAGACAGTTGAAGATGCGTGTAGGCAGAAAACGAGTGAAGGCCCTCAGCATAGGGCGCTTAAGTTGAGGTAGGACTCTTCATATGTATCCCCGCAGGCTTAGGAATCACTTGTAATTTCAGCATTTTAAGTAAGTTCTAAATCAAAAATCTTACCTAAATGGCTCTGTTCATTTTTCTATAAACGCGTTTATTTTGATACATTTTTTTATCCGCTTCACTTAACCAATGATCCGCGGTAAAAATATTTGAAGATAACTCAATGGCCCCAAGACTCAAGGAGACCATCAGATTTTCTGGGAACTCAGGAGATTCAATTTTTCGAGAAAGACGCTCCAATATCGGTGGAATATCGCAAAGAGAGGTTTGGCGAAGCAAAATCACAAATTCATCCCCTCCCATGCGTCCTGCAACATCGGTATCCCGAATATTCACGGCAAGATGCCTAGAAATAACCCTTAAAACCTGATCACCGACTTCATGACCATAAGTGTCATTGATACTTTTAAAACCATTTGCATCGATGTAGATCAAAACAGAGGTTTCACTTGTCAATAAATAATGTTGAAATGCGTCGTCAATATCATTCATGATGGCACGACGTGATTTAATGCCCGTTAAAGTATCAAAATCAACCAGTTTCCTTAACTTTTTGGCCATTGTTGTCATGTTATCACGTTGTTGGATTTCGGCAGTGATGTCTGTAAGGGTCCCAACCCTATATATTAAGGCGCCTTTTGCATCAAAAACACAATGACCCGTATCACGAATATGTTTCATCCGTCCATCTTCAAAATTAAGACGGTAATTGATACACCAAGGCTCTAATGAGGACGAAAAACGCGTTTTGAGAACCCGTTCTTTTTCTGATGAATGCACTTTATTAAGAAATGCACGTGCATCAGAATAGAGGCTTTCAACCGACTCTTCCCAAACGTCATCGTAACAACGATTGACATAGAGCAAGCTCATCGGATCAAATGCAGACATCCAAACAACACAACGTACATTTTCTGCCATCATTCGGAATCGACTCTCTGAGGTAATGATCAATTCTTGAAATTGTTTTTCTTGATGAATATCAAAAGCGGCGATCAAAAAGGCGGTTTTCGATGAAATATCCCCGATTAACGAAACAAAAGTACGTACCCAAATGGGTTTTTCATTTTGATTAAAATAACGTTTATCAAGCTGATAACCCATTCCTGATTTCTGAAGCACATTACGACGAATTTCCGTTTCTTTTTCTGCATCAGGTAAATAAGTCACATCCAGGTCATTCATATTTATTAATTTTTCTTCTTTAATCCCCAGCAAATGAGAGAAAGCTGAATTTACTCTTAAAAAGTTTCCTTTTGAATCAACAATAGCCATGCTCACAGGCAAGGACTCAAGCAGTTTAAAGTCAATTTCTTGTTCAACCTGGTAAGGCATAAATGCAACAACAAATATCTTTTTTGGGTTCACAAGAGCCAAACTGATTTTTAGCAGGTATTTTCTGTTCGAATTTTTTAACTGAATGATTTTTTTAAAAGGAATTCGCTCTGTGTATTCAGATACACTGGCATAATAAAGAAGAATGCTATTCCAAACGTCATGAGACAAATAATGGTCAAGCTTTTTTGATGGGGGATCCGAGCAAAAGAAAAGGTCACTTTCTCGGTTCGAATGGACAATCTCACCAGTCTCATTAATGAGAAGAAGAGGAAGCGGGGCCATATCAAAATAAGGCAATTCTAAATAAGCATTCGCTTGAAACATGGGTCTTTTGTCCTTCTCTAAAAAATCCTTTAACACCTGATCCACCTAAAATAAGGCGGTAGGCTCAAGTGACATACTAGAGATAAAGGGACGTGACATTTGTCTCAGTGTTTGTTTTTGAATAAAAAAAAACCGGCTTTCGCCGGTTTCTTATTTATACAACCGCTGGACGGCGGTCGGTACGAGCAGGACGTCTGTCCGTTGAAGATGGCGTTGAAGAACGGTCACGATTAAAACGACGCTCACCCGTTCTATTCGAACGATCATCAGCACTACGAGGACGATCATCACGGCGTGGTCCATTACGATCAGAACCCCCACTACGACGACGAGGTGGGTCCATATCCACATGCCCATCAACCAATTTAGCTTCCGTCGCTTTTTGACGAATACGAAGTTGTTTTAGTTGAGTCAAAATTTCAGTTGACATGGTCTTTGGCAGTTGAACATAAGTACAAGAAGGGGCAAGTTTAATGGAGCCTATAGATTGCTTCTCCAGGCCAAGTTCATTTGCAATTGCACCCACAATGTCTTTAACTTGAACACCTTGTTCACGACCCACTTGCAATTGATAAATATCCCAATCCGTAGAGCCTTGATGACGACGTTCACCTCGAGCATTGTCTCGTGGAGCACGATCTCTGGCTTCACGATCATCACGACGACGGCGACTGTCTCGCTCAATCGCTGCAATCATTGGATCTGGACCCGTATAAAATAAAGGTCGATTACCCTGTTGACGTTTAAGTAAAATCGCTGCCAAGGTTCCTGCATCAACATCAATTTCGGTTTTTAATTTCTCAATAAGACCCACAAAAACGTCCAGGTTTTCTGATTCTTTTTGCTCCTGAAGTTCAATCGCTAAACGGGCTAAGCGAGCTTCAGCGACCGTATCACGCAGGGGTAACTGAATTTCTTCCATACGCGTAGAAGTCACACGTTCAATCGTTCTCAACATACGAATTTGATTGGTGCGAACCAACAAAATTGCCTTACCAGCACGACCTGCGCGACCGGTACGACCAATTCGGTGAATATAAGATTCAACATCATTTGTAATGTCAAAATTAAATACATGCGTGATACGGGCCACATCCAATCCACGCGCCACAACATCGGTTGCTATCAAAATATCAATCACACCACTTTTGATATGATCAACAGTACGCTCACGTAAAGACTGAGGAATATCCCCATGCAATGCGGCCACTTTAAAGCCACGAGCAGACAACCAATCCGCTAAACGCTCAGTATCTTGGCGAGTGCGAACAAAAACAATGGAGGCATCGGTTTGTTCAATTTCAAGAAAACGCGCCATGGCTTCTTCTTTTTCAACGCCTTTAACAACCCAAAATTGTTGCTCCACTTTCTCGACGGTTCGGTTACTTCCCGCCACATCGATACGTGCTGGAGTCCGTAAAAAACGGTCAACAATGTCTTTTACCATTGGAGGCATGGTGGCAGAAAAAAGCACACGTTGGGCCGTTTCAGGGGCTTGTTCCATGATCCAAGTCACATCATCCACAAAGCCCATTTTCAGCATTTCGTCCGCTTCATCTAAAATAAAGGTGTGTACTTCATCAAGTTGAAGGCGATCACGGTTGATTAAATCTTTAACGCGTCCTGGTGTACCCACAATAATATGAGCGCCAGTACGCAACGCACGGATTTGGTCGGAAATAGACGCCCCGCCGTAAATTTCAAGAACAGTCAAACCTTGAATTTTTTTACCAAGTAACTTAATTTCTGCAGCCACTTGAATCGCAAGCTCACGCGTGGGTGCCATAACAATGGCCTGTGGTTTGCGTTGCGTTAAATTTAATTTATTCAGGAGCGGCAAAGAAAAGGCGGCCGTTTTTCCTGTGCCCGTTTGGGCTTTTCCTAAGGCATCAATTCCTGTCATAAGAAGAGGAATAGAAGCGGCTTGAATCGGGGTTGGTGAAGTAAAACCGATCTCATCTAAAGCGATAAGAATATTTTCCGATAAATCTAACTGGCGAAATTCAGTAATAACAGTATTTTGCATTGGGATCCCAACATAAGAATGAAAGAAACGGGGCCCCTGTTAGCGGTTGCTCACTGTTAATACTTACTGATACAGGACCAATCTATTATCTATAAATAATGACGTCCTACTCACTGTAACAGTAACTAACGCTACGGGCCTCGAAAGATAAGGGTGAGCATATTGCGCTATTAAACCAAATAAAGCCAGAGAAAATTGAACAAGTTCACAAATATTCATTTATTAGGTAAAAAAAGAGAATCAAAACAGAGAAGGGTTCATTATTTCACTCCAATTTTCGAACATCCATTTTGCCCAATTAAACACACAAAATACTGTCAAAAAAAACGCTAAAATAGTGAACATTATTTCTTTTCTGCTCAATCAACGCAATTTTGTAAGCTATTTTTTTCCGTAATAAACGTACATTCAGATACATTGAGATTATTTCGAATTCGCATAACAAAATAAACACTTTTTATTCATTATTAAATCTAAAAAAATAAGATACAAAATCTTCAATTAAAAATAAAACATCTCAATCATGTAAATAGAGTGTGTTTATATATATAGCGAAAAAATAGTTATAACAAAAAAACAAAAAACACAAAGAAATGCCAACATCTTTCCAATGAAGAAAGCGGATCGCTTGGATTTAGCTACTTGAATCCGTATAGTGTTAGCATCCATCATCTGAGATCTCGCCCATGTTTCAAGATAACCCATTGCTTGCTCAACTTAAGCTAAAAATTAAAGAAACCATTCCCAAAAAAGAAGGCACAGTCAAAGCCACAGACAAAAGTTTTGGTTTTTTAGAAATAGACAGCAATACCACGCTCTTTATTCCTCCGATATACATGAAAAATGTAATGCATGGTGACAGAGTCATCGCACTTATCCGGAGCGAAAATGATAAAGAGGTTGCCGAACCTGATGAACTGCTTGTTCAAAACCTGAACCGCTTTATTGGGCGCGTCAAAATGATCAGAGGCCATTTAAATGTCCTTCCTGATAGCCCGCAATTTAAAGATCCCATTCGAGCAAAAACATGCAAAGGTCTTCGACATGATGCCCTCTCTGATGGAGATTGGGTTGTTGCAACATTGATTTCTCATCCCTTAAAAGGCGACCCTCATTTTACCTGTGAAATCAGTGAAAAAATAACCGATGCAAACGACAAAATCGCACCTTGGTGGGTCACTCTCGCAAAACATGCCTTACCAAATAAAGAGCCAAAAGATCAAGAAGATTGTGAAATGCTTGACGAAAAACTCGACCGTCAAGACCTCACGTCTCTTCCTTTTATTACCATCGACAATGAATCAACCAAAGACATGGACGATGCCTTGTACACTCAGGCCCATGATGACGGTACTTTTACTCTGACCATCGCGATTGCGGATCCCACAGGCTACGTCCTCCAAGATTCACCATTAGATAAAGAAGCTCGTAAACGTGGGTTCACTATCTATCTTCCTGGTCGCAATATCCCAATGCTTCCAAGAAACCTCAGCGACAATCTATGTTCACTTCGTGAAAACACGATTCGTCCCGTATTATGTTGCAAAGTCACCATAGCCTCAGACGGAACCATTGACAAAGATGCGTTCTTTTTTGCAGGAACACTCCAGTCGCAAGCCCGTTTAGCTTACGATGCAGTGTCTGATTTTATTGAAAATGAGAAGACCGCCAACTGGCAGCCTAACGACGTCATCGCGGATCAAATCCATGCACTGCATGCGTTTGCAAAAGCGCGGATAAATTGGCGAGAAAATAACGCCGTTACTTTCCCAGATCGCCCAGATTACCGTTTTGAACTGAATGAAGAAAACGATGTTATCGCAATCCATGCCGACGCACGCCGTATCGCAAACCGCATGGTAGAAGAAGCAATGATCACCGCCAACATTTGTGCAGGACGCGCTCTAAGTCAACACTTTGGTTTTGGTTTATTTAATACCCATTCCGGATTTGCGTCCGAGAAAAAGCCTGATGCTGTCATCCTCATCAATGAAAATGGCGGAGACGTCAGCGCAGAGTCTTTGTCGACGCTTGACGGATTTAGCGCACTGCGACGATGGCTTAATAAGCAAGACGCCTCTTATTTAGACAATCGCATACGAAAAATGCAAGCCTACAGTGAAATAAGCAATATTCCGGCGCCACATTTTGCTATGGGATTAGAGATTTATGCAACTTGGACATCCCCTATCCGAAAATACGGCGACATGATCAATCACCGCTTATTAAAAGCCATGATCAGAAATGAAACTGACATTGAGCCACCAGAAAGCACAATCAGTGATGAATTGGCATTACACCGTAAATCTCATCGTCTGGCGGAACGTGATATCGCAGATTGGCTGTATGGACGTTTACTGCAAGAAAACTTAAAAGAAAAAACCCCCTTCAAAGCAGAAATATTTGATGTGAACCGCGCGGGGATGCGAGTTCGTTTGATTGCAAATGGTGCAATGGCCTTTATCCCGGCGCCTCTTATTTTGGATAACAAAGAGCGGATTTCTTGCCATGGTGACATCGGCGTGATCCTTGTGGATGGAAATAAAGCGTTTCAACTTGGCGATGAAATCGAAGTTATTTTAACGGATATAAAAGAAACCACCCGCTCTCTCATTGCAAAACCAAGCCGAAATTTTGCCGTTGTAGCGCAAAAAGTCGAGGAAAACTAAGATAGATTTGAGCATACTGGTGCCCCGACAAGGACGAAAAGCCCCTGAGCGAGAAGCCGGGTGTGATGAAGCTTTAAAAACGCAAGCATCAACCCCGCATCCTCAAAGGCAACAAGTAAAAGGGCACAAGTAAAAGGGGATAAGTAAAAAGAGTTAAACAGATCTTTTCTTCTTTTTCGCTTGCTTATACCCAAGACACGTGAAGTTACGTGAAGGCAGCAAGTGAGTGAAGCCCCTGAACATAGATGGACGATGGATACACCCACCCACCTTCAGAGGTGACGGGTATAGAAAAATAAAAAAAGCCAGATAGGTATCTGGCTTTTTTATAAGCATCACGCTTTATTTTGCTTCATTTGGAATAATTTGTATTTCAACCCTACGATTTTTTGCACGCCCTTGAGAGGTTGCATTCGAAGCCACAGGCTGAGTATCACCATAGCCCGAAACATCGATACGATCTTTTTGGACCCCTTGGAATAACAAATAAGTTTTAACACTTTCAGCGCGTTTTTCTGACAAGGTCATATTAAATGACTTATCTCCCGTGCTATCTGAATGCCCTTCGATCGCTAAAAAGGTTTTATCGTATTTTTTCATTACACGTGCAATTGCATCTAAGGTTGAATTAAAACTTGGGGAAATGGCGCTTTGAGCGCTTGCAAAAGTCACATTAGAAGGCATCACTAAACGAATGTTATTTCCTTCACGTACAACATCAATACCTGAGTCGGCTAAATCATTTCGAAATGCCGCTTCTTGATTGTCCATATAGCGTCCAATCGCACTCCCCGCTAAAGCGCCGACAGCAGCACCAATGAACAATCTTTTCTTCTTATTATTTCCGGTTGATTTTCCGATGATAGCCCCTGCAACAGCGCCGACAGCAGCTCCTGCTCCTGAGTTACTCGCACAACCACTCAAAGCCAAGGAAACGGCCAACAAAGAGATCACTGGCAATGATGTTGATTTACGCATAATTTTACTCCGTTTAATGCATGCCTCTTTAAGAGAAGCAATAATTTTAACATTTTACGAAATTGCAAGAAAAAAATTGTCAGGATTACGTAAAATCGCATGTTCTATCCCAAATAATTATTGTATACCCAAGCAAATTCAAGAAGAAAGGAGAGGAGGAGTCGCATTCAGTGTCTTATGCCTTTAATCCTGTACAGAAGGAGACATGAAGAAAAAAACATCAATCACATCGATGCAGCATGACCAAAACAAGCGTTGAATTTTGGATTGATATTCATGCAAAATGCATGATTGGTGGCTGGACCCAATAAACAGGTCAATAAAATTTATTTTGTTTCCTTGCCCATTGAAATATCGCTTTTTGTTATGCTGACTCCTTTTATTTGAGCAAAAATGGGCATTCCAGAGCATAAGCACAGCTCATCAGACGCCCAACGCGTGATGTTCGCCAATAAGGTTTGATCCGCTATTCGTAAAATCAAATGACACAAAAAGGCATTTCCAGAAACCGGGAGCACCGCATCAATCACGACAGGGATAATATTTCGGATACTGGAGTCCTTCGGGCGGGATTTTACAACAGAAATATCACTCGCAAAAATTCTCACCCTTATCATTGCGCCTTTTTCTTCATGATGAAGAGGTACCCAAACACACTGACCGTCTAAATCCATTTGCGTTAAACCATATTCTTTTTGATGCTCGACAATCCTTCCCACCATCAAAGAGCTTTGTTCTTTGAGTGAAAACCAAGGACGCATGTGCTCAGAAGCCCAAACCGCTTCTAAAGAGGCATTGGCAAGTACCTTTCCTTTATCAAGCAATAACATATGATCGGCAAGCTGCAGTATTTCATCCAAGCTATGGCTGACATAGAGCACCGGAATTTGAAGGTTTTTTGTTAGGCGTAAAAGATAAGAAATGAGCTCTTGGCGACGAGGAAGATCTAAAGATGCAGTGGGTTCATCCATGATAAGCAATTTAGGATCGGATAAAAGAGCGCGACCAATAGAAACACGTTGCTTTTCACCACCCGATAAGTCTTTTGGATAGCGTTGAAGCAAAAGCTTAATGTCTAAAAATGAAACGATTTCATCAAATTTATCCCGATTTCCTTTTCTTTGGCTGTACCTTAAATTTTTTTCAACCGTCATATGTGGAAATAAACGAGAGTCTTGAAATACATACCCAATTTGGCGCTTTTCTATTGGGAGGTTAACCCCCTTTTCTGCATCAAAAAGCAAAGCGTCTCCCACCTGGATTGTCCCTGAATCAGGTGTTAATAAGCCACTGATGAGATTAATAATGGAGGTTTTGCCCGCGCCTGAACGCCCAAAAATGGCGGTGATCCCAGAAGAAGGAATGGACTCCTTCATCTTGATGGAAAAATTAGGGCGTGAAAATGAAAAGACAAGCTGGATCATTGAAGGCCTATCCTTGCTTTCATTTTACGGCTAAACCATTCAGAACAAAATTGGGCAACAAGCGCAATAAAAATAGAAATTACACACAAACGCATGGCACTGTGCTCTTGTCCTGGCGTTTCTAAAAAAGTGAACATGGCCAAAGGAATCGTCTGTGTTTCTCCTGGAATATTTGAAACAAACGTAATCGTGGCCCCAAACTCTCCAAGACTGCGAGCAAAAGCCAAAACCCATCCTGACAAAATTCCCGGCATCATCAAAGGCAAGGTCACCGTATAGAAAATACGAAAAGAAGAGGCGCCGAGCGTTCTTGCTGCATGTTCAAGGCGCGTATCCACCAACTCCAAAGACAAACGTATCGCCCTCACGAGCAAAGGAAATGAAACAAGGGCACAAGCCAAAACCGCGCCCTTCCAACTAAAAGAAAATGAAACGCCAAAGGTGTCATAGAGCCATTGACCCACCACGCCTTTTCTTCCCATCACAACCAACAATAAATACCCCATAACAACAGGGGGAAGAACAAGGGGCAAATGCGTCAAGCCATCCAATAAGGTTTTCCCAAAAAACTGCTTTCTTGCCAATAGCCAAGCAATGAAAATACCAAAAGGTAAACTCACAGAAACGGAAACAAACGCAATTTTTAAACTTAATTGAAGGGCTTCCCACTCCGTGGGTGTCAATAACATCCCTTGTTACTCTTTGATTACGGGCATAACAGAAAATCCATTATTGATTAATATTTCTTGGGCTTTTTTGGAATGAAGAAAATCAAAAAACGCCTTTGTGGACGGCTTTGCCGAAGACGTCATTGCGATAGGATAAATGATCTCTTCATGTGCCACTGAAGGAAATCGGGCCACAATATTCACTTTTGAAGAGGCTTTAGCATCTGAATAATACACAATGCCCAAAGGCGCTTCTTGACGCTCAACCAAAACAAGCGCACCACGAACCGTATTTGAAAATGCCATCTTATTTTCAAATACAGACCACAATTGGAAATAATTTAATGCACTTTTTGCGTAAATTCCCGCAGGAACATGTTGGGGATGCGCTATCGCCATTCGGCTGTCGCCCAGGGCGGCCGCTATTTCTTTTTCGTTTATATTGATCGTTTTAAGGGAAG
>CAMRBZ010000122.1 GCA_947040595.1 uncultured Enterovibrio sp. | reverse complement strand
CCCCTTCTCCTGAAACGCCTTCTCCCGAAACGCCTTCTCCTGAAACGCCTTCTCCTGAAACGCCTTCTCCTGAAACGCCTTCAACAGAGCCCCCCCCTCCAGTTACAGAACCTTCGCCCACAGAAGCGAAAATCTTAACACGCATTTTAATTGGAATACCGCCAGAAATTTTAACAAATAACATTTACCCTTTTTCTATTCGTTATACAAATAATAATAAAAATGATCCGCTCATCGGAGTGCAAATAAAATATGATAACGAACAATTCGTTACAAACATGACCTCTGATTGTGAAAGTACATTCGCCCCTCAAAATAATTGCACTGTCCGTGGGAATCTAAATACAGACAAACCTGGCAATGTTTCGTTCTCGGTCATAATGCATTATTCTGGCGGCCCACCTCAGGTTGTAACATTAAATTCAACCGCAGTAGGAAAAAATCAAATAATAGAAAAAACAAATAAAGACATGCCTTCCAATATCGCCATAAAGACACCTTTCCCTTTTGTTTTTTCATTCACAAATACCAGTCCCTCCATCACGGCCACGCAAATCACCTTCACCCCCAATTATCCGCCCGAATTTAAAGAAATATCGAATAACTGCACAACGTCCTCCCTCCTACCCGGTGCGTCTTGCAATGTCACAGGAGAAATCATTTCAAATCACCCCACCTTGATCAACCTCTCTCTCACTTTGAACTACTTAGAAGGAGAGCCTGTCACGGTTTCTGCTGAAACCACATCCACGACAGTGCCTGTCACGGGAGAAATACGAATGGACATCCCTGCGAATGTGATCACAGGCACCACGAACGTTGTCAATTTCCGATTTAAAAATCAAAGCGCCGACCTATATGCAACCGACATTCATCTTGAATATCAAGATGAAAGTGTTTTTTCGGTGCTTTCTTCTAATTGTGGAACAACCTTAGGGCCAAACGCTTGGTGTTCCATCAGAGGGACCATTATACCTAACCGAGCAGGTGAGTTTATTTCTCTTGCCACAATGCATTATGCCCAAGGCAATAAGATTGTTCTCAAATTTACCTCCAATGCCACAGATGTTCCTCTTGAAGGGGCGATCACTCAAGGCCTTCCCACCTTTGTTGAAGTTGGAAAAAGTTACCCTGTCGCTTTTTTATATACCAATAAAAGCCCTGATACCCTTGCAAATGACCTGACCTTTATTCCACCAAACACGATGTTTGTTTTAACAAAAAATAATTGTGAAAAGGAATTACGCCCTCTTCATTCTTGTTCGATAAAAGGAAATATCACACCCGAAACGCTGACAACATTTGATTCTAAATTGAATATAAAATTATCATACCTTCAAGGAAGTGATGTTATTTTACCTTTAACGCTCAACGCAATCCCATTTAATTCAGTAACCACAGCATTATTCGATGAAGTTCCTTTTATGTCCTTCAGCACAGCCTCTATCTCGTTACACCCAGAATATAAAATAAGTGACTTGAAAACGGGTTTTCTTATATTAAAAGAAGATCAACCTTCTTTTATCAATACATTTTTAACTGAATTAACAAATTCACAATCAAGTGTTTCGAAAATCAACTTTACAGTCCATGGCCAATCTATTGACATTTTATTTACAGTGAAGAAACCCGAGTGCCCACCCAACGCCAATTCTTTCGCGTTAAATTCCTATTTCTCTTGTGGAGCACCAAACGCCAGCGAAGTCTTTCTTTCGATTGACCCTTTTACTTATGCGACATTAAGACCTGGAAATTATATTTTTAATGTTAACCTTACAATGGGCTCCCATTTAGGCCCGTATCTCAGTCAAATCAATTTAAAGATCCAAGTCTTAATCTAAGACGGAGCATGAAGCGCTTAAACGATGAATGAACGGCCCTTGAACGCAGAAGCAGCATGTGAAAGGGCTTCAAGATCATCGCGCAAAAGAGAAAAAGCAGGGCATATACAAAAACAAACACAATTAAAAAAGACGATTGAAAATCCACCTCTTTTTTAGTGCATTTTCCTTAAATGAAATGCGCCACTCCCCCCACAGATCACACCCGAATAAAAAAACCGTTTTTCTTGTTTTATCTCTTCATATAAAAGCGATATTATTGAATCGAATGCTTATACTCGCGCTTTGAAAAAGAACGACAAAACATGAAAACGCACGCGAAGCGGAAAAAAAAGAGATCCAAGACTCAAAATGAGGCCGCAGGCTTATATCTTCAAAGAGAACGGGTGTAAACAGATCAGATCACGCTTAAAACCATAAAGGAATAATAAAATATGTTCGTCGTTATTTTTGGTCGCTCTGCTTGTCCATATTGTGTCCGAGCCAAGAGCCTCGCTGAAAAACTCAAAGAAAACCGTGAAGATTTTAATTATCGATACATCGACATGGAAGTAGAAGGGATCAACAAAGCTGACCTTGAAAAAACCGTCGGAAAGCCCGTTGAAACCGTACCGCAGATTTTCATCGATGAAACCCACATCGGTGGATTTACTGAATTTGAGCAATATGCAAAAGCCCATCTTGGTCTTTACGACTAAAGACCCAAAACCGGCCTTTTCTCTCAAAATGATCCGTCTGTAAAATGGCATCACGCAGGGCATTGACCTCCTTGCCCATCGTCCATTATGGAGAGGATCATTTTTATCCCTCTCGGCGTTGAAGACCCAAAAGGGGGGCCTTATTCACCGCCCGCCAAGCGGCCTCTTCCATTTTCTTGGGTATCATCCAAAGTGGATGCGCTTCAGCCCAATAATGCGCAACAATATTCATTTGAATCACCCTTTAAAATCAAAATGCAATGAAAGCGCACTGGCCTTTTTTAAAGACACTTTTTTTTAGATAATCCCTTCCTTGAAGGCGTTATTTTAGATTTTCGCGTTCCGTTACACTCGTCTTTATTTTAAATATTTCTCTTTAAAATCAATAACAAAAACATAAATAATACCTTTAAAGGCCCTGTTTTTCCTTTTTATTTCCCCTTTTTCGTTCTCTGTCTTGCTTGTAGCATATTTAACCTATTCAGGTATAATCAATCATCAACTCTTGCTGCATATGCAGTTTTTATCGTGGTCTAAGGCTAAGTGAACATTAACGTCTTCAACCTCCTTTATCAAAATGAAATTCTTCTTCTATTTCTCGTTCTTTCTATTGGACTTTTAATTGGGAAAATTCGTTTAGGTTCTTTTCAAATTGGTCATTCGATTGGGGTTCTTGTCACTGCATTGGCTTTTGGTCATGCCGGCTTTACCTTTAATGCAGACGCATTAAATATCGGATTTATGCTCTTTATTTTTTGTGTGGGAATTGAAGCGGGACCCAATTTTTTCGGCATTTTCTTCCGTGATGGAAAATCTTATCTCATTTTGTCTCTGACTGTCTTAGGCGCCTCTATTGGGCTCACCCTGCTCATGCGTTATCAGTTTGGGGTTGATAGCAGTGTCGCCACCGGAATGATGGCCGGTGCCATGACCGCAACCCCGGTGCTCGTTGGGGCAAAAGACGCCTTAAACTCAGGGCTTGCCGGCGCGAATTACAGCCCAGACGACATTGCGGTCATGATAGAAAATCTGAGCGTAGGCTATGCCTTAGCTTACCTAATGGGCTTGGTCAGTTTAATCATTCTGGCCAATTTCATGCCCAAACTTCAAAAAGAAAACCTTGAGCATTCCGCACAGAAAATAGCGGTTGAACGTGGCTTAGGTTCTTCAGCCCAACGCAAAGTGTATCTTCCCATTATTCGCGCTTACCGTGTGGGTGCGGAGCTTATCAATTGGGTGGATGGCCGTAATTTACGCGAGCTTGGCATTTATCGACAAACGGGTTGCTACATTGAACGCGTCCGAAGAAACGGCATTCTCGCCAACCCCGATGGCGACGCCATTTTACAAGAAGGGGATGAAATTGCGCTGGTCGGATACCCTGACAGCCATGCGCGTCTTGACCCCAGTTTTAGAAATGGAAAAGAAGTCTTCGACAGAGACTTACTTGATCTTCGGATTACCGAAGAAGAAATTGTGGTTAAAAACGACGGGATCATAGGGAAACGTCTTTCTGATCTTCATCTTTCTGAATACGGGTGTTTTCTTAATCGCGTGGTCCGAGCGCAAATTGAAATGCCGATGGATCACAATATTTTGCTTTCCAAAGGGGATATCTTGCAAGTCAGTGGTGAAAATCACCGTGTTTTAGGCTTGGCAGCACGCATAGGATTTATTTCTATTCATAGCCAAGTATCTGATATCCTTGCTTTTTGTTTTTTCTTCATTTTCGGTTTGCTTTTAGGGCTTATCACCTTGACCTTTGGGCAAATGACATTGGGGTTAGGCAGCGCTTCAGGGCTTTTACTGGCCGGCATTTTACTTGGCTTTTTGCGTGCAAACCATCCGACGTTTGGTTATGTACCACAAGGCGCCATCAACATGCTTAAAGAAATGGGCTTGATGACCTTTATGGTGGGTATTGGATTAAGTGCGGGATCCAATATTGTGAGCTACATGATGCAAATGGGGTTCACCATCATGCTTGGCGCGCTTGCTGTGAGTGTTTTACCCGTTATTTTGGCTTATTTGGTCGGGGCGTACATTTTAAAAATGAACAGAGCCTTGCTCTTTGGTGCCATCATTGGCGCACGCACCTGCGCCCCGGCCATAGACATGATCAATCAACATGCAAGAAGCACCATTCCTGCTTTAGGTTACGCGGGGACTTACGCCATCGCCAATATTTTATTGACCTTCGCTGGCACCCTTCTCATCATCTTTACTTGATGCCTTTTGGTTTCTTTTCACGCATATGCACTCTGTCAGGAATGATTCAGCAAACAAAGATAAACTGTTTGCTGAATATTCACTGACAATGCCGATGGAACCCTTTCACGTATGCGTATCTTGATTGTTGAAGATGATCCTCTCTTAAGCCATCATTTAAAAACAGAACTCTCAGCCCTTGGAAACCAAGCGCACTGTGCAAGCACAGCCGAAGAAGGTCTCTACATCGTCAAACAATTCCCAAACGACATCGCCATTGTGGACTTGGGCTTACCCGACAAAGATGGCATTACGTTAATCAAAGAGATCCGCTGCACGAAAATTCGCCTTCCCATTATCATTTTAACCGCGCGCGCAAATTGGCAAGACAAGGTCGCAGGTCTCGATGCGGGTGCAGATGATTACCTGGTTAAGCCTTTTCAAAAAGAAGAATTGGTGGCCCGATTAAATGCATTGGTTCGCCGCAGTGCGGGCTTTGTACAACCTCAAATTAAATCAGATAACATGCACATTGATTTATTAGCCAAAAAACTGACCATCTTCAACAAGCCCGTCGAACTCACCGCCTTTGAATATGATTTATTGGAATACATGCTCAGGCACAATCGCCAAGTGGTCTCAAAACGCCGTTTACTGGATGTCCTCTATCAAAACCAAGACGCCGATCCCAATACCATCGAAGTCATCATGAGTCGCCTTCGAAAAAAGCTGACACAAGCAGGGCAAGACAACCCCATTACAACCGTACGCAGCCAAGGGTACATTTTTGAATGTCACGTGAGCTGATGAAAAAAACACGAATGAAAGAGAAGCTCCCCTCTCCCATACATAAACGCATCATATTGACCTCCGTTGTGATCATCTTTGCATTTTCGATTGTCTTGGGCTTGGTTTTAAGCCAGTTGTACAAAAAGAGCCAAATTACCCTTCATTCTATTGATTTACTTTCCGCCGTACCTGAGCTTGTCAGAGAGCTTCGCCATGACAAAGCCCATGAATTAAATCTTCCCGTGTACAACACAAGCAAACCGCTCTCCCTCTCAAAGCAAACCGATTATTTGGGTTTCATCTGCCATAAAAATAAAAGCTTGTTCTGGATGTCTGAGCACAGCCAAAAAAAAGGACTCGAAAACATTTGTCAATCCTTGCCGGCCTCTTTGCCTGAGCCTGAGCTTTTCTTTATCAATAATTTACCTTACCTTGTCCATGAAATAACGTACGGGGCCCGTTCTTTCGACGGAACTTTTTTTGTGATAAGAGAAGCCAGCTTGCAACTTGAAAATTTAGCCACAATCAAAAGAAAAACCTGGCTTTCTTTGGGATTGTTATTTTTTATCGCCATCACCATGATTTATTCTGCGTCTTATTGGAGTTTTCGCCCCCTTCGTAAATTAGCCGATGAATTAAACGACATTGCGCAATCACAACAAGAACAATTAAAAGAAAAATACCCGCCAGAGCTTGAGGAAGTGACGGAAGCATTAAACCGAATGATCGCCCAAAGAAAAGAGCAAACTCAACGTTACCGACACGCCATGGACGATCTGGCCCACAGTTTAAAAAGCCGTCTTGCCGCCACCAACGCCATCTTGGACGACAATACCTTAAACCGAGAAGGCATGACCCAACGCATCATGGAGCAAGTGAGCCAAATGGATGAAATGGTGCAGTACCAACTTAAACGCGCCCTTTTAGGGCAACGTGGATTGGTCCGCGAATGCACCCCTTTGCAATCAGAAATTGACAACCTCACCCGTCTTTTCAAAAAGATTTATTCCGACAAACCCGTCACCTTAAAATTGTATCTCCAAGACACCCCGAACTTGCCCATCAATAAAGCCGACCTCACGGAGTTGCTGGGGAATTTATTAGAAAACGCCTTTCGATTTTGTTTAGAGACCATTCAAATCAAAACACAAGAAAACACGGAAGCCTTTTTTCTCATCATCGAAGACGATGGACCGGGTGTTCCTTTTCCTTTTCAAGAGAGCATTTTTCAACGCGGTGTGCGCGCGGATCAACGAAACCCAGGAACGGGCATCGGTCTTTCTGTCTGTGATGACATCATCAAAAGCTATGGCGGAAGCATCAAGGTGAAAACATCCGGCCTTGAAGGCGCCGCCTTTATTTTGCGGTTTCCAAAATAATCCCATCAAGCCTCTTCTGGGGAGGAAATTAATTGAGACAATTAATTGAGACACCCATGATAAATCACAGAAATTAATTGAGACACCCATGATAAATCACCGCTGTTAAATTGAATTTCGGCAAAATTACTCGGGACACCCATGATAAATCGCCGCTGTTAAATTGAATTTCAACGAAAAATTAAAGCGCCTCACGGCTGATTATATCTATACCCGTCGCCTTTGAAGTTGCGTGCTTGTTGGCTGCGCCCTCTCAGCCCAATCACATAGTCCCTCTATGCTCAGGGGCTTCGTTCGCTTGCCGCCTACACGTATCTTCAATTCCTTTGGGTATATCGATTCTTAACAAAGATGAAGAGCGAAAATTTGAACTTAAAATCAAGGATGTCTCGATAAATCGAATTTGAACTGGAAATCATGGGTGTCTCGATAAATCGCGATAAATCGGGGAATAAGCGGGTAGATATTCTAATGTAAACCTTGCATCTGTTATGGCTGTTTGAATATCTGCTCTTTTGTGAAAGCTTGCGTTATCCATAATAACGACTGCGTTTTCTGGCAGTTTTGGTAAAAGGTCATCCACAACCCATTGATAAAATACATCACTCTTCATTGTTCCTGTAAACAATGAGACGGTAAATAGCATGCCTGCTAAAAAGCACCAATGGCATTTATTCGCCCTTTATCTTGCCCATTTTTCTTGTCTTTACAGCGTATACCTCTCTTTGCATCACCGTGAGTTCAGCAAGCATCAAGCTCAAATCCACTTTCATCAATGTAAACAAATGGCCGATTTTCAGCCTTTAACAAAGCGACATTTAACTTGTGCTCTTCACGCAGGTTTTCATCAGCCTTCGGATGAGCTAAGGTCTTTTTTTAGGTGTGATTTTTAGCCTTTTCAAGGCGTGAAAAATGCCTCGCTGGGAAACGCCTCACCGTTGTGCTCGCTCATATTGAAATGCATCAGGATGTTCAAGGAGATCTTGGAGTAACGTTTCATCTGGGATCTTTAATGGTTTTCTATTTTGGTTTGCTTTGGGATATGTCCCTTTTCTCAAGACATAATGCTGGATATGGCTACCTTGAAACGTAAAGATGTGGCTTTTAAGGAAAGTTCTTCATCTTTCTTAACTAATAAAATATGTTTTCTAAAATCTATTGAGTGCGTTATTTGAACACTTTACTTTTTTTAAGCAGCTCTCCCTGTATTACAGAAGAAACTATCACATTCCGAGTCTTGAGCTGAATTCAGGGGCAAAGCCATTCTTTTTTAGCTCATTATAAAATGCTGACAATTGCTTCATATCTGTTATTTGTTGAGGTGCTTGCTTTGGGATATAAAATACAGGTTTGTCTTTAACGTCAAACCCTGGACTAAACGGATTTCCTGTTTCATCATTATGCCAAACCAATTTACCACCAGAAAACCCTTCATCCACCACATTTTTATTTATATCATTCACAATCACATTGCCAAAATGATGAATATTCCCCATGTTGGGATCTTCTTGTCCGTGAACTATTTTAGGTTGAATAAAGGTATCTACCGCATTTTTAAACGCTTTTTTACCGCCACTTTGAAGATAGTCTTTTGGGGGGACGTTGAGCTTTTGAGGATCTGTTCTTAACTTTATGTTATGCCCAATGCCTAACGGGCGAAAATTCACACTATGATTTTTTTTGGGGATGATGGCAAACAAGTCATAATCTGCTGTAATGGGTTTATCTATCGACGTGGATCCATCTGTTTCTAGTGGGTTAGTGAGGACTTTAACCACAGTCCCATTGCTTTCTCTCACCATGCCATCAGACGAGCTGATAATAAAATGCACCTTATTACCATGGTAGTCAGCAGAAAACATATTTTGTCCTATTTTATGCATACCACCACGGTTAATCGCATTATCGATTTGGGCCTCAGACAAGATCAAAGGAACCAACTTAGCGCCTTTACTTAGCGCCTCTTCTATATATTTTTGCTGTTTATCCCACAGCTCAGGCCTCATTTTTGAAAATTTCGGATTTTCAGCAATAAACCCTGCCGTGGGCCCCATGGCACTTGATTTGGCTTTAACATGGAAGTTTTTAGTCGGATGTCCTTCTTTTAAGTGTATCTGCCCTACCTCACTAGGAAGCCGTACGCCAATCACCACACCGTATTTGTCTGCCGTTTTTTGCAATGATGCGCTGTACATTAAATTGTCTGGAGAAAAAATCTGCCCAATGCTATTAACCTTGCCAACGCCAGGCTCATTATCAATCGATGGAAAAGAGTCTCCCATTTTATTTGTAATGTTTGGCCACGATGCTGAGCGTCCTCTCTCTATTCGAGGTTCAACCGCATTGTCACTTGGATCTTGAGAGGCAATCAATTCATTATATTTTTTAACAATCTCAGGTACTTTTTTACCTTTAATATCAAAAGAAGGCGCATGATTTTCCGAAGCGTCTGTTGTATTTGTAGGGCCTTTTTGAAGAGCTAAGATAATAGATTTTACTTCAGAAGAAAAAATCGATTTTTCTGATGCATCCAACGTTTTGGATAAAGGGGATTTGTCGCTGACAAACATGAGATTATTGCTGGACCATGTATCTCTACACTGGTGTTTCAAGGGCAGGGTTTCTGGCATTTGAATGGTTGAAACAATACGTGAAAATGGCATAAGTGGCGCTGTTTTTTTCACAAATAAATCCTGAGTTCGGATTGCGGTAAATCTCGAGATCCTTGCCATCTATCACACCTTCATCTATTCAGGTTGAAATTTATTATTGCGTATCACCCTCTCGACATCGTTTAGCATCATTCATTTCATTCGTAAATATTGGCAATGCCATAGCGGTATTTTTATAAAACGCATCCATTAGACGCAGAATAAAAGCCTCTCTTTATATCAATGGTTCGGAAACCTTTCATAAGTCATTGAATTTAAAGGATTTTAATTTCAGCAATAAAAGCTAGAATTCCTTTATAAATCAATGCGTTATCTTATGAGGTCGTAAGGGAATTCAAAAACGGTTCGAAGTACGATACCCGTCGCCTTTGAAACGGCGTGGGTGTTGGCTGCTCTCGCTTAAGATCAATCAGATCGTCTCTCTAGGCTCAGGGCCTTCACTCGTTTGCCGCAGGCGCGCATTTTCAAGTGTCTTGGGTTTATATATGAAATTTAGGCTACACAACCCACTCTGAGATGAAATTAGATGAAATACCTTGTTCGAAAAGCCGATGATAATGACGGTTTATCATGAATAAGATAAAAATAATGGCGTGCGCGCTATCACAAAAAAATGCAATCAATTAATCGCAAATTAATCGTGAATTAATCGAGACACCCATGATAAATCGAAATTAATCGAGACACCCATGATAAATCGCCGCTGTTACATTGAATTTCAACGACAGATCAAAGCGCCTCACGGCTGATTATATCTATGGATTCTTAACAAAGATGAGAGCGCAAATTTGAACTGGAAATCATGGGTG
>CAMRBZ010000121.1 GCA_947040595.1 uncultured Enterovibrio sp. | reverse complement strand
TTCATCTCGCTTTTTTTAGTTTTTCTTTTGAGAAGAGGGTAAGCCTGCCATTAAAGATACATACAAAAAGAAAATAACCTCACCGTTATTTATTTGTTTTCATACTCCTATTTATACTTTTATTTATACGATGCAGGCTCTGCAGACTCTTACTTTTAATCCTCTTGTTAAAAAACACCCGATAAAATATGTTATTTCGTCTCCTTCTTTAAATGCATTCATGATCAGTCTGTTTTTTTTTGTAGTCATACCGTTCTTTTTATTTTTTAGGATTGAAATACTTCATGTAAAGTATTTATCATCCCAGCCTGACAAATTTATTGAATACAGAGTCAGGCGTGTCAAAAATCACTGATCCAAACTTAGGCCACATTACAAAACTGGCGCTTAAAGCCATTGAAAATAAAAAATCAAAAAACACATTGGCCTTGAACATAAAAAAAGATTTTATTGAATGTGATTTTTTTTCGCAATTTGACCTTCTGGAACGCTTCATTTCTAAAAATGGTCAAACAAGCCTCTATCATTTAGCAAAATCCAATGATCCCACACAGCAATTTTGCTGCAAAGTACGCAATAAAAGAGAAGAAAATACTGAATCTGACATCTTTGAGAAAATCAGGGAGACTGATTTTTCAAATGAAGCATATCGACTTGCCTTATCACAACATCCCAATGTCATGAAATTCATTGAATGTGGGCTGATCTCAGGAACCCCATACATGATGTGTGAATGGGCGCCAGGACAATCGCTTAGCAACATCATACAAACTCATGAAAAAGAAGAGTTTATCTTTCATCACATCGCTGTGCTCATTCGTCAACTCGCAAGCGCGATAGAATACATGCATTCACAGGGAGTATGTCATCTCGACATCAAGCCCTCCAATGTTATTGTTTGTGATGATGATACGGTGAAATTAATTGATTTTGGATCTTCACGCTATACAGACAAACCTGAAACACAGATTGACGTTAGCTTAAAATACGCCTCGCCTTTGTATTTAGGGTCTGGAATTGCAAAAACGCAAGATGACGTTTATTCATTAGGCATGCTCACGGCACATCTTTTTATTGGGGCCTCCTTTAATGATGAAGTGTATCAAAATATAATAAAAGGCATACGCCCTTCACGTATCCCTAAATCCGTGTGGCAATTAATTAAATCAGTGCTATTTCATCCTCGCACTCATTCCTATTCTGCAGTTTCATTTTCGAAAAAATTAACGTCTCTTCAATTAAGTTCTTATCATGAAAATAACAAAAAAGGGGTCGCTATTTTCAAATCAACCCGAGAAGACGCATTCCCATTTTTAGCTTTACCCTCTTTCTTTTTCCATTTTAAATATATTCTTGTCGTGCTCTTTTGGGCCTCTTTTGCTTATTCAATACCTGGATATAATAAGAAAAATACACTCAAGAGTGACATGCCGCCTCCCTCTCCCCTCTTCGCGCCTTCACTTGAACACCCAATAAAACAGAATGATCTCACGTTATTTCTATCTCAATCCCCTTGGGAACAAAAAAACACCTTAGCCAAAATATCAAACGATATACCGCAACTTCATGCTTATCAAAAGGCATATCAAGAGCAAACATCGATATTTTCTCAACGTTATTTAAAAGAAGAAAGTCGCTTGTCTAAGCAACAAAAAAGTGCTCAAACTCTTTTCGCTCAAGTTGCAGAAATCCGCGCAGGTTTAGTTTCTCTAAAAGAAAGCTTAAAAAAAGAAAACGCCCTGAGCACCACAACAAAAAGTGGATTCATCTCAATGATGAGCGCATTAAACAAAGCCGATGCCACCTCTTTACAAATAACGCAATACATCAATTTAAATGAAGAAGCCTTGGCCGAGCTTATCTTAAAAGGAAATGTACCCGCTGTTGATAAGTATTTGAAAGCCGCATGGCGCCATCATCAGTCGAATGCGTACTTTTATAGCCAGGTGATTTCAACGCGTCTTCTTAAGCAGCTCATCACTTTGGCCAACCAAGATGAAAAAATAAAAGACCACACGCAAGCCATTAAAAATTTACAAGCCGCGATGCTTTTTTTAGGAAATAGCCCCTCCCTTCGTGAAAAAACGAAAGAGCTGACCATCGCTAAAAATGAACACATCTTGTTCAGCACACTCACAGAAAAAGAAATATATCCTCCAGAGCAATTAAGAAAGGCCCTTCAAGAAATAAAAAAATTGTCTCCAGAAAAATTTAACGAGCTTGTCGCTTTACTCACCCAGATAAGCGCGAATGCCATTGAACAAAGCCATAAAAAAACAATCCCTGCTCAAGGGGCGCTGGCCGTCTTAAGTGCGCTCAATGAAAACAAGCTAGAAGAGAAAAAAAATCAAAAGGAACAAACACAAAAAAGGATTCAAAAATGAACAAAATCATCATTGAAGACTTTTTAAAACCCGTCAATGCGCTTTGCGCTGTGGGCGAGGATGCGCGCTATGAATTTTGCTATGAAGTCATGGAAAGCGAAATAAAAAAAATAGCGTCATTGTTTGGTGGAAGCATTGATTGGGCGCTTGTTCAGCGTAGTGCGATAGACGTCCTTCTTTTACACAGTAAAGACATCAAAGCCGTCTGTTATTTTACGCGTGCAAGGTTTCATCTTGAGGGTATTGATGGCCTTGAAGAAGGATTAAGGCTTTTGTTGGGGTTCATTTCGCATTTTGGAGCGGCGCTACATCCCAAAAGAAAACGGGCACGAGAAGGGAGCATTGAATGGCTTGATCAACAGCTTGCTCTCATGTTACCCAAAATAGAACAAACCACTTCTTTTTTAAGTGGATTGTCTCAGTGCGATGAATTAATAAAGCAAATTCAACATGATTATTGTCAAGCATTTCAAGAAGAACACCACATTCTAAATGACAGCGCTTCGCTTATCTGTGCATTGTTAAAAAACAAAAAGGACCCGCATCTTCCAGGCACAATTGCAGTGAGCAAAGAGGAAAAGATTCATTCTACGCCGGCAATGAATACCTTTAGGCAAACGATGAAAGATTCCACCAAAGAAAGCAGTATCGACACTGATTTTTTCACCTTTGACACGTCAAAAAAAACGTTAAAAAAAGCAGCAAAAACCCTTCTTTCATCAGACCCAAAGTCGGGCATTTCATATCAGCTTCATCGTTATTTAACATGGAAAGAAATTGATAATTTACCGCCTCATGAAAATAAAATCACGTCCTTATACTTGGCGGTTTCAAAAGAAAAGGTTCTCGACTATCGAGAGGATATTCTTCATCACGGGGACATTGCCCTTCTCGAAGAGTTAGAAGAAACATTAACGGATTGCCCTTTTTGGATCACGGGACACCATCTTGTTTCTTTATTGCTTGAAAAGCTCGGCTTTAACGAGGCAGCGCAGGCTGTACACTTTGAAACACGTCGTTTTATTCACTCGTTACCTGATATTGAAAATCTCTTTTTTTATGACTCAGAACCATTCGCAGACAGCGAAACAAAAAAATGGCTAACAAGCGCCTTGTATAAAAAAACTGCACCCACTCAAAAAGAAAGCCTTTGCCAAGCCTCTGATGACATCAGAAAAGATCCCTTTGAAATCCCTTTACCTTTTGAAGATTGCTCTTTTGAAAACTTCGGAAAGTTCATTGCCCCTATTTCTCAAAAGCTTGAATGTCACCCAGCAGAGCGCGATCAATTTTTATTACATCTTCAAGTAATTACGGTGTTTTTAAATCTGGGTTTATTGCCTCTTTGCTTGCCTTATCTTGAGACTTTATGGCGCATCAGTGAAGAAACAAAGCTAGAAAACTGGGAGCCTTCCTTGTTTGAAAAAATGAAAGAGCTGATAAAACGTACCTTAGGGATTCTGTATCCAAACAAAGAAGCCCTTCCCAAAAAATACCAAAAATGGCAATTCATCTGTTCCCCCTAACCTGAAAATATGGGGAAGATAAAATACAAATCATGAAAAAAAGAGGAACAAAATATGTCAAAAGAAGGTTCTGTCGCGCCGAAAGAGCGCATCAATATTCGCTACATTCCAGCCCTTGGCGACGAAAACGAGGAAGTGGAATTGCCATTAAACATGATGGTCATTGGCGATTTTAGAGGTTGCAGCGATGAGACCGCCATTGAAGACAGAAATCCCATTAACATCGACAAAGATAACTTTAACAAGGTGCTTGAAGGTTTTTCTCCAACGGTTCAATTGAACATTGAAAACCGTCTAATTGATGAAGAAAATACGCTGCTCGCCCTTCATTTAACCTTTAAAAAACTCAAGGATTTTTCTCCTGAGTCCATCGCTCAAAACGTACCCGAACTCAAAAGTTTATTGGATCTTCGTGAAGCCTTGGTGGCGCTCAAAGGGCCACTCGGCAATATGCCGGCTTTTCGTAAAAGGATCAGCGCCCTTTTAGAAGACACTGAGACGCGCAACAAATTACTGGACGAGCTGAATCTTGCTCACGACAAAAACGCCTAATAACCCAAAATGAGATCAAGATGAAAACAGACACGCCGACGTTAGAAACAGAGCACGCTTTTGAAGCTGACAGCGCTTTAACATCCGAAATGGGATCCCAAACGCCCAGCTCTCTTCTTGAAAGCATTTTAAATGAAACCCGTTTACAGCCCTATGATGAAGGATTTGATATCGCCAAACGTGGTGTTGAGGCTTTTCTTGGAGAATTATTAAGTGGCCAAACCTTAGACAAAGTGGATGCCTCTTTGGTTGATCTGATGGTAAGTGAAATAGATCAAAAACTCTCTTTACAGCTTGATGCCATTTTACATCACGAAAAGATCCAAGCATTGGAGTCCAGTTGGCGCGGTTTAAAATACCTCGTAGATCACACCGATTTTACTGAAAATATTCAAATTGAAGTGCTTTCAGCCAATAAATCTGAGCTTTTAGAAGATTTTAAAGACTCGCCAGCAGTGACAAAATCTGGACTGTATAAACTCATTTATACCCGTGAATATGGACAGTTTGGTGGTAAGCCCATTGGGGCTGTCATTTGTGATTTTCAAATGTCCCCCGCCTCATCGGACATCGAGCTTTTAGGGTATATGGCCAATGTCGGTGCCATGTCTCATGCGCCTTTTATTTCATCCGCCTCGCCCACATTTTTTGATATTGAGCATTATGATGAACTTCCAAATTTAAAGAATATACAAGCTATTTTTGAAGGTCCTCGTTTTACGAAATGGCGCGGCCTGCGTGAGCATGAAGATGCCCGTTATCTTGGCTTGTGTACTTCTCGTTTTATGCTCAGATCCCCTTATTCTCTTGAAGAGAATCCCATAAAAGCCTTTGATTACAACGAAATGGTTACTGATAATCATGAGCATTTTTTGTGGGGGAATTCTGTTTATGCCTTTGCATCAAAAATCACCGACTCTTTCGCAAAATACCGTTGGTGCCCCAACATTATCGGGCCACAAAGCGGCGGTAGCGTGTTTGATTTACCGATTTATAACTTTGAATCTATGGGACAAATTGAAACAAAAGTTCCCACTGAAATTTTAATTTCGGACAGACAAGAATTTGAATTAGCGGAAGAAGGTTTTATTTGTTTGAGCATGCGAAAAGGCTCAGATAACGCGGCTTTTTTCTCTGCAAACTCCATTCAAAAATCAAAAGTATTCGCCAATACGCCCGAAGGCAAAACCGCAGAAATGAATTATAAACTCGGCACACAATTGCCGTATATGTTCATTATCAATCGCCTTGCCCATTACATTAAGGTGCTTCAACGCGAACAACTCGGAGCATGGAAAGAACGTTCTGATTTAGAACAGGAGCTCAATAAATGGATACGCCAATACATTTCCGATCAACATAATCCGCCCTCTGCCGTCAGAAACGCGCGCCCTTTGCGCTCTGCACAAATTAAGGTATCGAGTGTTGAAGGGGACCCTGGCTGGTATCGCGTTAATTTAATGGTGATGCCGCATTTTAAATACATGGGCGCCAGTTTTGAGCTTTCTTTGGTGGGCAAATTAGATCAATAAAAAAGAGGCCTCACCTTTAAAGATGCAGGGTTATTGGCTGCATCTTTAAATATTATCTTGGGGTTGAACGCCACACAAGCGGCAGCCTCAAAGGTGAGGGGTAAAAACATCAAATTAGCGCTCAACGAAATTGAAGGAGCGCTTTTTATAGGAAGATCATGGACAAAGGTTATCGTCTTTTCGAACGCATTGAGCTGAATGAGCCTAAAAACAGCCATGAGAGGAGTGTTTCTCAGAAGCATCTCATCGTGTCCATTAACAGGCATCTTTCTGAGCTTTTAAATACGCATGCAGGAAGCGCCATGATAGACATACGTTATGGCTCACCTGATTTTAATGACGTTCTTGCAAGCAATGCCAATCTGGTTCGATATATCCAACAAAGCATTCGCGAAACAATAGAAATCTTTGAGCCTCGTCTTAAAAACGTGCATATCGAGTACAAGAATGAACAGCCCAACCCCATAAAACTGAGCTTCAATATTCACGCACAGGTTTTTCATAACGCCAATACACATTCTATGTCTATCCCTATTTCGATAGACACGGACGGCCAATTTAATCTTTAATTTTGAGGTATCCCTTTTGTGAGCAGCGTGAAATATTTTCAGGATGAATTGATGTATCTCAAAGAGGCGGGAGAAGAATTTGCTAAACAAAACCCCAAACTAAGCCGTTTTTTATCTGAAGGTCATGAAGATCCGGATGTCGAAAGGCTGCTTGAAGGGTTTGCGTTTTTAAGTGGGCGTCTTCGCGAAAAAATTGACGATGAACTTCCCGAAATGACGCAATCCTTGATGACCTTGCTGTGGCCGCATTACATGCGATCTGTGCCTTCGATGTGCATTTTTGAGCTGACACCACAGCCGGGGAGCTTAACAGAAAAAACAAGGGTAATACGGGGAAGAGAAATGGCCAGCGCTCCTGTGGAAGGCACGGCGTGTTTATTTAGAACCTGTTATGACGTTGATCTTTATCCCATTGAAATAACGGATATTGAACAAACAAACAGCCGCACCAACACCCAGCTTGATATTCACTTGTCCACCCTCGGCAATTTGGATCTCTCACGCATCAATATGGATTCATTGCGCTTTTACCTTCACGGTGATCCCCATATTACCCGCACCCTGTACTTATGGATATTTCGCTATTTAGAACGCATTGAGCTTGATGTGGGCTCTGGATATAAAAAAACCTTGTCAGAAAAGCACATCACCCCCGTCGGCTTTGAAGACAATGAAGCCCTCTTGCCTTATGGGACGCATTGCTTCGCGGGTTATCGTCTTTTTCAAGAATATTTTTCTTTACCCAATAAATTCATGTTTTTTGATGTCAACGGATTGGACTGGATAAAAGGAACACCGCAAGTTTCACGCTTAAAAATAAGCTTGGTTTTTCATCGCGCTCTGCCCTCTGAAATCATCCTTAAAAAAACACATTTTAAAATTCACTGCACGCCAGGAGTGAATTTATTTTCAATGGACGCCGATCCGATACGGGTCGATCATCTTCGAAATGAATACAAAGTGCGCCCACAAAGCCCGCATCAAACGCATTACGAGGTGTATTCTATTGAGCAGGTTGAACGCTGGAGTAAAACAGAGCGAAAACGAAAAAAAATCATTGAATTTGAAACATTTGAACATCAAATCAATCAAACAGATAAACAAGAGTTTTACAAAAGCCGCGTGGCCGATCGCATCAATGGGCATGGATTCGAGCAGTACATTTCATTTCATTCTCACAAAAACACCCCACTGCATTTAGAAACCGAAAATGTTCTAATGAAACTTGAGTGCAGTAATGCTGGGCTTGCAGAACGTTTATCCGTTGGCGAGATTTCTTTTAATACCCATAAATCCCCCGAGTACGCCACCTTTACCAACATCACAAAACCGACACAATCGGTCAGCCCCCAGTTAAACGGGGAACTTCAATGGCAACTTATTGCCAACATGTCTTTGAATTACCTTTCGTTATCAAACATTGAAGTGCTTAAAGTCATGCTCTCAACTTATGACTTTCATGCAAGGGTCGACAGGCGAGCCAACCGCGCCTCTATTTTACGTTTACAGGGCATAAAATCCTCTTCGATGGCCCCAATAGACCGCGTTTTTAGAGGCGTTTGCGTGCGTGGCACCCAGTTTAATTTGGTTGTGGATTCTTCTTTTTTCGTCAATGAAGGAGACATGTTTTTGATGTCGAGCGTGCTCAATGAATTCATTCGCCTTTATTCCAGCGTGAACTCTTTTACAGAGCTTGAGGTGTTTGATGAACACACCCGAGAGGTGTATCACTGGCCTTGGCTAATGGGGCAGCAGACCGTGTTATGAAAAATAAAATAAAAACATTGGCCCCGGCTTTTCATTTTTTTCAAGCGGTGTCTTTGCTTGAAAAGCATTATCTCACCCAAGCCAATAGCGCCTTTAAAGGGGTGGGGAAAAACAGTTCTTTTTCAGAAGAATTAATCCGCTTTAGTGTTAGCCCGAGCCTCGCCTCCCCTAAAAGTGACATTGCGTTTATTGAAGATCTTCTGTTAGGGGAAAACACTTACAGCCGGGTGGAGGTGAATTTTCTCGGTTTACATGGTGCAAGCTCACCTCTTCCCACGCATTACACCGAAAAATTAACGGGCCGCGAAGAAGAAGACAACCCCGTTAAGCAATTTTTGGACTTTTTCCATCATCGATCTATTTCAATGTGTTACCAGATTTGGAAAAAGTACCGATACCACATTCAATATCAATGCGGCGCAAAAGATCCTCATTCAAAGCGCATGCTGCATTTATTGGGTATTTCAGGCGTCATGCAAGAGCTGCAAGCCTCAGATTTAGATCAAGCCAAGCTGCTTTCTTATGTCAATCAACTTTCAACAAGAACCCGCTCTCCAAAATTACTCTCTGGGATTGTCGGGCATTATTTTAATTTATCAAAGGTCCACATCGAGCAATGGGTTTTTCGGCGCGTGGAAATTCACCCCAGCCAAAAAAACACGCTAGGCAAAAAAAACTGCACATTAGGACAGGACTGGCATGTGGGTGAGCATTTAAGTGACGTGGTTGGAAAATTTAATTTATGTTTCGATGACATTGATTTTCAAACCTATAAAACTTTTTTACCGAAAGGAAAACACCATCATACTTTATTGGGTCTGATGCGTTTTATTTTACGTGACGCGGTCGTGTGGGATTTAAAAATGCGCTTAAAGCTCAACGCCATTCCTTTAAACAAACTGGGACATGGCAACTTACTCGGACAAACCTCCTGGCTCGGAAAGCCCACAAACCAAAATGCCCAAACACGGATCATCGGGCGTCTTTAAAGAGATTTTTTTAAGGATACCCCTTAAGCAATCTATTGATGTGAAGCGTTCATGCTCAGGGGCTTCACTCGCTTGGCGCAGGCGCGCATCTTCAATGATTTTCGTTAGGGTTAAGATTTGATTCAAGAAGGTGTGTTTTAAATTGAAGAAAATAAAGAGAGATCACTGACCCAATTTTCAAGCCTTAATCCTTCAACACGTTCAAATTCTTTTAAGTTATTCGTGACAAGGGTAAGCCCTTCGCATCGGGCATGCCCTGCAATATGAAGGTCGTTGACGCCAATGGGTGTACCTTTTTTTTCTAATGACGCGCGAATATCGCCATAATGCCCCGCAGCTTTTAGACCGTATTCAAGCACTTCAAGACGAGATATAAAGCACTCCACTTGGCGCATATTGTGCTCTGGTTTTGCGCTTTTTTCTGCCCCGTGTATTAACTCAGATAAGGTGATTGCACTGATACACAATTGCCCAGCGTGAAGATTAAAATGATCTAATACCTCAAGAGGGCGACGTTTTATTATGTAAATCACAATGTTGGTATCGAGCATGTATTTCAACATTAAAATGCTTCCCTCTCACCTTGTTTTTGAGTCGCTCTTTCTGTCATAAAATCCTCTGTTGTTTCATTTTCGGACAAGAAAAAACCATCCCAAACATGCTCAACAGGAGAAAGAATGCGATCTTTACCCTGAACGCGAACCATCACATTTTTCACTTCATCTGGAAATCGTGTTTCTGCCGGAAGGCGAACAGCTTGAGTACGGTTATTCACAAACACAGATCCTTTAGATAGGCTCATATTTCCTCTCTTACTTAAAATGAACAAGAGAAGTATACACCTAATGTATATAGCAAGCAGCAAAATAAATTAATTGAAAATTATCGTAAGAATTAATCGCAAGAAGAATTAATCTGACACCCATTGTTAATTTTTCGTTTATACCCAAAGGAATTGAAGATACGCGCCTACAGCAACGACTGAAGGCCCTCGGCATAGATCGACTCTGTGATTGGGCGCAGCGAGCGCAGCCAACACCCACGCAGCTTCAAAGGCGACGGCTATATCTATAAGTCATCATCTATAAGTCATCGGCAAAAGCGCATTACGCACAAAAAGCCGATAAAAAAGCCCGTAAAAATAGACGACAATTTCAAAGCAAAAAAAATCATTTCACCTATAAAATCAGTCAGTAAGAAAGTGCGCTCAGTGGTAT
>CAMRBZ010000120.1 GCA_947040595.1 uncultured Enterovibrio sp. | reverse complement strand
ATTTCAATTTCAGACTTGAAAAAATCCAGGATAGCTTTGAAATATAAAACAGCTGCGAAATAACAAACAAGTACGAAATGACAGATAGGTGCGAAACAAACAAGGGCGGATCCCGTTTAAAATTCGTTTATTGGACAATACAAAACCATTAGGAAGGTGCAAATACGCGCGGCGCGCGATGTCAAAAAATGAAGGTGTCATCTTGTTGGAAAAGTAAAGGTATGCAACTCGAAATACGGAAGCAAGATCATCCTGTAGTTAAAATGCGTAAAATGCGGTCTCAACAGCACGCGCGTGAACCTCTAAGAAGATGCTTCTGATCACAGATTGAATCTTTGCAATCGAGGCTCTCAGGGGGGCAAAATAGACATAGCTAAATCTCTCGCTCACTTTGCCTTTTTTGTGGTTTTTTCATTTTACATCGTCCGAAATCGCGTTTTGTCCGAATTTAAGATTTATCCGTCAATGATTCACACATTTGATTAAATCAGGGGGGAGATTGCCAAACCACAGAGTGCCACCTTAAAGGCGTCACTCTGTGCTTATCTTAAAAGAGATAATATTTAAAGAAAATGACGATTAAAGACATTACTTAAGTTGAAGTAATATTTATCTCTCGGGGTATATTCTTTTAGTATGAACCTACCATTACAATCACGATCACCCAATGTTCCTTGTGCTGCATTAAACCCAATTGATTTCCCTCCGTTATCACGAAGACAAGTGCTACGGCAGCAACTAAAAATCATATCTAATTGGATGTTATATAGAGAAAGTACATAAAATAATTCTGATAACGTTATTTTTGCCCCCTCAGTAAACATCAGCAGCTCATAATCAACAGAATTTCGTTGGTTTATGATATCATTACAGCTTAAATGATTTTTGGGGTCAGGGTGAATTGTATAATTAGGACAAATCTTAAATTGCTCAATTTTTTGTTGAACGATTCCTGTATAAGTACCTTTTAGAATTTCCATCATATCAACAGTAAACATGTTTTTACTGAATTCAGTATAAAATGAAATGGAACAACCTTTTGGTAAATTACAGTATCCATTAGGTATGTACCATTCTCCGTGACCTGCTATAAATAAAATCGTAATAAAAATGCCCCTTAATTTAAGATGCATGATACAAAAGAATTGCACGACCCGTTGAATTAGCCTGGTAAATGTAATTTTACTTACATTAAATGGTATTCATGCTGTCTCTTAGTCACATCTCAAACTAAAACACCAAAAATCATTGGATCGCATTCTACTCATTCATATAATCGAGTTTTTATGTATAAATGCATCTATTTAATTGATATCTGTTTAATTAAGAGTTCCTGATATCCCTTCAATTAAACGGATTCCTTTTGCTATAACTGAAATTTCGACTGATAAATAAGCAATTCGAACAATAATTAGTCAGAGTTAGATTCAAAAAGATGTGACTAAGAGAGAGGTATTGATGCATCAATGCTTCACTTTTAAGAAGGGATAAAGCAAAAAAAAGAAAACCGCTTTTAAAAAAAGCGGTTTGTTTATTCATTAAATATTGATGCCAAAGCCTGTCGCAAGAGCAGATAAACCACCCACAAACCCTTGAGCTACAGCCTTAAATTTCCATTCGTCATTGTGGCGATACAATTCACCAAAAATCATTGCGGTTTCTACAGCGGCATCTTCTGATAAATCAAAACGCGCAATTGAAGTGTCATCCGCTTTATTTACAATGCGCATATAAGCGCTAGCGACTTGTCCGAAATTTTGTTTACGCGCGTCTGCGTCATAAATTGTCACCGCAAAAACCATTTTTTTAACGTCTGCACTGACTTTATCGAGCTCAACAAAAACTTGCTCATCGTCCCCAGCGCCTTCACCGGTTAAGTTATCACCTTGATGTGAAACCGCGCCACAAGGGCTTGTTTTATTATTAAAGAAAATAAAATCTTGATCCGATTTTACCTTTCCGTCTTCACCAAGCATAAAAACAGAACAATCTAAATCAAACGCTTGTCCATTTGTGCTGCGAACATCCCAACCCAAACCAACCAACGCCATTTTCATGGAAGGGGCTTCTTTTGTCAGAGAAACATTGCCACCTTTAACTAATGAAACAGACATAAATAATACCTTTCTTTTTATTGTTAATTAAAAAGGGAAACGCTCCCCATTTAATGGTTATATTAAAATTAGATGTCCATATTCAATAACAGATCCCTCTGAAACACATTTTTTCATTCAATCTAAACGTCAATTCATTCATTTTGCTGAAGTAGGGTGTTTCATAAAAGCAAAACAAAGTGAATACTGACATTTAAATAAAATAATTACAATTGAAAATCACCAGGATGAAAACCTAATACAACACAAATTTCACGTACCATTTCTTTTTCACTTTCGTCAAAGTTACCGTCGCTTTTTGCCACAGCAATGCCAACACGCACAGCCAATTGAGCTGCATCGGGTTGTTCTTTCAAGCGTGAAATATATTTCATGGCTTCGCCCTTGCCGATGTCTTTATCTAACAAAAAACCGCTTGACAACTTATTAAAAAATTCAATGATCTCGAATGAATTAAATATTTTTAATTCTTGTGAGTTTTCAATGAAACTCAACATTTTTTTCTGTTCTTCATCGCTTGCATCATTGGAGGCCATACTGATGCAAGCACAAACAGCCACGGTCCCTTCCATGAATTTTTTATTTTTAAATCGTCCAACTTGTGTTGCTAACTCTTCTCGACCCTGATTTATTGCATCTTTCAATTTTTCAAACAACGACATTCGATTATTCCTTTTTACTTATAAGGTGTATCTAAGGGGGATTTTATTCTAAAAAACACCGTTAAATTGCCTTTCTCATTATACCCGTCGCCTTTGAAACTGCGTGGGTGTTGGTGGCTCTCGCTCAGGCCAATCACAGAATCTCTCTATGCTCAGGCCTTCACTCGTTTGCCGCAGGCGCGCATCTTCAAGTGTCTTAGGTATAAGCTTTAGGAATGAGGGCAATTTAACATTCCCTTACAGTTTCTTTTTGCATCAAATATAAACATTTGATGTTTAGTCAGAAAAAACACCAAACATAAAGACGGTCTCTTTTAAAATGGTAATAAGGCTTTTTTTATCTGAGGAAGCATGTCTTTCACCGTGCGACCAACACAAGGTAAACCGTGTGCTGTAAATTCCCAATCTCCTTCTTTACGAGAAAGAGAGGCGATGAAAATGCCAGTATGATTCCCTTGTTCATTGAGTTTGTAATTACAAATTTCCCGTTTGGTTTCTGATGTGAAAATTCTGCAAAATGCATTATCTACTTCATCAAACGTTTGCCCACGAAAACTGTTTACCGTGATAGCAAGAAAAGCAACATCAAGTGACAAGGCTCTTAAATGAACATCAATCACCTCATCATCGCCTTCCCCTTCTCCTGTCAAATTATCTCCTCGATGATGGACAGAAGAACAATGCGAAGCAAGCTTGTTAAAACAAACAACGTCTATCGGATTACATTGTGCATCAAGAAGCACACATGAAGCATCTAAATCAATTGACGCGGGATCAGATCCAAAAATAGACCCTAAAAAACCTTTCGATTTTTTCTTAATAGGATCCCAACCAAGACCAATCGCAATATTTGTTAATGTTGAGTTGGCCGTCTTTGTTAACGAAACAGTTTGATTCTTAATTAACGAAACCAAATGAACCTCTCTTATTAGTTTTTTTTATAATTTGAGTTTTTTCATTTGCACGGAAAATAAAGATATCATCCGAACAAAAGCCACGAGAAAAAGATAATACTGCGTGTGCAAGGGATAAACCAGACAATTACCCTGTATTTTTTAGCGCATGAAAAATCAAATGAAATACAAAAGCAACACGGCCACGAGTCGATTTAAATTCCACAGTTTTACATCAGGTGAAGGGGAAATGTATATAGAATATTATATATAAATAACAATGCCTTATGCCTTCAATAGGCAGGAGGTCCATTTTAAATGGGGTTTTCGGTGTCTGAATGCTTTTCTTTGCTGGCTTCTTTTTTTAAATACACATCTTTTTTTCAGGCTTATTCTTTCATTTATACCCAAGACACTTGAAGATGCGCGCCTGCGAAAAACGAGTGAAGGCCCTGAGCATCGATGGACGATGTGATTGGCCTGAGCGAGAGCAGCCCCACACATGTCAATCTATGCTCAGGGGCTTCCCGTACTTGCCGCCGACAGATATTTTCAATGAGCTTGGGTATTACGCACACCTAAAGCGCTTGATAATCCCGTGAGTCTTTGGGTTTTTTGTTTCATGGCGCGCACCAAACTAAGACGCGTGGCATAAAGGTCGAGCCTTTTTTTCGCCCGAGTGATCCCGGTATAAACCAATTCTCGCGTCATCAGCGCCATCGCACCGGGCGGCAAAATCAAAAGCGTGTGATCAAATTCAGAGCCTTGGGATTTATGAATCGTCATGGCGTAAGCGGTTTGATGTTCTGGTAATCGACTCGGCAAAAAGGCATTCAACATTCCATCAGACATTTCAAACACCACACGCAGCCCATCTCGCTCTTTTACCACAATGCCAATGTCCCCGTTATATAAACCAAGAGCATGATCATTTTGCGTCACCATGATGGGCCGCCCTGGATAAAAAATATCGTTTCCAGGCGAAATCAATTTTTGTTGTGTTAAGGCATGTTCAATAGAAAGATTTAATCCAGAAACGCCAAAAGGGCCTTGAGTTAATGCGCACAAAACCCGCGCTTGAGAAAAAAGAGTGAGCAGCATCTCATGAGAGGCGCCTTTCAGTAAGGCCGATAAATAAGGACGATACGCGCTCATTGCCTGTTCAATGGCATGAGAATACACATCTTGGTTCCAATCATGGAGAAAAATATCGTCAAAATCCTGTTCAAAGACCTTTTCAAGCGTCCATTTGTTGCCTTGGTTTATGGCGTGTGCCAATTGCCCAATCCCTGAATACGCATCAAATCGATAACTTTTCCGAAGTAAACACACCCCATCTGTCACCGAGGAAACGGTTTCATCTTCTAAAAGTGGCGTGCCTGTCAAGGCCAAGATTTTTTGGGCACGTTTGGGGGTAAATGCATTTTTCGCCCCAAGGCAAATGTCCCCTAAAACAGCCCCCGCTTCAACAGAGGCCAATTGATCTCGGTCACCCAATAAAATCACCCTCGCATGCGGGGGCAAAGCGCACAGTAATTTGGCCATTAAAGACAAATCCACCATAGAGGCTTCATCCACCACCAAAACATCCAAATGCAAAAGATTCTCTTGATGATGACGAAACTCAACGCGTTGCGGGATCACCCCAAGCAAACGGTGAATGGTTGAAGCGTTTGACGGAATTTGCGCTCGCACCTCGGGGCTTATGGGCAAAGCCTCTAAGACGCGACAAAGAGATTGTGTGAGTCGATTGGCCGCCTTTCCTGTTGGAGCCACGAGTTTAATTTCAAGGGGCGGCGTCCCCGCTTTAGCATTTAAATCCGAGCAACTGACTAAAGCGGCAAGTAATTTGGCAACCGTTGTGGTTTTCCCGGTTCCAGGGCCTCCTGAAATCACAGCAAAACGCGAACTGAGCGCGCTGGCTGCCGCGATTTTTTGCCAATTACAGATTTTATCAACAGGCACCAAGGCGCAGACAGTTTCAGGGCTCGCATGAGGAATAGCGTCCATGAGCTTTTCAAAATCAATCCCTTTCACATCTTGTAAATCGAAAAAGTCCACCAGCTTTTGAAAACGTTCTGCTTCATTCCAAGATGAAAATTGGTGCTTCAAGGTCTCGATATCCGGGCGAAACAAAGCATCCAATACGGCCCTTGCATGGGGGGGAAGAGGCACCTCTTGCGCGCGTTTTTTTATCTCCTTGGCCACTTTTTGCTCTGAAAGCCAATTTCGATGTAAATACAAACGCCCTTCGTACAAAACCAAAGGCGTTGGCCTTTCACCAGCGCTGACAATCGAAGAGCAAGACAAGGTATCAAGCGCCTTTTCGACATGGAGTAAAGAAGAAAAATACGCAGCATCTTGCGCCGGCAAATCAAACAAAGACAATGGGTCTAATAAAGCCAAATCAATACAGACATTGCCTTTTCCAAGCTCAAAGCTAAGCAGGGCCGCCCACCCCACAAGAGGGGCATTCATGTCCCCCAAAAGCTCACCAATAAAATACCCAAATTGCTTGTCAATGGCGCGGATCGCTTTGCCTGAATAGAGCCTTGATAAAGCATCAAACAAGGTTTCAGTGTCAGGGGGGTTCAGGCTAGTTTCATCTTGCATTTGGCGCCTCTTTCGGATCACAAGGTAAATCTAGGCCTGAAAATAAGGCATCTAAACCCTCAATTAAAGCCGTATCGGGTTGAGTGAAAAAAATACCATGCTGGGTTTCTTTTTCCATTCCTCGAATAAACAAGTAATACACGCCCCCAAAATGACGAGAATAGGAATAATCGGGAATACGCAGGCGTAAAAAACGGTGCAGTGCCAAAGAATAGATCTGATATTGAAAATCATATCTGTGCTCAATCATTGCATTTTCAATCGCTTGACCTGTATGGTCCGAAGGGGTGTCCCCTAAATAATTCGATTTCCAGTCCAGAATAAAATAACGCCCCTCCCAACAAAAAACCAAATCGATAAAGCCTTTTAGCATGCCTCGGACCGTATCAAAATCCAAATTCCCAGCTCGCGCGGATAAAGGGTCAAGACGTTGAATTAAGCGGTTTACGCTCACGCAAGACACCCCTTCTATAGGGAGCATAAACTCCATTTCAGTCAATCGTTCCGCATAGGAAAGAGAGGATAAGCGTAAATTTTCGTCATTTAAAGAGACCGACAACACAGTGGCCAGCAAGGTTTGTAAAACAGGCAACCAAGCCGCATCGTAATTTTCCAGTGCCAACAAACGCAAAATGATCTTTTCTACCTCGTCACTGAAAAAATCGGTTGAAAAATCAACGCTCTCAAACAAGGTATGTAAAAAGGTCCCCGGACGCGCACCACGAGGAAACTGAAAAATAGAAGAAAATGACGCCGCAGTCAGCTCATTCTCTTGTGGTTTGTCATTGGCGGCGTCCACATCGAAGGCCGGTAAACTCAATAAAGAGGCACTGTGCCCTTGTTTTATAAGATGAGAATAACTCGTTAAACGCCAGTCTCGACGGATATAACCGCGAAACACCTGCGCGGATAAGGCGCTATTGTCTTGCGGTTTAAGCATCAATGTCCCCTCATTCAAAACAGGAGGAGGACAAATTCTCATTTGTGCCTGATTTTCAATTAAAGCAAGCAAGGCACGATAAAGGCCCTTTCCATCACAAGGCTCACCGCCCTGAATCAGATACCCCAAGCCACTTAAATGCACGCCAGAGTCACCTTTTGATTTCATTCCGTCTTTTATTGGGCCTAATCCAATAAAACACCCATAAACAGCCCGTGTGATGGCCACATAGATAAGGCGTAAATCTTCTGCGAGTCGTTCTTTTTCTGCCTTTAAAATCGCCGGTTCAGGGCAACTTAAAACCAGGGTCGGAACCTGATCCTCGTCGTGGTAAAAAGGCTGCTTTGTCGAACGGAACGTGCAGGGAAAAGGCAAATAAACCAGATTATATTCAAGACCTTTGGATTTGTGAATGGTCACTATTTGAACCAAATCGCGCTCTGACTCCAAACGCACTTGTTGCTCTTTCGCGTTTCCATTGGGCTTGTCGATGTGTTCTGCAAGCCAGCGAAGAAGGGCGTGGTGGCTCTCTAGCTCTTGGCTCGCCTCTTGTAACAGCTCTCCTAAATGGAGCAAATCGGTCAGTAAGCGCTCCCCTTCTTCTTGAGCAAGCAAGCGCTCAGCGAGAGCACGCCGCGCAATGAGCTGGTGCAACATGGGTAAAACACCCCGAGAAAACCACACTGTTTGATAGTTCGAAAATTCAACAACGGCTTTCTCCCATAAGGCCTCCTCATGATTTAACGCGTCCATTTCTTGCGCTGAAAGAGAAAACAAAGTACTTCCTAAAGCCGCTTTCAGTGTCCGTTCACTTTCAGGCACTAAAACAGCACAGAGCAAACGTTGTACGTCTCCTGCCAATATACTGGTAAAAACACTGTTCCGGTTAGAGAGATAAACAGAGGCTATTCCCTGCTTAACCAAGGCTTTTTTTACTTTTTCAGCCTCCTTTCCTGTGCGAACCAAAACAGCAATGTCCCCCGCTTCAATGGGTTTTTTCTTCTCCCCATCAAATAAAAAGGCCCCCTCTTGCATCGCCCCATTGAGCACATCACGCACACTGATTGCGCACGCATCGGCCATTTTATTTTCATAATCGCTTTTGCTTTGAAGCGCCCCTTCCCCAGAAGCATCTAAATCATCCAGCCAAAAGGTCAAGGCTGGTTGGGGTTTATTTTCTTGTATCCAGTGTTTTTTATCTGCATTTGGCGCAGGAAAAACAGGATAAAAAGGGATGTCATCATCATAAATAAAAGGGGCCTTTGCAAAAGAAAAAAGACGATTGACCGCCTCAACCATCGAAGCGCTTGAACGCCAGTTGGTGTCCAAATTGTAATGATCTAACACCTGTCGTCTTGCATGAATGTAGGTAAAAATATCGGCGCCACGAAATGCATAAATGGCTTGTTTAGGATCCCCAATCATAAACAAACCTGAATCTGAGTCCGGCGGATAAATTTCACTGAAGATATGGTACTGCTGCGGATCCGTGTCTTGAAATTCATCAATCATGGCGACGGGGTACAAGGTGCGAATGCGAGAAGACAAAATCCCTGAGGTGTCCTTTTCTAAAGCATGAGAAAGCTGGGACAATAAATCATCAAAAGACAACCAGCCAAAACGTTTTTTTTCATTAGAAAGCAAATAACGGACCTCGACAATGGCCTTGGCCGTCAAGGCATCTTTGAGGGTGGGTGGCGTCAAAAGCAATGATGAAATCGCATCAAAAACAGGATGAACAGGCGCGGCCCCTTTTTTTGTTTTTTCACTCAATATCTGCGCCGAAAAACGAAAGAGGTTTTTAGGCAAATCATAGTGAAATGTGGAGGCTGCGGCCCAAGCCGCTATTTCATCAAGCCATTTAGGAAGCGACGTTTTGCTGTAACTGCGCTTGTCTACGCCTGAGGCTGAAATCAAGGTCTCAAGCTCTGTGCTTGCCGCGCACCAGCGTTTTTTTAGATCACAGATGCGCGCTAAATTTTGTTCATGTAAATCAACGAAGTTATCAGGAATCTCTTGTGCAAGGATCTTGACCAAGGGACCAAAAAGGTAAGGCTCTATCTCTTTTAGCAATTCGGAAGGGGACGCCCAATAACTGCGAACCATCGCCGCAAGGGGCTTTGGCAAGGGATAACAATCTCTGCGCCAAAAATCGGCCACGGCGCGCTCCCGCAGGAGGGATTCATCCGTCATAAACTCTTGGTGAAATAAACTGCCCGACTCAAACGCATTTTGCGTCAACATCCGCTGACAAAACCCGTGAATCGTATAAATTGCCGCTTCATCCATTTGCCTTTCTGCACGCAACAAGATCTGCTCTGCCTGTTGATGGTGCGGCACCTGAAGCAACAAAGAAGCAATAAACGGGTCTTGGCTTTCACCTCGACTAAAGGCTAAACGTGCGTCATGAATACGTGAACGGATACGTGCTCGAAGCTCTTGTGTGGCCGCTTCAGTGAAGGTGACCACCAAAATACGCTCAACCCCCAAGGGCCCAGAAAAGCCAGGGTCTGCTTTTTCATGCAAAAGCCCATGCCCAAGCAACAAACGTAAATAAAGACCGGTAATGGTAAAGGTTTTCCCTGTGCCCGCCGAGGCTTCAATGAGCCTCTGGCCGTGCAAAGGAAAGGTCAAGGGATGCAGAGACTGAGGGGCCATGGCAAACGTCCATTGAAAACAAAGAAACAGTTTACCAATGCGAGATCGAAATACCAGTGTTTCAGATTGTTAAACAAGGGATCTCAAAACAAGGGTGTTTTCGGTATTACAACCTAACATTGTTTTTCCCTGCCCAAGTACTAAATCGTTGCTCTGCCAGGTAGTGGCTATTTTTATCGTCACCGCGGGCACGATTCCTTTTCTCAAGCAAGCCCGCGTGTATTTCTTGTATTCGATCGTGTGTTTTGCTTTTCTTGACCGGATCAGTGGAGTTTACATCAGGAAATCGACTGTTACATTCTAAATTCATTTCGGCAGGGCTCAACGAAGTGAAAGATCTAGGCTCTGCGGGCTTGGGCTGCCTAGGCTGCCTGCGCTGCCTGGGCTGCGTATTCTTACTTTCATCTCCTGAAGCAGGCGAACCTCTCCCTGAAGCACCTCGGTCTCCTCCGCCACCACCAACAGGCAAGCTCGGGAACGCTGAGGGAGCAGGAGGCCAAGTAGGAGTAGCTGGAGCGGATCCTTCACTGTCGTCAAGTTTTATGGAGCCTGAATGGGAAGAGGCACCTGAGCTGCCTCTGCTCTTTCTATGACTGTCGGTACCTTTCTCTGATCCTCCTTCTCCCGACGAGTCAGATGCAGCAGCATTTTTTTGCTTAAAGACAGGACTTGA
>CAMRBZ010000119.1 GCA_947040595.1 uncultured Enterovibrio sp. | reverse complement strand
GGTTAGGGTTTTTTTTGTGGGTTGAGGTTTGTTTTCGTTTTTTTGCGGAAGCTTTGGATTGGGGGGGGGGGGGGGGGGTACTCATTCAAGTCAATCAGCGGGGGCATTTATGCTCAAGGATTTCCATTGCTTTTCGTTTTCAGAAAACGTCAAGCGTCTTGAGTATATTTGAATTATGTTGATTTTATTAATTTATCAAAATAGATCAATCATTAACCATGGTCTTAAATAATAAGAATTAATCCATCATGAATAATAAAAAAATAAAAATAAGAAGACAGTTTGTATTATATACATTAGTCACATCCCAAATATTGGGGCCCGTTTTTGTTCCGTTAGCCCATGCTTCGAAAGAAACAGATGAAAGCGAATTTGAATATAATACAATGTTATCTGATATTGCGGGATCCTTGGCCTCTCAAAGCACTGACGCGGGGGTTTCTGATGCCTTAAATAATACATTAATAGAACAGGTGAATAATGCGGCGGAGCATTATATAACAACAAAAGCAACGGATTGGTTATCTCAGTACGGAACCGCTTCATTCGAATTTAATATCAATTCAGCGATGGAGTTTCAATCTGGAGAATTGGATTTGTTGGTTCCATTTTTTTCTCAGCAGAATGACAATGCCGCTTCCACTTGGTTTATTCAGCCGGGTTTTGTTTTCAATGAAAATGATCTTTATAATGGCCGTCGATTTGTTCACTTTGGAGTGGGTTATCGGGATAAAAGTGAAGATTCTTTTATTGGGTTTAATTTGTTTTATGATTATGATTTAGATCATTTACATCATAGAGCGAGCTTGGGTGTTGAATACACAAGAGAATTTTTTAAAGTAAATTCGAATTATTATTTTCCGTTGAGTGGATGGAAAGAGAGTCCGACGCGCTTTGCTTCTATAGGAGAGGGCGTTTTACTTGAAGAAAGAGCAGCCCAAGGTGTCGACGTTAGTTTTACAGGTTATCTTCCTCAAGTTCCTTGGCTCTCATTAAACATGAAATATCAACAATATTTTGGTACTCATGTTGAAATAAGCAATGCAAATAAACCCATTAAAAATCCTTTTATCGCCTCGGCTCTTTTAAATGTGCAACCCATTTCATTGCTTTCATTGAATTTAGGTTATGAATACGAGCAAGGAAATGAAGGAGAGCCTCAAATAGGGATGAACGTCAATTATAAAATTGGGGTTCCATTTGAGAAACAAATTAAGATTTCTGAGGTTGAAAATCAAAATAATCTTGAATTTCAATTATTGGATTTAGTCGAACGCGATCATAATATTCGTTTGGAATACCGTGAAGCTGTGCTTCCCGCTACAATTGTGTTTAAAGAAAAAGACAATTTGATTCAAGAAATGAAGGCCACCGATCTTCTTTCTTTATTGTCTATCACGGGTGATAAATCTCAGATTAAAAACATAGTTTTTGAAGGGACGGCGAAAGAACATATTACGAATAACTCTGTGTTTTCTGCACCCTTTCATAATACGGGTGTAAATACTTATACCTTGAGTGCAAAAATTATTCTAAATAACGGCAATGAAAAAATGGCGCCTTCTATCGCAAACATTGTCGTTACAGAAGACAAACAACTTGAATTCCAAATTAATCCGGGTGATGTCAAGATCCATGCCGTGGGAAATCAAAACACCAGTACAGGCATGGTCGGCTCGATGGATAAACCGGGTGCCGGCGTTGAGATCAAGGCGATCATTCGAAATCGATTTGGACGTCCAGTGAGTGATAAAAAGGTGACATTTTTAACGCAAATGCCAAGTTCTACTTTTAAACAAACTGAGGCGGTTTCTGATAAAAATGGTGAGGTCCATACAGCGTTGTTTTCCACGAAAACGGCGGTGGTCCCTTTCCACATCACGGTGGATAATTTTGTTTACAATGGCATCGCTTCATTTGATGCAACAGACGGTAAACCTTCTGATGTCTTGTCCAAGCTCTCTTCATCCCATGCGACCATCGAAGCGAATGGGCTCACTCAAAGCACCCTTAGATTGGCGTTAAAAGATGAAAATGATAATCCATTATCAGGTAAAAGCATCATTGCCAAGGCGTTTAAAAACGGCGTTGAATTGCCCCCAGATCCGAAGATCACCTTGAGTGAATTCCTTGAAGAAGGGAATGGGATTTATACCGCCTCAATCAAAGGCACCTCTGCTGAGCCGATAGAAATTCGTGCGACTGTCACAGGGTTCCCTGATGTGCTGCCGATTAAAACGACCGTAAATTTAAACTCGGATCACTTAGAGCCCTCTATTGCGACGTCCGTTTTTGAACGGCCAAATTCGATTGTTGCTGATGGCGTATCAAGCGCTGAATTGTCATTAACGTTAAAAGATAAAAACAGTAACTCATTATCAGGTAGGCACGTCGTTTTCACTGCATTTGATACAAATGCACAGCCTATTTTAGAGGGCATTAACATCAGCTCGCCGACGGAAAGTTCGGGGATTTATAAAGCCAATGTCACAGGGACAAAGGCCGGGATCTTTACCATAAAAGCGGCAGTCGATGGCGCAAGCTCTTTTAATAAATCAGTGCAAATTGATGTGACCTTGCCTGCGGACATCGCGCCCGATATGGGCAAGTCTAGCTTGAGTGCCTCTAAGTCAACGGTTCAAGCCGACGGGCATGATTCTTCTCGCTTATTTTTAAAGCTTAAAGACGTGAATGGCAATCCCCTAAAAGGAAAAACCATTGAATTTTCTTTTTTGCGTGACGGACAACCCCTTCCTGCGGTGCCTGGTGTTGAAATAACGCCCGTTCAGGAGTTAGAAGATGGGGTTTATACCAGTCGTTTATCCGGTATTTCTGCAGGGAAATTGTCTATCAAAGCGAAGGTTACAGGAGTGGCGTCATTTGAAGAATCAATGGATATTATGTTTGAGACATTTACCTTATTGCCTTCGATGAGAACCTCGACCTTAACAGCGACCCCATATCAAATTCCAGCGAACGGGACCGCCATTACAACACTCGAATTATTATTAAAAGATAAAAATAACAACCCATTGTCTAACAGAGAAGTGGTTTTCAGAGCCTTCGAAGGCGCTGTCGATAAAACCGACAATGTGATAATAACGGAGGTGATAGGAACGGGGCCGGGGACTTATTCGGTTAACATTTCTGGAAACCAAGCATTGCAACTTAAAATCACAGCAGAAGTTATTGGGGTTTCCGCTTTTCAAGAATCGGCCAATATCCAATTGACACCCGTGCGGTAATTTATTTTATAAAAAGAATAAAGAACGGTTTTTCGTATTGAATTTTAGTTCATACGAAGAACCGTTCTTTTTTATTGATTCGAGAAATCTTTAACTTAAAAGGTGAACAATCAGGCGTTCTTCAGAAGAAGGAGGTTTAATTCACGGACTTTTCAGATGAAGAAAAAAGCCGATAATTAAACTCAAGTGTCAGATTTTCGTTTGGAATGGACTGGCAAGCAAGGATTTCACCGTAACCAAGATAGGCCATTGCATCTTGTTCTGATACGGCGCCTTTTTTAAGGGTACAACGGCAAGCACCGCAGACCCCATTTCGACATTGAAATTCAGGTTTTAATCCGGCTAATTCGAGTTGTTCAAGCACCGGTTGGTGGGTATTTCCCAACAGATGTTTGCCATTCACTGTAATAGCAATACGACTCATAATTCAAAATCGCCTAAATCATCGATGTTCATGTCGTTGTCAATTTGTCCCACTAAATAAGAGCTGATTTCTGCTTCTTGTGGGGCGACTTGCACATTATCAGAAGAGAGCCAGGTGTTGATCCAGGGAATCGGGTTTTGAGTTGCATTTGGATAGGGGGATTTTAATCCGACAGCGTGCATACGAAGGTTAGTAATATATTCAATGTATTGACACAAAATCTCTTTGTTCAAGCCTATCATCGAACCGTCTTTAAACAAATAATCTGCCCATTCTTTTTCTTGTTCCGCGGCCGTTTTAAAGAGATCAAAACAGGTCTCTTCGCATTCTTTTGCTATTTTTCCCATATCAACATCGTCGTCACCTGAACGTAAGATATTGATCATATGCTGGGTTCCGGTTAAATGAAGGGCTTCATCTCGGGCAATGAGTTTAATTATTTTTGCGTTTCCTTCCATTAATTTCCTTTCAGCAAAAGCAAATGAGCATGCAAAGCTGACATAAAAACGTATGGCTTCCAGTGCGTTAACTGACATTAAACAAAGGTACAGTTTCTTTTTGACGTCACGTAAGGTGATCTCTTGCTTTTTTCCATTGAGGCTGTGTACACCTTCTCCGAAACGCTGGTAGTCATTGCTGGCATGAATGAGATCGTCGTAATAGTGGGCGATGTCATACGCGCGTTTGATGATGTGTTCATTTTCAACAATATCATCAAAGACGGTGGCCGGATTATTCACAATATTTCGAATAATATGGGTGTATGAGCGTGAATGAATGGTTTCAGAAAAAGACCAGGTTTCAATCCAGGTTTCAAGCTCGGGCAGCGACACCAAAGGTAAAAAAGCGACATTTGGGCTTCTGCCTTGAATGGAATCAAGCAAGGTTTGATATTTCAGGTTGCTGATAAAAATGTGTTTTTCATGCTCTGGCAATTGATTGTAATCAATGCGGTCACCCGATACATCGACTTCTTCTGGTCGCCAGAAAAAAGACAATTGTTTTTCGATAAGCTTTTCAAACACTTCGTATTTTTGTTGGTCGAAACGTGCCACGTTCACAGGTTGCCCAAAAAACATCGGTTCTTTGAGTGCGTCGTTATTTTTTTTTGAAAAAGTGCTGTAAGCCATCGCTGTAAATTACCGTCAATCAAGAGAAAAAAGGGTTTATTGCTTTTGTATGTTGAAAGTTAAATTTTGCACGCACCGCCAGCGCAATCATCTTCTTCTTGGATTTGATCTGTTTGTGTATCTTGGGCACCGTCACGGGTGTTGTGGTAATAAAGGGTTTTTAAGCCCAGTTTGTAGGCGGTCAATAAATCTTTAAGAAGCAACTTCATGGGTATTTTACCATTCAGTTGTTTACTGGGATCGTAATTTGTATTGGCAGAAATGGCTTGGTCTACAAATTTTTGCATGATCCCAACAAGCTGCAAATAGCCTTCGTTTGAGTCAATACTCCAGAGCAATTCGTATTGATTTTTATACTTTTCAAATTCAGGTACGACTTGTTTTAAAATGCCGTCTTTTGATGCTTTTACTGAAACATAACCACGAGGAGGTTCAATTCCATTGGTTGCGTTTGAAATTTGAGAAGAGGTTTCTGAGGGCATCAAAGAAGACAAGGTCGAGTTTCGAAGTCCATGCTTTAGAATGTCTTTTCTTAGGGTTTCCCAATCGTAATGCAGCGGCTCATTGCAAATTTCATCAAGAGTGCGTTTATAGGTATCAATGGGCAAAATCCCTTTGGCGTAATTGGTTTCATTGAATAAAGGGCAAGGGCCTTTTTCTTTTGCCAAATTAACGGATGCTTTTAAGAGATAATATTGCATGGCTTCAAAGGTGCGATGCGTGAGGGCATTGGCACTGCCATCAGAATAACGAACTCCGTTCTTGGCTAAATAATACGCATAATTGATGACGCCCACCCCCAAGGTTCGGCGGTTCATACTGGCGTTTCTTGCCGCAGGCAAGGGGTAGTCTTGATAATCCAATAAAGAATCCAAGGCTCGGAGGGTCAAATCGGCCAAATCCTCCAATTCATTTAATGAGGTAATCGCCCCCAAGTTTAAGGCCGATAAAGTACAGAGGGCTATTTCGCCTTGATCATCTTCCACATTTTGAAGTGGCTTGGTGGGGAGCGCGATTTCTAAACATAAATTCGACTGGCGGATTGGCGCTAATTTTGCGTCAAACGGACTGTGCGTATTGCAATGATCAACATTTTGAATATATATGCGTCCCGTGGAAGCCCGCTCTTGCATCATGAGAGAGAAAAGATCGATGGCTTTCACTGTTTCACGTTTGATGCTTTTGTCTTGTTCATACAAGGCGTATAAACGTTCGAATTCGTCTTGGTCTGCAAAAAAGGCGTCAAAAAGCCCGGGCACATCGGAAGGTGAAAAAAGAGAAATATTTCCTCCTTTAATGAGACGGGTGTACAGAAGTTTATTGATCTGTACGCCGTAATCCATATGTCGAACCCGGTTTTCTTCCACGCCTCGGTTGTTTTTTAAAACCAATAAATTTTCAACTTCGCGATGCCAAAGAGGGTAAAACAAGGTGGCAGCGCCGCCTCGAACGCCGCCTTGAGAGCAGCATTTTACCGCGGTTTGAAAATATTTATAAAAGGGGATGCATCCGGTGTGAAAAGCTTCTCCGCCTCGAATTGAACTACCAAGAGCGCGTATGCGGCCCACGTTGATGCCAATTCCGGCTCGTTGACTGACATAGCGAACAATGGCACTGGCTGTCGCGTTAATTGAATTGAGGTTGTCATCACATTCGATGAGAACACAAGAGCTAAATTGGCGCGTGGGTGTACGTACACCCGACATGATGGGGGTAGGCAATGAAATCTTAAACAAAGAAATGGCATCATAAAAACGTTTGATGTAATCCATGCGTGTATTTTTTGGGTATTTTGCAAATAAACACGCGGCAACGGAAATATATAAAAATTGCGCACTTTCGTAAATTTCGCCTGTAACGCGGTTTTGTACTAAATATTTGCCTTCTAACTGTTTTACCGCTGCATAAGAAAAGTGCAAATCACGGTTGTGATCGATGTAGTCATTCAGGACGTCTAGTTCATTGTCTGTATAGTCTTTGAGCAAGTGGCTATCGTATTTGCCTATCTCAATCATTTTATAAAGATGTTTAGAAAATGTGGGTGGAATGAATGTTCCGTAAGCCTTTTTACGCAAATGAAAGACAGCGAGACGGGCTGCTAAAAATTGATAATCAGGCGTTTCTTCGGAAATAAGATCGGCGGCCGATTTTATGATGGTTTCGTGAATATCTTCTGTTTTTATTCCGTCATAAAATTGGATATGAGAACGCAGCTCTACCTGTGAAACCGAGACATTGTTAAGTCCTTCCGCCGCCCAAGTGATGACGCGATGTAGTTTATCCAGATCGATATTTTCTCTTACACCGGAACGTTTTTGGACGGTCATTTTTTGGCTCATTTGAAGGCTTCCTCGAATTTCCTGATACAAAGGCCCGTTTTTGCTTTTTTCACAAAAGTAAAATGAAAAATGTGAGTAAGTATAAAAAACGGGTATTAGGCAAAAAATACTATATATAGGGTCTGTTCTTAAACTCGATAACAAGATAGTGGTGATGAAGGGATATTGCAAGAGTGGGGGGGGAGCACTTTTTGTGGATATCTTGGGGATGATTATTGTATGTTTGTAACCACTAACCTTCCTATCCCAATTCAGGCGCTGACACAGGAAAAATCAATTCTTTTTGCGCTAAAAAAAAGAAATAAAAAAAAAATAATTCTTGCCTGACATCCTGAAAAATGTATAAGCCTATCCTCTGGATATGTGTGTGCATATTGTTTCACTTCTTAAAAATATAAAGATAAAATAATGAAATAGCGATCATTATGTAATCGTTATGATCTTGGGATCCAGGCATTAATTTTTCATATAAAAAAAGGAATCACATTTTTGTGGATGCAATACAAAACACAAAAAAACAGAAGAAAAACAAAAATGTCTTTTTAATTGTGGATGTTTTTTTTGGAACGAACGGAGTACGATGACGCGAAAAATTATACAATAGCGGTCGTTTTTTCAGCAAAAGAAGATAAAATGAACCCTTGAAGCTTCACTTCATTCTTTTTAAAAGAATAAAATGTGAGGACATACCATAAAATAAAATGTGTGAAACCAGGTTTGAAAATCTATTTTGTCTCTTGACATCGGCCTTTAATGCTTTTCTTGAGAAATGGAATCGTTAAAATACATTGAGAAATCTCTTTGTTAAGATGCTTTCGATCTAAAGGTGAAGCGACATGAGATTAAAAGGAATATATAATCAAATCGCTCAGGTTAGGAAAGGAGTCGTCGGTGAGTGCTTTAATTAAACTTCATCAATTAAATGGTTATATTCAGACAATATATCTCGCTGAATATCAGGACAAGCTTCTCTTATTGGATGGTTGCAGCCGAGCGGATGTTGACCTCATACTTTCTTATATAACAGAAACATTGCAACGTCCTCTTTCTCATTTAAAACTCATTGTTGTAACTCATATGCATCCCGATCATGCGGGTGCTGCGATCCCATTGCGCCGTAAAACGGGTTGTTTAATCGCAATGAGTAATACAGAAGGAGATTGGTATCATGGAATTGATGGGTTTTTTATGCACCTTACGGATATAATGTTAACGAAATGGGTCGCAAAACGAAAAGGGAAGACAATCAAAAACATTTGGTATAAAAGAAAATTCAAGCCAGATATTTTTTTGAATGATGAAGATGATTTACCCGGTTTTCCTGATTGGAGTGTATTAAAAACGCCAGGACACACTGACCGAGATTTGTCGCTTTATCATAAACCCAGTCATAAAGTGTACGTGGCTGATTTAATGGTGATTGTAAAAGGGCGCTTTATTCCGCCTTTTCCTGTTTTTTATCCCACCTTGTATCGCGAGTCAATAGACCGTATTTTTGATCTGCACCCCAAAGGTATTTATTTAGCGCATCATGATGAAGTGACTTTAACAGAAGAAGATCTTCGATTTTTGAAAGAGAAAATCCCAGCAAGCCCTGTGACGCATTGGCAATCGATAAAAGATAAATTTATAAAATCATATTTAGGTCGATTTCATTTTTTTAAATGATGCCGTTACAAAAGATCAAGCTTTGTTAAACGGGGACGTCTTTTTTCTATGAAACGGCCTTTAAATGCAATGCATTTAAGGGCCTTTTTTGTGCCGTTGATTTCATTCAGTCTTTTTTTGTAATAGGGTGGCTTTCGCGCTCATTGTCAGGCTGAGGTATTTTCCTTCTCAAATTTTTCCATAAACGAAACCAAAGCTTCTATACCTTCGAGAGGCATTGCGTTATACATGGAGGCCCGCATTCCACCCACGTCTCTGTGTCCTTTTAATGCTTTTAAGCCTTGGCTTTCGGCTTGTTTAAGAAAGGCTTTATCAAGGGCTGGATTTGTTAAGTGAAACGAAACGTTCATTAAGGAGCGATTTTCACAAAGAACGGTGTTTTGGTAAAATTCGGAGCGATCAATACAGTCGTATAAAAGAGCGGCTTTTATTTCATTTCTTTCTTGCATGGCCTCAAGACCGCCTTGGGCAATCAACCATTTATAAACTTCACCTGCAAGGTACCAACTGAAAGTGGGGGGGGTATTGTACATGGAGTCTGTCTGTGCCAAGGTTTTGTAATTTAATACATTGGGTAACATCTCGTTGGCCAGTCCCAGTAAATCATCTCGCACGATCACAAGAGCCAGTCCTGCAGGGCCAATATTTTTTTGGGCGCCCGCATAGATTACGGCGTATTTTTTTATATCGATGGGTTGAGAGAGGATGCAAGAGGACATGTCAGCAACAATGGGGCGCTTTGTTTCTGGTAATTCGTTGATTCTAATGCCTGTAATTGTTTCGTTTGGGCAAATATGCACATAAGCCGCATTTTCGCTTAAGGGCCAATCCGCCACATTACGAACGCCTGTTTGACCTTTTTTGTTTTCTAATACATTGATTTCATTTGGTTGACAGTATTTTTTTGCTTCTTTTATGGCGCATTTTGACCAATAGCCACTGTTGATATAATCGGCGACCTTGTTATTGCCTAATAAATTCAAAGGTACGGCGGCGAATTGGGCTCTGGCCCCGCCTTGGGCATAAAGCACATGGTAATAATCTGGGATATTAAGTAATCGACGTAGGTTTTCTTCTGCTTCTTCAACAAGGTTTAGAAAGGAAGGGCTACGGTGGGATATTTCCATGACAGAAGAGCCCGAGTTATTATAGTTTAATAACTCTTTTTGGACCTTTTCAAGTACTTCTTTTGGCAGCATGGCAGGTCCTGCAGAGAAGTTGTACACCGTTTCTATCATGATTTTTCCTGTTGAATATAGAGGACGTAATAAATAGAGTGCTTCTACTTTCATTTTTAGAAAGAAAAAGCAGATAATAAGGGCGCTAATTTCAGTTTTAATTATTTTGTTTTATCATTTTTTTGTTTAGATTGGAATCACAAAAGCGATGATAAACCCTGACAGAAGAGGAAGGAAAAGGAAGAGCTCTTTGATGCGGAGTGTCGCGCTTTATTTCTTTTTTCTACTTGACGAGAGATCATCTTTATATTTGAGTCTTTTTGATGAAAAAAGTGAAAAACACGCATTCAAGCGTCATTCCGCACATAGAAAAAGAATCTGGTTTTCGAGCCAACGTTACAAAGCGCTATCCATTAACCCTTATATGAACGTAACGCGCGTGAAAAATTTGCGGTAGTGGTTTATATGTGTGATTTACAGTTTTTTGCTGTGCCATGCTGATATGACCATTTATGAAAAAAGTCATTGCCCAGAATGCGCCAATACAGAGATCTTAAAAGCGGGTTTTACTGTTAA
>CAMRBZ010000118.1 GCA_947040595.1 uncultured Enterovibrio sp. | reverse complement strand
TATGTTTAAGCGCTTTTCGTTCTTGCCTCTTTGCTAGAACGTCAAATATCTTGGGTATTTATACCCGTCGTTTTTGACGTTGCGTGGGTGTTGGCTACGCTCGTTCAGCTCAATCACATCGTCTCTCTATGCGAAGGGGCCTCACTCGCTTGCGGCAGGCGCGCATCTTTAATTACTTTGGGTATTTAGCGCTTGTTTCGCGAGAAGAAAAGGATCAGAAAAACACGGTACTTTTTATGATAAAATAAGCCAAATTAATTATGATAAGAAACGTATATGAAAATCTTGATCCGTAACCTTTCTCGAAATACCACTGAAATTGAAATTCGTACCTTGTTTGAGGCGTTTGGAAAAGTGGCAGAATGTGATCTTGTTCTTGATAAAAATACAGGAAAATCAAAAGGATTTTCTTTTGTTGAAATGATGGATGAAGACCAAGCCCATCGCGCGATGAAAGCCCTCAATGAAACAGAAGTGGATAAAAGCCGTATTCGCGTCAAAGAAGCGCAATAAGCCTGTTTGATTGAGAAAAAAAACCGTCCTCGGACGGTTTTTGCATTGGAGGCTTTATTTAACCTGAAAGCGCAAGAGATCTGCCCTTGTATGCTCTGGTCAAGGTTTTAAGGTTGGGTGTGATTTTTTGTACTTCGTCAGCTAAAAATTCACGCCAATTTAATAGCCCCCGATAAAGTAACCCATCAAATTACAAGCCGCGAGGGTAACCTATCGACTTCACCGATGGGCCTTCCTGACGCATTGCGCCCAAGAACCCAACCCGTAAGAAATTTTGTAAACCCTGATGTCGGTTTTGGACCATCCATTTTTTGGGATGGGAAAATGAGAATATAAAGGCAGCTGAGTTTTTTGGCGGTGGCAATATTGGCAGGCTTTTTCGGTGGTGATTTTGTAAGCTTGTAGCCTAAAAGAGACATGCTCTCATGGGAAAGGAGGTTCATTTTTTTTGGATGCGTTGGGCGTTTTCGTATTCAACATATACCCCTCATCTTTGAAACTGCCTGGGTGTTGGTTTCTCTCGCTCAGGCAAATCACATGGTCTGTCTATGCTCAGGGCCTTCACTTGTTTGCCGCAGGGGCGCATTTTCAATAAATGGCGGGAATGGGCGAGGATCATATATTTTAAATTTGCTTTAAAACAGCATTGCATGTTAATACTGTGTAAACAAAAAAATAATCATTTTATTGTTTTACTGAGGCTTGTCTTTTTTTCTATTAAAATAAGCAACTTAAACTAATTTTCCTTGTTGGAAAGGGGCTTTTCGTGAGATGAATTTTATCTGGAATGGGCTTTTGATCACAGCATAATTCCCTGATAGACTCCAGCCCAGGCATACAGTTCGTTTATTTAATCGAAGACGCCTGTGTTTTAAGCCGAGAAAGAGGCGTTTTTTCTCGAAATTTTTTGTGTATTGATTGAGTTATTATATGAAAAAAATGAATAAAGCAACGGGCGTATTGACAGCCGCTTTTTTTATTAATATGTGCATCGGTATTTTATATGCCTGGTCTGTTTTTAAGCAATCTTTGGTTGAAATGGGTTGGTCGAATACCGATGCGTCGATGCCCTACACCGTGGCGACTATTTCTTTTGCTTTGTCTTTGCTTGTTGCGGGTAACCTTCAAGACAAAATGGGCCCGCGTAAGATTTTAATTTTCGGGACTGCCCTGTGTGGCGCGGGTATGATCTTTTCCAGTTTTGCCACAACCCCAATGACTTTGATCTTGAGTTTCGGTGTGATGACAGGGTGTGGCATTGGTTTTGGTTATGCCTGTTTGGCGCCAGCGGCCATGAAATGGTTTCATTTTTCCAAAAAAGGGATAGTGAACGGGATCATTGCGTCAGGATTTGGATTGGCGGCGGTTTATCTTGCACCTTTAACGTCCACTTTGATTGACACTTATGGTGTTGAAACCAGCTTTCTTATTTTAGGTGTGGGGATTTTGCTGATTGCGGTTCCTTTGGCTTTTACCATCAACAATCCGCCTTCAAGTTATGAGCCTGAAACCCCATTAAATTACACCCCGAAAAAAGACGCAGGGATGGTCAACATGAATTGGCGTGAGATGATGAACACGCCACAGTTTTATTCTCTTTGGTTGATGTATGCTTTGGCCTCCTCGGCCGGTCTCATGATCATTGCCAATATCACCTCCATTGCAATTCAACAGTCTGATTTGAAACAAGCCGCTTTTTTAGTGGTGGTGCTTGCTATTTTCAATTCAGGTGGACGCGTTGTTGCCGGGATCTTGTCTGATAAAATCGGGGGCGTCAAAACCTTGATGCTGGCCTTTATGCTTCAAGGGGTCAACATGTTGATGTTTGGCGCTTATGATAATGAGATTTTATTGGCCGTTGGCGCGGCCGCGGCGGGTGTGGGATACGGTACCTTGTTGGCGGTTTTCCCTTCGATTACGGCCGATTTTTACGGTTTAAAAAACTACGGTGGGAATTACGGTGTCCTTTATACCGCTTGGGGGATCAGCGGATTTATTGGGCCTGTTCTTGCTGCAACCGCGATGGACATGAGTGGAAACTATTTTATGGCCTACACCGTTTGTGCTGCCATGTTGCTTGTTGCCACCGTTTTATCTTTCATTACAAAACCTGTGACCCAGGCTTTAAATGAAGCGAAGCCACTTGTTCGTTAATGCACTGTTTGCTTGATGTAATAAACCGCTCTTTAAAGAGCGGTTTTTTTTGATTTGTCTTCACACAAAAAAGGAAGGCCGAGGAAACGCCTTGAGGGGTTCTGGGTTTATTTCGACTCTTGAGACAGCGGGATTGGTTGTGATTTATTTATTTTTTTCTGAAGCCAAAGTCCCGTTGCTTTCATAATGTAGCCAAAGAAAACGCCGAGGACCAAAGAGGGGATCACAAGCGCCCAATCGCCGTTGCTCGCAAAGGTGGCGCAAGATCCGATAAAGGTGCCTGGGATAAAATTTAACCAGGTTTGTTTGGCTTGAATACACATCAAAAAGGCGACGATGGCTGTGACAAGGTAACCGATTATTTCAAGGCTCGCGAGCGTGGAAAGATGAAGGATCACCATCCCCCAAAAGACACCGCTCAAGGTGGTACAAAGGCTGAGCACTAAGCCTTTTAGCCCGTCTTTGGGTGAGGCAAAATAGGCCGTACACCCCAGAAAACCCGCCCAGCTGAGCAAGCCTAAAGACAGGGCAACCCAGCCCCAAATACCCGACAAAATGCCGGTTGTAATCGCGATAGCAAGCAGTGTTGACATAATGCATTCTCAATGGCTTTTTTTGAGAAATGATTATCTCTTTTTATTTAAAGGATTGCGATCATTGTCAATGCAATTTTATCGCATATGTATTTTCTATGGGTTCTGATGAGGGGAGGGAGAAACATTCATCAATGAAGCACAGCAGAGCACTGTGCTTTAATAAGACCTCGAGGAGGGGTATACCCCTCACTGCATATTAGGCCAACGTTTTGATTTTTAAATTGAATTATTTTTCATCGAACAAGAGTCGAATGCTTTTAGGTTCAAGGATTGATGAACGTCTTTGAACGGTGACTTTCAAGGTGTCGAGGTTAACAAATCACCTTGATGGCCAAGCCCCCTTGAGAGGTTTCGCGGTATTTGGCGTTCATGTCTTTGCCTGTTTCAAACATGGTTTCAATGACTTTATCAAGAGAAACGCGAGGCTCAGAAAGACGGCGAAGGGCCATACGGGAGGAATTAATGGCTTTCATGGCCCCGATGGCATTGCGTTCAATGCAAGGCACTTGCACTTGTCCTGCAACCGGATCGCAGGTGAGCCCTAAATTGTGCTCCATGCCAATTTCAGCGGCAATGCACACTTGTTGAGGGCTGCCGCCCATGAGTTCAGCCAGACCTGCGGCGGCCATTGAGCAGGCGACACCGACTTCCCCCTGGCAACCGACTTCTGCACCAGAAATAGACGCATTTTGTTTGTATAACCCGCCAATGGCACCAGAAACGGCAAAATATCGGGTGTATTCACGCGGGGTGACTTTTTGGATGAATTTGTCGTAATACGCCAAAACAGCAGGAACAATACCACAAGCGCCGTTGGTTGGGGCGGTGACCACACGGCCTCCGGCGGCATTTTCTTCATTGACGGCAAAAGCAAAGAGGTTGACCCAGTCAATGACGGTCATGGGATCTTGGGTTGTTTTTTCAGCGGCGATCAGCTGTTGATGAAGGATGGAGGCGCGTCGAAGCACCCGTAATGGTCCTGGAAGCAAGCCTTCTGTGTGCATCCCCCGCTCTAAACAGGTTTTCATGGTGTCCCAAATGTGGGCAAGTTGGGTGTCGATCTCTTCTTGGGTGTGCAGGGCGCGCATGTTTTCCATGACAAGGGTACTGATAGAAAGGCCCGTATTATGGCAATGATCTAAAAGGGCTTCGGCGCTGTTAAAGTCGTAAGGGAGGGCGATGTCAGATCCCGTTTCTTTTCCAAAGTTTTCTTCATCGACAATAAAGCCGCCTCCAATGGAATAATAGGTTTTAGAGAAGGATTTTTCGTCTCCTCGCCAGGCGTGAATTTGCATGCCGTTTTCATGCAAGGGCAAATTGCTGCTGTGAAAATTCATGCTCCCTTCACGAAAAAAATCAACGCTGTGGTTGTCTGGTGCAATGTTTAAACGCTGGGTTTCTTCTACGTTTTTGAGGAATGCATCAATCCTTGAGAGGTCAATGTCTTCGGGTGTATTGCCTGCCAGCCCCATGATCAGGGCCATGTCGGTGAGGTGGCCTTTCCCTGTAAGAGAAAGAGAGCCATAAACATCAACGGTTATTTTTGTTGTTTCTTTTAATTTGTTCTTTTCTCGCAAGGTGTCAATGAACAATTTACCGGCTTTCATGGGGCCTACGGTGTGGGAGCTGGAAGGGCCTATGCTGATTTTGAAGATATCAAAAATACTGATCATGTCTTAAACCTCACTGCGTGTTCCTTGACAATGAAAGAGGAACACGTGAATGCTTCTGTTGGTGGGCCATGTTGTATTGACTCTGAAAGTAGGATTTCGAGCGGTAAAGGCGAAAATACCGAACTGACTTTTGAGTCAAAAAGAAAAAAGCAAGGATCTTAAAAGAAATCCTTGCTCTTTTTTTAAGCTATTTTACATGGCTTAAAATGAGACGAAACCGTACAAAATGGCAGAAATAGCCACCATTCCCATCAGAGTAACAAAGACATTGCTTTTATGTCCTGCGTATTTTTGCATAGCAGGCACTTTTTTAATGGCATACATTGGCATAATGAACAAAATCAAGGCGATAACTGGACCGCCAAGAGATTCAATCATACCCAAAATACTGGGATTGATGCTCGCGACAATCCAACAGGTGACGATCACGAAAAGAACCGTAAATTGGTTCACTTTTTTGATGTCTACTTTTCGTTCCATTGACTCTAATTGACTGACAATGATCCCATTTAAGCCTTCACGTGCGCCTAAATAGTGGCCAAAAAAGGAAGACACGATGGCAACAAAAGCAACAATGGGGCCTAAAATCGAAATGAAAGGACTCTCGTGCTTGTTGGCAAGATAAGACAAGACGCTCAGGTTTTGTGTTTTGGCTTCTGCTAATTCCGTTGGGTTTAAACTTAACACACATGAAATAACGAAAAACATCACAAAGCCAAGCAACATGCCGGCGGTTCTAAAAAGAATTTGATTTGTTTTTTGTTCTGCATCTTTTGCGTATTTTCGAGACTGTGCCATAGAAAAAGAAGAAATGGCTGGACTGTGGTTAAAGGAAAAAATCAACACAGGAATTGAAATCCAGAGCGTGCTGATGAATCCTGTGGCTGAGGGCGTTTGCTGTAATGCCGACATGTTCCATTCAGGAATGAGGTAAACGGACATAAACAATAAAATAAAAACAAGAGGGTAAACTAAAAATTGAGTGGCTTTTAACATCAATTTCTCACCCGCAAGCATCACGGACATCATTCCTAAAATAAGCATCAAAGACAAGACGACCCGAGGAATGGAGCTGAATCCAAGCTGATTGACCATGAAGGAGTCTACCGTGTTGGTGATCCCCACAGCATAAATTAAAACAATCGGAAAAATAGCAAAAAAATACAGCAAGGTGATGAATTTACCTGCTGTTTTTCCAAAGTGTTCTTCGACTACTTCGGTGATGTTTGATCCTGGTTTTTTAGAAGAAAGCACAAAGCGGGCCAAGGCTCTGTGAGAAAAAAAGGTCATGGGACCCACAATCAAGGTCAATGCAATTAATGGCCAAAAGCCATTTAAACCGGCATTGATAGGAAGAAATAAAATACCGGCCCCGACGGCGGTGCCGAATAAAGAGAGCATCCATGTGCTGTCATGAGATGACCAAGGGTATTTTTCAGTTTTTTCTGTATTTGTTGCTGTTATCGTTTGCATCTTTTTATTGCCCCATGAAGGTCAGTTAATCAAGCGTCATTATTTTGATAAATCGGCATGAATTACGGTGATTGATGTCCGTTTTTGGAGAAGACCAAAATGTGGATTCTGTTTTTTGCGTAGGGCCTCAAATCAAAGAGGGTCTTGTGACCTTTTCAACCTTGGTACGCGCTGAGCTGTTCTATGAGGGTATTTAGAATTTGGGCGGTTAATCCCCAAATTAAATGTTCTTGATGTGTTGTGGCATAAATATATGTTTTCTTTCCTTGAAAGAGAAAGGGGTGCTTAAACATGCTGTTGGGGGACATGAATTTTGCCAGGGGCACTTCAAAGAAGGACTCGACTTCATTGGCGTCGAGTTTTGGGGTGTCGTTTGGACAAATAAAGGCGATGACTGGAGTGACAAGGTAACCGCTGACGGTCGGTAAAGGGGGGAGGCAGCCGATCAAATTTTCTTTGGAGGTTGAAATGCCGATTTCTTCTTTCATTTCACGTAACGCGGTGGCCACGATGTTTTGATCGGATTTCTCTGCTTTTCCTCCGGGAAAACTGATTTGTCCCGGATGTTTGTTTAAATGAGAGGCCCGTTTTGTGAAAAGAATAAAAAGCTCACCTTCTCGCTCGACTAAAGGGATCAACACGGCCGCTTTTTTGGTCTCTTTTCGTTCCATGGCATGAGTGGCACGTCCGTTTGCTTTGGGGCAATATTGAACCGACGGACTTAAACAAAAACGAGGCATAAACCAATGACGAGAGAACAATGAGCGTTCGGAGCCCTTGTGTTCATCCAACCCCTCCAGGGTCTTGATGACTTTTTGGGTCTTGAACACCTCTGAGTTTTTTATCACCCCAGAGTGCTTGATCACCTCAGAATTGTTGATAACACAGGAGGGCGCGGTTTTCTTTCTCGTCACAGAAGGTGTGTCCTTACAAGAGGTTGGGTTATAAAGTCGGTAAAATCTTACTGAGTTTGTCTAAGGTTTCTTGGTATTCTAGGCTCATTTGGCTGTCGGCCACAAGCCCACCTCCAGCCCAAGCATACACAGTGTTATTTTGACAAATCAAGGTGCGAATGGTGATGCTTGTGTCCATTTTTTTGCAGCGACTGATGTAGCCGATGCTCCCGCAATAAAGACTTCTTCGGTGAGGCTCTAATTGTTCAATGATTTGCATTGCCCGTATTTTTGGGGCCCCTGTAATGGATCCGCCAGGAAAACAAGCGCGAAGCAAGTCAGTGGCTTTTTTTTCGTCTGGAAGTGTGCCCGTCACCGTGCTAATGAGGTGATGTACAGCGGGAAAGCTTTCGACTTGAAAAAGAGCCGGAACCCGAACCGTCCCCGCAATGGCGACACGGCCTATGTCATTTCGGAGTAAATCAACAATCATTAAATTTTCAGCGCGGTCTTTTTCAGTATGCTGAAGCTGGTGGCGATTTTCTGCATCAATTTTAGGATCAAGGCTTCTTGGTCGTGTGCCTTTTATGGGCTTGGTTTGTATTTCATTTTGATCGTTTAATTGCAAGAAGCGTTCTGGTGAAAACGACAAGATGCAGGCATGCTCTAATCGAATAAACGCTGAAAAAGGGGCTGCATTGGCTTTGGACAATGTTTGAAACGCCTCCCATTCATTTCCTTGATATTCGGCCTCGAAACGCTGGGCTAAATTTATTTGATAGCAATTCCCAGCTTTGATATGTTCTTGAACGTGATTGAATTTTTCGTGATAGTCCTTTTTGGACATGTTGCTTTTCCACGGCGTTTTTAATTCAAAGGGAACGGCAACTTTTTTTGAACGCCGCTGCATTTTCAGCCATGAAAGACGATCGTCTCCTTCAGGTTGCAACAAAACCAGTTTTTTTTCTTTGTGATCGGCCATGATGGCCCAGTCGAAAAGACCGATGGCCATGTCTTCTAGGTCAATGTCAGCCAAGGCACACTCTGGGAGGGGTTCCAGTTGACGCGCCAGATCATAGCCGAAAAATCCAACCGCACCCCCAATAAAGGGCCAAGGTGCTATGCAAGGAAGAGGCGGGAGGTGCTTTTTTAGGTATTCATTGAGAAAAAGAAATGGGTCTTCTGTGTTTGTCTTTGAGTGTCCGTTAGCGTATTGAACGGTGTTTTTTCCCAAACGACTGCAAAGGGTGACGATGGGATCGGCGACGAGAATATCAAAACGATGATCGGGATGTTCCGGGGCGGCTGATTGCAAGAGCATGGCCCAGTTCAGGTGTTCAACATCCGAAAAGAGCGATGTCAATTTCGTATTTGAATAGTTTAAATACGTTAATGTGCTAGGACGAGATCTTGAATGTGTCATTTTCGTGTTTTTGTGATCTGTATTAGAGGGCTTTTTTAGTGCGAATCGAAGAGGGAGGGTATCATAAATATGCACAGAGAGGATCCCAATGCACCAAGAAAATAAAGCAAGGACATGCGTTTTTTTGTGAGTAAGGGGCGCTTCAAACAGAAAAAATTGAAACCAAAAAATAAAATGTAAAGACGAACCAGAAAAATACAACTGAGCGGCTCCTTTTCTTCAGGGGCGTTTTCTTCTTTTTCCCTTTGAATGAAACACCCGGTGTTTGAAACGCGAACATCAGAGGGATAATCTTAATTTTGGAGCCATTATGACCGTGATACGCAAGGACGATCTTATTGACAGTGTGGATGATGCTTTACAATATATTTCTTATTACCACCCTCTCGATTTTATTCAAGCCCTTGAAACGGCTTATAACAAAGAAGAAAATAAAGCGGCGAAAGATGCGATTGCACAGATATTAATCAATTCTCGCATGTCTGCTGAAGGAAAACGCCCTTTATGCCAAGACACTGGGATTGTGACTTGTTTTGTGAATATCGGCATGGACGTGCGTTTTGAAACGGACATGACAGTGCAAGAGATGATTGATGAAGGCGTGCGCCGCGCTTACAGCAACCCTGACAATCCCTTGCGCGCTTCCATTGTGGCCGAGCCTGCTGGAAAACGAATCAATACAAAAGACAATACCCCAGCGGTTGTGCACATTAACCTTGTTTCAGGAAACAAAGTAGAAGTCCAAATTGCGGCCAAAGGCGGTGGCTCAGAAAATAAAACAAAAATGGCCATGCTGAACCCCTCTGATGACATTGCCGATTGGGTTGAAAAAACCTTGCCCACCATGGGTGCAGGTTGGTGCCCGCCTGGGATGCTGGGAATAGGGATTGGGGGAACGGCTGAAAAATCGGCTGTTCTTGCAAAAGAAGCCTTGATGGAACACATCGACATTCAAGACTTGATAGCGCGCGGCGCCCAAACCGACGAAGAAAAATTGCGTCTTGATATCTTTCACCGCGTGAATAAATTAGGGATAGGCGCCCAAGGTTTAGGGGGCTTGACCACTGTTGTTGACGTTAAAATTAAGACGGCCCCAACGCATGCAGCCTCAAAACCCGTTTGCCTTATTCCCAATTGCGCTGCAACGCGCCATGTTCATTTCACCTTGGACGGATCAGGTCCGGCGGAATTTAAAGCCCCTAAATTGGAAGATTGGCCCGACATCACGTGGGACGTGGGGAAAAATGTACGCCGCGTGAATTTAGAAACCGTAACAAAAGAAGACATACAAGCATGGGAAATGGGTGAAACCGTGCTGCTTTCTGGCAAAATTTTAACAGGACGTGATGCCGCCCATAAACGCATTCAAGAGCGTTTAGAAAAAGGCGAAGGCATGCCTGAAGGCGTTGATTTAAATGGACGCTTTATTTATTACGTGGGGCCTGTTGACGCGGTACGTGATGAAGCGGTCGGCCCGGCGGGCCCAACCACCTCCACACGCATGGATAAATTTACCGACATGATGCTAAGCCAAACCGGGCTCATTGGCATGATAGGAAAAGCCGAGCGCGGCCCTTCTACTGTCGAGTCCATTAAAGAGCACAAAGCGGTCTATTTAATGGCGGTGGGCGGGGCGGCCTATTTGGTTTCAAAAGCCATAAAAAAAGCCCGCGTGGTCGCCTTTGCTGATTTAGGTATGGAAGCGATTTATGAGTTTGAAGTCGAAGACATGCCCGTCACCGTGGCCGTGGACTCTCGCGGACGCAATGTCCACGAAATTGGCCCCGACACCTGGAAAGTGAAAATAGCGAACGCCGCTTCTTAAATAGGGCTTTTATTCCCAACAAAAAAACCACAGCCCGCTGTGGTTTT
>CAMRBZ010000117.1 GCA_947040595.1 uncultured Enterovibrio sp. | reverse complement strand
TGCCTGCTCTCGCTCAGGCCAATCACATTGTCTCTCTATGCTCAGGGCTCAGGGCCTTCACGCGTTTGCCGCAGGCGCGCATCTTCAAGTGTCTTGGAAATAAAAAGACCCTTTTATTGGGTCTTTTTATTCCTTTTGTTTGTGATGCTTTCTTAAGGGGCGCCTCTTCCACTCTCTTGACTGTAAAATAACCTGCCATTTTAGTTTGAATTTCTCTTTGAAAAGTACCTTGAACCTTCAATCTTTGTAATGTTCACAAATCTTAATGAATTCGGCTTGTGTTTCGAACATGAGATCCACCAAAAGAGGATCAAAGTGTCTATTTCTGCCTTCTCGAATAATATCAAACGCTTTTTCATGAGACATGGCGGATTTATATACGCGTTTGCTGACGAGCGCATCAAACACATCCGCAATGGCCATCAAACGTGCGCTTAGAGGAATATCTTCGCCACTTAACCCTTGCGGATAACCCGAACCATCCCATTTTTCGTGATGATAATAGGTGATTTCTTTGGCGGAGATTAAAAAGGGATATTGAGCATCGACTTCTTTTTCTGCTTTTACAATGGCGTTATACCCTAATTTCGCGTGTGTCTTCATGATCTCAAATTCTTCGTGCGTGAGTTTTCCCGGTTTGAGTAAAATCGCATCGGGAATACCGACTTTTCCAATGTCATGAAGAGGGGCGGTTTTAAATACCATCGTAATGTATTCAGGGGTGACAAGTTCAGGGTAATGCCCTTTTAGATACAGTTTGTCGGCTAAAATTTTAACATAATGTTGGGTTCGCACTATGTGGTTACCCGTCTCTTGATCCCGCGTTTCAGCAAGGCTTGCGAGGGCATTGATGGTGACATCTTGGATCACGCTCAGCTCTTTTACGCGTCGCTCGACTTCGGACTCCAAAAATTCATTTTGATCATGAAGAAAATCCCGGCTGGCTTTATTTTCAAGATGGATTTTGATGCGTGCAAGAGTAATGTGAGGGCTCAGTGGTTTTTTGATGTAATCGGCCGCGCCGACCGAAAAACCAAAGGCTTGATCTTCTGTTTTTGATTTGGAGGTTAAAAAAATAACGGGAATGTTTTGTCCATCTTTTGTTTCTTTTAGGCGTCGGCAGACTTCATAGCCGTCCATAAGAGGCATCACGACATCCAGTAAAACCAAATCAATGGGAAATTTTTCAACAATCGCAAGTGCGGTTTTACCATTGGTTGCAGCTTTTACCACATACTCTTTTTTCAACATTTCACTGACAAAAATAAGATTTTCAGGGGTATCGTCAACCACTAAAATGATGGGTTGTTTTGTTGGTTTTTTTTCAGGTAAAAGCATTCAAGTGATCCTGCATTTCTTTCCTCTTACTCAATCCTAGGTCTAGTCTTTATATTGTTCCAATTATGAGTCATTTTTTATAATTGAGACAATTGCTTATTTTTTGAAATTATCGATGCCATGCATTGATTTGATTTTTTTAAGAAAAATTCATCTTATTCAAAAGAAGACGATGTCAAGAAAGGTGGGAAGAGGGTGAGAAAAAGAATGACGACCCCAGTGCATGGAAAGGGGGTCTCTTTTCAAACCGCCACCTGAAAGAGGATGAGTATATTGACGATACAGACAGATCATTTAAGGAGAAGAGGCGTGGAATTTAATGAGGACATGTTTGATTTGATGCTCGATAAACTTCCTGGGATTAATTTAGCCGAAGGAGTGGTGCGTCTTGGTGGTAATAAAGCAAAATATATCAAAATCTTATCGCTTTTCTTAAATTCTCAAACGAAGGTTATGGCCTCTATATTGGAGATAGAAACAGAAAATGAAAGAGCGATCCTCGTGCATTCTTGTAAAGGGGCGGGAAGCAATATGGGCGCGGAGCTCATTTCTCAAGCTGCCTCTGTTCTTGAGGAAAAATACAACACAGGGATCCCTGTGTCTGAAGAGGAAATCAGGTCATTGCAAAAGATGTTGAATGAGGCCTTGGGCATTTTTGATGAAATAGCGAAAAAATCCACGACACAGATTCTGAAAGAAACAAAAGAAGAGACTCTTTTGTCAGACAATATTTTAAAAGAGCAGCTCCAATATCTTCAAACGAGTTTGCAGGAATTTGATATTGAAGTGGGAGATAAATTCACCGAGTTACAAAAAAAGCTCCCTCAATGGTTTTGCGAAAAAAGTGAATTTAAAAAATTAGAAGCTGCGATTACTCAGTTTGATTTCATCATGGCAGAAGAGCATCTGAAGACATTAAATGATCAAGATCTTTTTCTAGAAAAAAACAAATGATTTTTTATTAAATATTATCTTGATATAGCCAAGACACTTGAAGATGCGCGCCTGCACAAAACAAGTGAAGACCCTGAGTATAGATGGACTCTGTGATTGGTCTAAGCGAGAGTTGCCAATACCCAAGCAGTTTCAAAGGCGACAGGTATACCTTTTTTAGGTAAGAAAACGCCAAGGTAAATTACATTGGCGTATTGTCTTGATGAATGACTTTCTGAAAACCCGAAGAGATTGAGCTTGTTATTACATTGAAAAACGCAGGCTTCAATGTGTTGAAAATAGAGATCATCGCATGATGAGGTTGGATGGCCACGGGATTGCGTTGGATCCACATTTGATGATGAAGAAGGATGAAACGCTTGCGCTTTTCACCGTCTTTTAAACCTGAGAGTCCGTTTTTTATCGGTTCAAATAACCGAATGTGAACCTCTTGATTTAAGCTTGATTTTATAAATATATTTTTTTAAATTTATCGACTTCTTTATTTTCTTCCTTTTCTTCTGTTCCTTGTGTTTTTTTCGTCTCCTGTGTTTCTTTTTGTTCTTGTCTTATTTTTGGGGCGCTTGTTTCTTTCATACTCACGGCCTTCTCTCTTTCCTCAAATGCCTTGAGTGTTTCTTTCCTTCTCAATTCATCCACAGGCTTGATTTGGGTGGGGTTACTTGGAATGTGTTTTTCTGTAAATTTTGATCGCGTTTTTAATTCGTTGATTTCTTGTGCCTTGGAATTTAAATTTTCTGGATTGAGCCTGTATCTGACAGCGCTGGAATCACCGCCATATCCCGCTCTTCCCCAAGTAATGACTTTTCCTTCTTGGGTTAATGCTGCAAAGGCACGTTGATTTCCTGTGAGCGAAACCACATCTATCAATTCATCTTGCACTGTACGAGAATTGGCTGCGGAGTCGGCACTTCCCCAAGTGATGACGCGTCCATTTTTTTTCAAAGCAGCAAAGGCTTTTTGGGTTGAGGCGATTGATTTGACATGGCTTAATTGAAAAGAAACGGCGCTGGAGTCTCCACCTGAAGAGCGAAACCCCCATGTGACCACGGAGCCATCTGTTTTGAGTGCGGCGAACGCGGTGTGTGTGGCATAAATTTTTTCAACATTGGTTAAATGCCTGGCAACCGCGCTTGAGTCACCTCCGGAAAGAGGCTCACCCCAAGTGACCACCGTTTTGTCTTTTTTCAGTGCCGCAAAGGCGTTATAGGTTGGCGTGATAGAGACGACATCAACGAGAAGGTCTTTTAAAAATTCAGAATCTCCTCCAGAAGCAGGAACCCCCCAGGTGATCACGGTCCCGTCTTGTTTTATGGCCGCAAAGGCATGTTCATTGGGGACGACTGCGGTCACTTTTGTTAATTTACTTGCAACGCGAATAGAGTCTCCCCCGAGCTTTGAGTGCCCCCAGCTTACGACAGTGCCGTTTTGTTTGATTGCAGCAAAAGCGGAGGGATTAGAAACGATGCTCTTCACATTTTTTAAAGGAGACGCAACTTTAGATGCGTCTCCGCCAAAATTAGGCATTCCCCATGTGATGACACTGCCGTCTTTTTTTAATGCGGCAAAAGCCCCGTTTTTCGTGGAATACAGAGAATGAACCTTGGTTAATTGAAGGGCGACAGAACTTGAATTGCCTCCGTCATTTTGGCTTCCCCAGGTGATCACTTTTCCATCCCGACGTAAAGCGGCAAAAGCCCCACCGTTTTCTTTGATGGAAATGATGTTCTTTAATTGTGAGGCAACATTGTCTGAATTACCCCCTAATAATGGATTTCCCCAGGTGATCACCCGTCCATCTTTTTTCAAGGCTGCAAATGAAAAGCCCAATCCAGATTCTGACTCATGAAGGGCAATAATATCATTTTTAAGATCATCGGCTACAGCGCTGATGTTGGGGGTCAATCCCCAGACAATACTTTCGTTATTGTCTTTTTGAGCGAGAAAGGCGCTAATGGTGCCTGTGATTTTTTCCACTTTCGCATTGCTGTGTGGCGTCGCGGGTGTTTCTTCTGTGATAACAGGCACAAGAGGTGGACTGCTTTCGATATTATTTTGTGGGTGATTTGACTTTTGTGGTTCTTCTTTTTTAGAATTATTAAAGAACGCTTCATCATTTTCAACGAGGATTTCATCAAAAACAGAAGGAGGGATGACATCCAGCGCTGAATAAGGGATGACGGGCACCGTAGGGGGAGGCGTTTCGGATGAATCATCGTCTTGTCCGCAGGCATTTAATGCGAGAATAACAAGAACGCTGATCGCGTTCATTTTAAAATTATTTAAACGTAATGTCATTTGAAAACCATATATAATAAAATTTATTGATAGTTCTTGGTTATGCATTAATTAACAAGGTTTGAAACGCTTTTTAAAGAATCACGAATCAGTTGCACCCGAAAAGGAATGCGTTTACAAGTCAATTTTTAGTTCCATTTATTTCAACGTATTAAATTACGTTACTTAAAATAAATCAACAATTGAATCGCGTTTTATTTGATCATTTTTCAGGTGTTAATTGCGAGCGGGAAAGCGAATATATATGGAATGTATTTATATTCCTTTGAAATAACAATGGAATGAGGATGGTTTTTCTCATTATTTGTTCCGCTGAGAGTCTGAAGGCGCTCTGTAAAATAAATTATTTTTTCTCTTCTGTTTTTTTGAATAACCTATGGCGTATTATTTAATAATGTGGCGTGTCTTTTTAAAAATCTATTTAAATGGGCCGAAGAATAGGAAGATCAAGCATATAAAAACAAAATATTCATTCACCGTGATTATTTTATTTGTTTTTAGTTGTTCTTATCTCTATCTATCGCGTTGTTTTGTTTTTAACGTGTTGACAAGTTCCTTTCTTTTTTTAACAAAAAAGCAAAGGAAAAGATAGTTTTATTTTTGATGTTTTTTTGAATTATAAAAAGAACATTATTTTTATGAATGAGTGGCGTTATTTTTTGTGCAGATAAGGTTTGTTTTGTATAAAAATCAATACAGGCCTGGCGATTATGTAATAACTGTTTTTTGATATTTTAATTTAATGGCCGATTTAAAAAAAGAGAGGTTCGATGATGGCAATGTCGAATAAAAAAGGGGGTCACAGGCCTGTTTGAATTTCAAACAATCGATGAATATATTCCTAAAAAACGTAAAAAAGCCTTTTCCAGTGAACTCGGCCTTTCGCATAAAAAAACTGGAAAACCTTTAATTAGGTCTGCGTCGAGTCAGGTATTTTTGAAAGTGAAAGGTTATTTTTGTGTACATTTTTTCCTCGAATTAAAGGAGTAGACGGCCTCTGAAATAAGGCCTCTTCAGATTGTTTGAGAATTAACGCCGATGCGATGAACATCGGCGTTCTTTTAAGGGGTGTTTACGAGGATGGCTTCATCCGCTTGTTTGGCTTGGATGGCAGTGAGAGCGATGGTATAGACGATGTCTTCAACGAGTGCTCCACGAGACAAATCATTGACGGGTTTACGCATCCCTTGAAGCATTGGACCAATAGACAGAAGATCCGCTGAACGTTGTACCGCTTTATAGGTTGTGTTTCCTGTGTTTAAGTCAGGGAACACAAAGACGGTCGCTTTCCCTGCGACAGGGGAATTGGGGGCTTTAGAGGCCGCGACGTTTTCCATGATGGCCGCGTCATATTGTAAAGGACCGTCAATCACAAGATCGGGGCGCTTTTCTTTCGCTATGCGTGTTGCTTCGCGGACTTTATCGACGTCTGCACCCTGGCCTGAGGTACCTGTTGAGTAAGAAATCATGGCCACACGAGGCTCAATACCAAAGGCTTTTGCAGAATCGGCAGATTGAATGGCAATTTCAGCCAGTTGCTCTGCATTGGGGTCAGGATTGATAGCGCAATCACCGTAAACAAGCACTTGATCGGGTAAAAGCATGAAAAAGACAGAAGAAACCAAAGAGGCGCCCGGAGAGGTCTTAATGATCTGAAGTGGCGGTCTGATGGTGTTGGCTGTGGTATGAACAGCGCCTGAAACCAGACCGTCGACTTCGTTGGCTTCGAGCATCATGGTCGCGAGCACGACGGTGTCTTTGAGTTGTTCGCGTGCAACCACTTCGGTGATCCCTTTGCCTTTACGAAGCTCAACCAAGCGTGAAACGTATTGTTCACGGACATTTTTAGGATCGATAATGTCAATGCCATTTCCAAGAGTGATCCCTTGCTGCGCGGCAATGCGGTGAATTTCTTCTGGGTTTCCTAATAAAACACAGTTTGCAATTTTTCGTTCAGCACAAATAGACGCGGCTTTGACAGTGCGAGGTTCATTTCCTTCGGGCAGGACAATGCGTTTTGCTGCAATGCGCGCCATTTCGGTGAGCTTATAACGAAATGCAGGAGGGCTCAGTCTGCGTTCGCGGTTTAGGCCAATAGAGAGAGATTCAACCCAACGTACGTCAATGTTGGCGGAAACATGTTCATTGATAAATTCAACACGCTCTTTGTCGTTGGCGGGGACTTCTAAGTTGAAATTTTGTAAATTCAAAGAGGTCTGCCATGTGTTGCCTTTGGTGGTAAAGATGGGTAAACCCGTTTGAAAAGCCCGTTGGCATAATTCGATGAGTTGCTCTGGAATGCTGTAACCGCCAGTCAGCAAGACGGCACCAATTTCAACCCCGTTCATGGCGGCCAAACAGGCGGCAACGATAACGTCTGGGCGATCGGCTGAGGTGACCAATAAGGATCCTGCGCGAAAATGATTCACCATGTTTGGAATGGATCGGGCACAAAAGGTGACACTTTTAATGCGACGGGTATTGATTTCGCCTTCATTGATGATGGTTGCATTGAGGTGTTCTGCGATATCGCTTGCGCGTGTTGCAATCAGACCGATGTTCCAAGGAACGCAGCCCAAAACACGAATGGGGCTGGAATTAAAGATTTCCATGACTTCAACATGGGATGTTTTTTTCGGGGTTTCATCATCGAATATGTCGGTTAAATCGGGACGAGTACGGCCTTCTTCATCGATAGGGGCATTGTGTTTGTTGATGATAACGCCAGAAATATTTGAATTTTTAGAGCCACCAAAGTTAGAAACGGCCACTTCGATACGTTCTTTTAATTGCGCTAAATTGTCCGCCCCTGATGTGGTGACAAACACGATTTCGGCATCGAGTGTTTTGGCGATCTCAAAATTAACCTGATTTGCAAAAGGGTGGCTGCTCGTGGCGACAAGGCCTTCTATTAAGGTGACATCCACATGGTGCGCCGCTTTTTTATTGCGCGCAATGATCTCTTCCATTAAGACATCGTTTTGATCTGTTCTTATTAGCATTTCAGCATGTCCCATGCTCAAAGGCTCGATGATTTTCATGTTGTTGTTGGCTTCAATGATGGTGGTGGTGAGATCGGGCTGGTTACCACCATGACGAGGCTGTGCGATGGGTTTGAAAAATGAAACACGAAGCCCTTTTTGTTCCATTGCACGTAAAACACCAAGACTGATACTGGTTAAGCCAACACTGGAGCCTATGGGGATGAGCATAATCGTACGGGGCACAGTTACGTCCTCTTTTTTATATTAGAAAGAAAAGCCCACGAATTCGCAGGCTTTATTTATATGAGTTTGGCAGTACAAATTGCCAAATAGAAAAGATGAAGCACACACATTCAGTGGGTTTTTACATTCGCTCACCAAAAGCGGGACTTAGATCTTTGCCAGGCGTGCTGAGTCTTGGGCTATCACAAGTTCTTCATTGGTCGAAATCACCATTGCGGGCACTCTGCTTGCGTCCGTTGTAATCAGACCTTGATTGCCAAACCGGGCTTTGAGGTTGCGTTCTATATCGACCTCGATACCTAAAAGAGCAAGACGTTTTAAAACTTCGTTCCGGATGGGCGCTGAATTTTCACCAATGCCACCAGTAAAGACAATGGCGTCCAGACGACCGTCTAGACAGGCCGTGTAAGAGGCGATGTATTTGGCTAAACGATGACAAAATACATTCATTGCTCGGGTGGCTTCTTCTTTTTCGTTATAATTGTCTTCCACAAAACGGCAATCAGAGGTGGTTTCAGTCAAGCCCATTAAACCGGACTCTTTGGTCAGGAGGGTGTTGATTTTTTCAACGCTGTAACCCAAATTGTCGTGCAGATGAAAAACGATGGCAGGATCGATGTCACCTGAACGCGTTCCCATCACCAAGCCTTCAAGAGGCGTCATTCCCATCGAAGTATCCACGGAGCGGCCGTTTTTAATCGCACAAACAGAGGCGCCGTTTCCAAGGTGACAACTGATGATATTCAGATCGTCTTCTTTTTTCCCTAATATATCCGCTGTGGCACCTGTAATGAACAGATGAGAGGTGCCATGCATACCATAACGGCGTATCGCGTGATCTTTGTACAAATGATAAGGAAGCGCATAAAGATAGGCCTCTTCAGGCATACTTTGGTGAAATGCAGTATCAAATACGGCCACATTTTGAAGGCTTGGAAAGGCGACTTTTGCTGCATTAATCCCTTCAATGGCGGCTGGATTGTGTAAAGGCGCAAGGGTTGCGCAATCTTGAATCCCTTTTAAAACCTCGTCCGTAATAAGGGCCGAAGAGGTGAATTTTTCACCGCCATGTACAACGCGGTGCCCAATGGCGACGATGTTTTCAGCCAGTGCGGGCTCAGAGGCGATGATGGTGTCTACGATAAAGCGTAAGGCCTCGCTATGGGCTGCATTTTGTCCTAATTGGGCTTCGTGTTTGCCGTTTAATTTCCATTTAATGCGGGCTTCTGGCAAATGAAGGCACTCAGAAAGCCCTGATAAATGCTCATCACCCGTTTTAGGATCGATGATTGCAAATTTTAAAGAAGAGCTACCGCAGTTAAGAACAAGGATCAGCTTAGACATGTGAGATTACCTATTTTATGTTTATCCATCGAATTAAAAATGCAGCGTATTAAGAAATTGGCGTACCTTTAGCGCTTTTTTTGCTTAAAGGGCTTTTTTCGTCGTCCTGTAAGTTGCATGTTTTATTTCTTTAGATACAGTGTGTTTGCTAATTTGAAGTCGTCTTATCTGAAGAGATTAATTTCAGAGAGATCTTCAAAAAAAAGAACAAAAAGCATTGTTGCGAAATAGATACATCGCCAATCTGATCCTTGATATACAGCGAAGTGAAATTCAATTTCATTGATATCCGTTTCAGAGTAAAAAGGCCTTCTTGTTTATCCTTTAGAAGCAATGCAGGCTCTGCGGGATGACGTATACCTGTCGCCTTTGAAGAGCAGGGGGTTGCCCTCATCCCCAAAGTTTAATTACAGAGTCCATCCAAGTCAGGGGCTTTTCGTCCTTTACGCCCGTCTTCAACTATTTTGGGTATAGAGGGTCTTAACGGTGCGTTATTCTGCGTTTGGAGCATTTAAAACGGGCTTGATATGCAATTTAAAACGCCAAAGGAACAGGATTATCTGCCTTCTGAGAAGCGAGAGACGGCCCTCTTTAATTGGCAGAAACAGGGTGGCTGCGGGAGTGAAGGTTTTAGATCATCTTGTGTTTTTGTGATCATTTAACTTTGTTCCTTGTCGCCTTACTGTTAAGTCCATTCTTTAAAGAAGAGTTCGTTTTCAGTTCTGTCTTTGGTATTTCAGTGGTTGCGAGATAATCAAATCCGAGCAACAATTGATTTTAAGTGGGGTGATTCTAGCGATACTTGCGTAAGATCACAAAAATATTTTAGTAACTCTTGATTTGAATTAATGTTTATCACCTTTTTAATCATTAACACAAGTTTTTAGTTAAGAACGAAAAAACAGCTTACGAGGTATGTATCGTATGAGCGAAAAAAATCTATGGCGTCACCTTCAAGATGGGCAAAAATACATCACAGAATGGCCTGTACGTAAAGAGCTTGCTTCTTTGTTTCCTGAAAATCGAGTGATAAGAACCACTCAATTTGCGGTGAAAGTGATGCCCCCAGTTGCGGTTATAAGTATTTTAATGCAAATGGCGTTTAATAATTATTCTGCCTTACCGCAAGTGATGGTGATTGCTTTTTTCGCATTAAGTCTGCCTTTGCAAGGTTTATGGTGGCTTGGAAAGCGCCGCGAGACGTTACTTCCACGGGCATTGGCGGATTGGTATCGAGAATTACATGAAAAAATTCTGAGTGAAGGAGGGGCTGTGCAACCGGTTAAAAGCAGTCCTCGCTATAAAGAGCTGGCTCAAACCTTGAGCCGTGCTTTTAAGTTGTTGGACAAATCGGTGTTAGAGCGCTGGTTTTAGCGTCGTGCCCTCTTAAAACGCAAGATTGTAAATTTTCCCTACAGACAAGCGTCTTGTTTTTTCAATGCGCTTTTATTTTTCTTCTTTTTTTGTGTATCCAATAAAACCTGAAGATGCCGTCCGCTCTCCCCTTGCTCAAAACGCTTGCTCAAAGCCCT
>CAMRBZ010000116.1 GCA_947040595.1 uncultured Enterovibrio sp. | reverse complement strand
ATTGGGCTGAGAGAGCGCAGCCAACAAGCACGCAACTTCAAAGGCGACGGGTATAACTGGACTTTGAGACTGCAGCCAACAAACCTACATCGTCAAAGGCGAGAGGTGTAAAACATCCGTTAACGAGCCCTTTGGTTTGGATGCTTAAAAAATGTTCATCTTCTTAAAAAAAGATTTTTATTTTTACATAATGAATACTTTTCTCTGTCTGAAAAAACACGTTAAAGACAATCAGGGGTTTTAATTTGACCAAAAAAACAATGCAATGGTCGATTTTTATTGACAATATTATCCCATAATAAAAACACAGTCCTTAGCACATTATCGGAATAACAAAATGAACATTCTTAAAAATAAAAACAAATGTTATCCTTTAAATGAATTTTACGACAAAATGTTGTCTGATAAATGGCAGACTCTCTTCCTCCGCTAAATAGGACAAATTATGTATCAGACGCCACAGTACCAAATAAATACAACACATTTTAGGGACCTCACTTGCCAAGAAAAAAACAATAATGACCAAGAAATACAAATATTCTTGTTCTGATTTATTCAGTAAATTGAGCCATTTAGGGGAGAATCACCATTGATCTCTGTAGAAAAATATGAGGGATTGACCGCGCGCATTGCCCTGATCAATGAAGAAGTAAAACAACAAGATGTTGAATTTTACTTGTTTATTCCCGGAGAATTGAATTTTTCAAAAAATGTGCTAACAGAAGATGAATTTTACAATACCGTTTATTCCAATACTCGCACCTATTTTACATCTCAATATCACCTGCCTTTAGTCCATTCTCGTTGGGCAAGTCGTGATAAACTTCCATCAGATAAATACCGCGTGAGTTTAAGCTTATACGCATTTCAATATGCTATATCATTAGAAAAAACAACCCATCGTTTCTTTGACACGCTCACGGATGTAGAAGAAAAAGACGCGGTTGAACAACTTGAATACATAACAGACATGGCCGTCGAAATTTTACGTCGCTTGAGACGGTACGTCCCAACCGACACTGGGCTCATTCGATATTATAACAATATAGATAATTACTTATCTTGGTTAACTGAACAACGATTTTTATCATTGATTGCTCACATGCCTCGAAGTGCCGTTTTTAAACCCATTCGAGAACAGCTGATCTTATTTTGTGAAACAGAATCTCAATATAGAATTGATCAAAAGTACAATTCACAAAAAGCGCAACAAGATCCAACCCGTATGGTGAATAAAATGCGCCTAGCACGCAGATTAATTGAATATCCTGTCACGATAAGACAAAAAGAAATGGTTTTAGGGGAAACCTTAAACAAAATAGCAAAAGGAACAGCCACCGGTTTGATCATGATATTTGTTACCTTTGCCATTATTCGTATGCGAAGTTTTCTTGGCGAAATTACACTTTCTTTTGTACTTGCGATGGCCGGAATTTATGCACTTAGAGAAATTTTTAAAGATGATTTACGCGATGTACTTTGGCGTTGGATCAGAAGAGGACGCCCAAAATGGAGGAAAATGTATATAGATCCAACTTCAGGTCAAAGAGTTGGAACACAATTAGAATGGTTGGATTATATCCCCTTTGAAAAATTACCAGCTGATGTGCGACATATGCGAAAAGGAAAATTACGTCAAAGAGGCGAATACGTTGTAAGAACTAAAATGGTAACCCATATGTCAACAACTAAATTTTTAAGCGGTTATGACATGACACGTGAAGTATGGCGTATCGATTTTCGTCCTTTCACTCGATTAATGTCTCGTGGAACAGAAGGATTTTATTCATTAAATGAGGGCCAAGTCAGCCGAGAATCAATTGAAAAACGCCATCAATTTAATTTAATTACTAAACAAAAAAATGACGATGGAAGCATTACACTACAGCGTTGGAAAATAACAGTTAATAGATCAAAAGTTGTTGATATTGAAGAGGTTTTCTCATGATTCAATCAAGCTATACTATTCGTTTTATTTCTTCCTAAATGATTCTATTTTTAATATGCCTTATCGAAAATAAAACGAATAAGGCAACATTCAATAAAAATACCGTATCCTGGATAAAATCATTTAAATTATTAATGCATTTCTCTTCAGTGAAAATTGAAGAAGCATTAAATTGTTCTTTCTGTCAGTATGATTACATTATATGAAATTAAAAACCTGATCCTAATTTATCTACGAGACTAAAAATTGCACCAAAAATCCAAATGACCGATGATGCAAGAACAATAAGAGAGACATTTTTCAGCAGCCCACTTAATGTTTCGATGTCCAACAATATTTTAACATCACATTTATAAGCCATTTTCTTGACTGTCTCACTAAATGAATCAAGGCCTGAATAAATGTTAACAGTTAAAAGCATTTCATCCGTCAATAAACCTGTATCTAATGCTTCTTTATAACTTTTACCTAATTTCATATTATCCATGAATTTTTGAAGATGATATCCAAGCCATGGACTTGCCCTCTCTTTCATTAAATTTAAAGAGTCCATCATTGGAACACCATTAAGCATTAAACTAGACAACATTCGAAGAAACAAGCCAAGCTGTAACAACTTATAATAATTGTAAGGAGGAATTCGATCTAAATATCTATTTCTAAAATTACCTTTTAATAAAGGCATCGACATTCTAATGATAAAAACAAATACTGTCGAAAAAACAAGAATAGTGATAATCCCGCCTTCCGATAAATAAGTACCAAATCCATAAAGATTTTTTGTTACATTAGGCCAACTATCAATGGGTAAGACACCTAAAAAAGTAGGAAAAACCTGAATTGAATAGCCCATAATGACTAAAAGAACAACAATAATCAAAACAATAGGAGTAATTAAAGATTTCCTTAAAAGCACTATTATTTCATTGTTTTTTTCTATCATAGAAATAAGCATTCTCATACCTTGAGAAAGCTGTCCTGATTTCTCTGCTGCATTAATCACGGTTAAATCTTGAGGTGGCACTATTCCAGTAAGAACATCAGAAACAGAAGATGAACTCTTCATTTTATCTACAATAGTTCCTAGTCTTTTTATAAACCTTTTACCGTAAACTTTCTCTCCTTCTTCGTTTTGCATTGAGATAATAGCCGTATATAAAGGAATACCATCATCTAATAGATCGGCTAAAAGTGTGTATAAAATTAACCTATGATTTAGACTTATATACTGAAAAAATGAAATTTTCATCATCCGCATCCAATGTCCCATATGAAGATCTGAAATAATTAGAACATACATAACCTTCCAGACATAAATAATAAATTTTATCTTTTATAGAATACCCAGCTCCTAGCTCAGTAGGAGATCGTTTCGACTTATTGTATGTATAAATATCGACCCAACGATGCTCAGAAATTAATTTCAAAATATTGAAATCGGGAATCATTTGCTCAACAACTAATTTTCTGCCTATGATCGCTTGTTCCTTGCATTCAGAACAACCAGGCCCTTGGATTTTTACTTCTCGACCATATTCATTGATTACTTTTTCAGAACAATTAGGACAAAGTTCTGGTGCCAATTTTTGATTCATTACGCCTACGATAAAGCCAGGTGTTGAAAGTTTATCAAGACCAATCCCTAAACCATTCAATCGCTGTAAAACACCAACGACATTCCCCGCATGGATTGTAGTGAGACACAAATGCCCACTTTCAACAGCTGAAGCAAGTGCTTGACCTGTTTGATTATCTCGTATTTCACCAATCATAAGCACATCCGGATCACGTCTCATAGAGGATCTGACAGCTTCAGCGAAAAGATTTTCACCCGATTTAGATTTTACAACCGAACTTTGTTGAGCACCTTCTATCACATACTCAACAGGATCTTCTACGGATAAAAAACAACCTTCCTTTTTGTATTTATTAAAATACAGATATTCCATATAATTTTTTAAAGACGTTGATTTTCCAGAACCTGTAACGCCTGATACAACAACTAAACCAGATGGATTTGACAAAATATGGTCTATAATTCGAACTTCTTCTTCTCTTAAATGAAGAGTTGCAAGGTCAGTACAAACAGACTTGTTTAAATTTGGGTATATCACACGTAAAACAGCATGATAGGGTGATCCCTCAACCCCTTTTCCAAAAATCGGCATATGGGCATAACGAAACCGATAACTTACATTACCAATATCAAGCAATATATTTGCATCTTGTGGTGATTTAGTATTCCATGTCGTTTCTTTTGTTGATGCCATTACGTTATACAATACAAACAACATTTCATCACATTCAGGTGACAGTAATTCTTGATATAAATCAACTCGCCCATTGACCCTGAATTTAATTTTCGCAGTATCGTCATCGCGAACAAAGTGAATATCACTGGCTTTTTGTTTAATCGCCTGATCTAAGATAGATAGAATACGCTCTTCGGAACGTGTTTTATTTTTATTATTAACTTCATTCTTACTTTCCTGAATTAATTTAGCAAAAAGTAGTTTATAATGGTCTTCTGTTGTCATCAAATATTTTGAATCATCACTTTTTAGTTGATATTTTATGAGGAATTCTGGAAGATTCTGCTCCGGAAATACTTGATAAAGCTCTCCCTCCATTTTTGTGAAAATCAAATTTTCATTTTTAAAGAAAATAACATTTTCCGCACTTTGTAAAATTGATAATTTCATAATTTTATAACTTCTGAACCTTTCATGAGAGCAACTTCTTTTTGTAAAACTTTAACCTTCCAACCATGATATCTATCTCCATTATTTAATGTTTCCGATTTACCACTATAAGAAAGTACTGCTTGGATTTTATTTCCAATTCCAATTATGTATAAAAGCTTTATTTTTTTTGGATCAAATCCGTTATTTCGATCTATCTTCTTAATGATCCTTTCTTGACTCTCTTTTGTTGTTTTTGTTTCTTTTAAAAAGAGTTTATCTTCATAAATTTTATTTTCTACTTCTTGTATTTTTTTCTTTAATTCAAGTTGTTCTAATTCACCTTTAAGTCTATTCATGTTCTTATAATGATTTTCATACTCCGACAATTCACTCGAAAATGATACGGGAAGTGAAATGACAATTACAATTACATAAAGTATATATTTCATGACAAATCTCTTTTAAATACAATAATAAGTAAACTTAAGGTTTAATTTTTCATCTTTTAAATGCATAGATTCAAACTGTATAAGGTCATTTTGATAATATTCTTGTAGCAAATCTAAAATAAACATGTCCGATGTTTCGAAAACTATGTCTGCTTTTTTTAAAGCAGAATGAACAGCCCACTCATACGAAGATGAATAAGAAAAAACATCAGATGGGATTGCAATATCAAACGTTGTTTTAAGACTATATTTCAAAAGAGATTTAAACATGTAGGCGTTCGAGATGAATTCAGTACATATTTTAAGATCTGAAAGTTTATCAGAAAAAATAACGTTGGCATCCATTTTTATTGGATAATTTACATCTTGATATGTTAATTCATTTTCATTAAAAATAGGAAGATAGGATTCATTTCCTTTTTTTAAAGTAATATATTCGAACAACCTGTCTTCTGATTTAATATATCTGACATTACAAATATTAACATTACAAACAACTTCATTTTGAAACCAGCCCATAGCCTGAAAGAAGATCTTGTCTTTATATAGTTCATTATAAAGCTCTCTCATACTAATAATATTAGGTGAAGTGATAATTTCTGTTATCTCGGTGTTATAGAGCTTCTCGTCGCTCAAAGCTTTTGATGCTTTTTGTTTATATAAAATCTCAGCTTTTTCAGCCGAAATACTTTTTTTATATGAAATCCCAATCAATACAACAATTAAAATAAAAAGTAAAAAAATGACAAAGTACAAGGCCTTTTTTAATGGTATCCCTAACTTATCTATAATAACCATAAATATATACCCAAAGAGATAGAAGACAGGAATATAATTGCAAAGGTTAACAAATAGTATTGTAGCATAGAGGATTTTACTTTTATTTCAGCATCAGAAACGAGCTGAGATATTGATTCAACCGTTATTACAGGATCCTCTTTGAAAAAAAACATCTTTGATTTTACGATTTTATCGATCATTTCACGATTAATAGAAAAACATTTATTATCTTTCCAAATGAAACCATCTTTATTATCTTCATCGAAGGTTATAATACAATTCTTATATTCTTCATTAATGATGCAAATAGGAACAAGTAACTTATTTGAAGCCTCTTCACTTACAAAATGCTGTGTGTTAGAGTAACAAAAATATATGTTGTTACTTATTGTTTTTACACTCAAGACCGTGTGCCAACCTTTTTCTTTATATTCTTTGTATACACTATCCTCTTTTGGAAGCCATACATATTCATTAGACATTCCTAACCCCGTTTCGCAATAGTACTGGATAATTTATAACTATCTGCACCAATAAGAACAGCTATTATTTTTTGTTCATCTTTATTGTCTATTTTACCACCAAGTATTTGAGCTGAGCTTTGATAATTACCAGAATTTCCTGAATAGAGAGCAATTAATTCTATATTTCCGGAGTCTAAAGTCACTGTTGAAAGAGTTTCCGTCTCATCAACTGTAGGAAGTTGGATTCCAGATAAAGAAAGTAGATTTATTAGTTTCTTCTCTGTAAATCCAGAGGTTAACTGAATTCTTCCATCTTCCAATACTTTTGGAAGAATAAGCATACTCAAACCCGTTGTAATTTCTGCTGTTTTTACTGATGTGGTTTCTCTATCTATATTTGCATTTTCTTCTCTTTCTATTTCAGAAATATAAGAGGTTGTGGTAGTTAAATTTATGGGCATAATTCTATTTGGTAAGCCGACAAATTGACCTTCACTGATCACATCTTGAGCAATAACTTGAACAATGGCATCAAGGTTACTGCTAACTGAACGTTTCGAAATTGAAGCTCCGCCAGCAATCACTGCATCAACAATTTCACTGGTTACCGTAAAATTATCACCGGTTAAGTCAAGCCCTAAATTTAAAGCCATTTGATTTATTTTATTTCTGCTTAATGTTATAACGCGATACTGTACAGCCACTTGCATTAAACTTTCTAATTTTATTCTTTCAAATAGTTGATCTACATCAGAGATAACCCATGGTCTGGCAGTCACTTTCACTATTGAAAAATCTTCTAATATAGTCGAATATCCGTTTTCACCAATAACATCATTAAGATATTCTCCAATTTTTTCCCAAGTATCACTTTCAATGCTGCTTTCTGATTTAGCATTTAATCCACCTCCAGAACCTTCACCACCTCCGACTGTGAGCGAAGCCGTCGATTTATTACCATCAATAAATTGATTTAGACTGTATGTTTTTGTTTCGTAAACACTGACTCGAATTAAATTCGTATCATCAATTCCTATTTTAACACCATATAATTTACCTAAATACGCCATGAATCCGGAAAGGTTTCCTTCGTAATTCACTTTTCGTGATTCATTAAGATCTGCAGTATCCTCATCACCAAGCGCATAATAATCAGAAATATATGAAGGAATATTAAACTGAGACTCAATGAACTCCAATACTTCATTTAAATTAAGCATCGAAACACTATAAATATTTACAGGTAATTTCAAATATTTTGATTTGACACTGTCTTTTGATACAGTCAAATACGGACGGTCATAAATTGAAAAATTGTTTGTCCTATTTTTTAATTCTCCCATTCCTTCTTCTACAATCTTCTCCAATTTGATAACAGACTGATTTTTCTCATCACTATCCATCATTGAACAACTAAATAAAGTGAGAACAATGACAAAGGTTAATATATTTTTCATTTATTAACTTCTCACAGAATAAACAAGAACTACTTTATTTTTAAGATAGACATTTAAATGTATATCTATCCCCATTTTCGAAAGATCATTTGCAATTGATTTAAGAATATTCAAGACATCCTCACCTTCATATTGAACATTGTTCTCAAAAGAGACGTCATAGCTTGTATCCCAAATAAGCTTATATCCATTTTGTTTCAAAAAATCATTAAGCTTTAGTTTTAATGAATCAAAGGAATCAGCTGAGAAATTAATATTTTTTATATATTCAGTGTCTATAAACTCTGTTGGCTCAATATATTCAAGGGTATTATTAGAAGCTATCTCTATATTTTCTTCGATCTTTTCAAGAGGAATCTTCTCATCTTCATTTACTTTAAAATTGTCAATGTTTTCGTTCTTTATTTCAGTCTCATTTATCTTTTCTTCTGCTTCAGAAAAAACAAACATACCATTAGAAAAAAAATCCTCATCTAAAATTTCAGATTCGTTTTTTTTATATTTATTCGAATTATCCGTCTCTGAAAGATTATCTAATGCAGAACATCCCGTCATGAATAATATTAAAATATATGCTAAAGAATAATACATCTCAAATTTCCTTACACCATTGCAAGACAACAAAAGACATTGATTTTGGATTTCTCAAAACAGATTTACCCTCATTTGCAGCAGCATATGAACCATCAAAACCTATTGAGCCATTTATTATCCATCGTTGCCTTACGTCATCCTGTGTCCATTGTAATGATAAACCAGACATCATTGCATGTTTTCCATTTGCGCCTTTCGTACCCTTACTTCTAATATTACTTGGATTCTCAAAATTAGTGCTATCTTCTGAACCTGTTGAAAAAGAACTACTAAACGCTGTAATTTTATTATTCATAACTAAACTACCACCAAAAGGGCATTTAAGATAAGGAATATAAACATCTTCATTATTTCTAAATACATGCAGAGAGACTTCAACTGATGTTCTTTTCTTTTCCTCTCCAAAAGCAAACCCACCCTCTGCAATTAAAAAATTAGCATAATTATCTTTATCTGACACAGATCTTAAACAAGGTTTTTTAACGCCAGTACGGCTTTCCCAGCACAATGCTTTATCTTTTTCCATTAGAATAGAACCATCATTTTTTAAATATATTTCTTTTGGCTTATTTTCAGAAATCACAGGAACGTCTACAGCTGCATATACATTTCCAGATGTAACAGATTTAATATACCGACTTAAACTGTCTAAATTATCTGGCCCCATCAAACTAGTCAACGGGATATTAGAGCCAGCTTCTAATGTATAGCTGCTTCCACTTTTTTTATATTTTGAAAGAATAATCTGATTTTCATCAATCTTAAATTCACCGTCTTTTTTTGCTTTGCTCAAGGCATTGACGACTCTAAAAAAATTATCCGTATTTTTATTAGAATCAGAAACATATTGGATGCTTCCATTTTTTATATATCGTATAACTCTTGGGTACATAACATTTGAATATGTTACATATTCAAGATTAAAACCTATAAATATCAAATCAAACATTTCATGGTTATTGAAATTGCAAGGTAAATAGGTTTTCACAACGTTATCTGGAATGATCCCTTTGGGGTTGCAACTCTCTTTTTTTAGCCACCGGATATTTTTTGTAATATTAAACCCCAACCCAGTTAGCATTAAGGAGGGATTAGGAACGTAATCCTTCCCATCGCTAGTAAGTGGATCTACTTTTAAATGATATGTTAATAAGTAGTCTTCAGAAGTCAGCACTAATTTTAAGATATTATTTACTGTTTCTTCTGTTTTTTGATTTATTGCATAAATCTTGAGTTGAGTCCCAATATAAGATAAAACCCAACCCATAATTGCAGCGGCCAAAATTGCTTCAAGTAGAGTGGCACCGCGTTGATAATTCAGCATATTAATTCCATCAATATTACTGTAAGTTATTTATCGGCCACCAACATAAACATCATAATAAGAATCTTTTCCGGCAACACCACCACATAAATTAGAAACTTGTTCAATTTTCGTTATATCAAATGAATTGGGTCCACCTTTTGTTGATTTAATAACCCCAGTAGGACTTGTTGCATTTGGTTCAACAAAGAATTCACTCACCATTGGATCTCCTACATTAGCTACTTGAATAAATTCAAATAAATCACTGCCATTTGATACTAAAGAAGTACATTGTGTCTGCGTTAAACCTCCCACTTTTACAGCAAATCCTCTGTTTGCAATACCATTATTCTGCGCTGTAAAAATAGAAAGAGCATCCCCGGTAAATGGATTAGAAAGATCCGAAGAACTTAATTTTCCCATGGCTAATAATGCATCAGAAAGTTGAAGTGCTTTTGCAGGATCACTCCCAATTTCTGGATATGATTTTTTACTCCGATAAGTCGAAATCATAGAAGTCTGTATTGTATTTAATGCTTGATTCAATTTTGTAACATTTTGATTATCAATGGCTCTTTGGGCAAGAACAACAACACCCGCAGCAATTACCCCCATGATCCCAAGTACAATAATCACTTCTAATAAAGTCATACCGTTCTGATTCTTTATTTTAAAACCTAGCATGGTGTATTTTCCTCAATTATTTTTTGCTACGTATCGAATAGTGTTTATTTTCATCTCCATTGACTTCTAAAATAAATAGGAGGCATTGGTTAAAATCAAATCTTTCTTGTTTCTTAATCTTTTAAACCATTTATTAAAATAAAAAATCGAATAATATAAATGGTTTCGTTAGTCTTTCGATGAAACGAACACGTCCGCTGTGAATTAAAAATCTAGCATTGAAAAGACATACACTTTGTATCATTATCAATAAGATTATTTTTTCTTATATTTAATAAACACATTTCATTTACAAGACTAAAGATATTAAATAAATTTCTTATACTCATAAATATTGACAGATTAAAATCCCATCATATATAC
>CAMRBZ010000115.1 GCA_947040595.1 uncultured Enterovibrio sp. | reverse complement strand
TCTTCGGGCTGTTTTTCTTCGGGCGCTGCCGATTCGATGAGCGCGATTTTTAAGCCTGAATGAGTCAAGTGTTTAAGAGCCAATGCGAGGGTTGCCCCAGACATGGCCGCACCAGCGATGACAAGATCAAACGCGAGAGCAGAAGAGGAAGTCGCGTTCATTTTGTCTTTTTCTCCGATTCATTATTTCATCAGTGAAGCGTGGATGGGTTGTTTTCGTTTTCTAGATTATCAAAATGCATTGCAAGATAAAGGGACATGGCACAAATACGGACGTGTTCTTTGATGTCGATTAAAAACTTCAGTTGTTCTTCCATGCTTTCTTCTTCATCAATGCCAAGCTGGGCTATTTCAGCCAAATCAGAGATTATTTCTCGTGTTTGTGTTGATATTTTTTTTGAGTCCAGTCCCATAAGACCAATCCCACTGATAAAGGCGTTTGTCCAATCAGAGAGGGCTTGTGCTTTGTCAATCAATGCGCTTTCTTGAGGGGGCATGAGCAATTCAAAGTTCATTTCGGTGCTTGAAAGTTGGGTTTTTGCAATGTTTAAACAAATTTCTGCGTATTCTTTTGAACATATTGGCCAAGGAGAACCGTCGTTTGTGTAATCATAAAGAAGTTGAGTCCATGTGCTTTGTTCCATTTTTAGTCCGCCGCACAGCATTCCAGATAAAAAACCTTGTATTTCAGAAGGGGTAACAGCAAGGTTATCAGAGTGAAAGGCGCTCGAAATTTTATTGTAATCTGGTAAAATTGTTTTGGTCACTTGAAGTTACCTTGAATACCGTGAGTTTTAACCACCATGTTAACACTTCACATTAAATCTCAGAACACTTGAAGAAGATAAAAACCATTGTACTTTCATTAAATGAAAGCTGAATTTTGCAAATTGCTCTGATTTTCATCGCATTGAAGGTTATTTCTGCTTTTTGTGCCTAAAAAAGTATGACAAAATAAGATAAACTTGCAGTTTAATTTTTCATTTTTTATAGTGAGTCTCCGTTACGTTAGGAGCGATAGTGTGCTTTGAAGGGAGCTGCAAAAAAATATGACTACGCAGGCTGTTGAAATTCAAATTCTAGGCAAAGTAATGCGAGTTAATTGTCCACCAGGCCAAGATCAAGCATTGATAGACGCTGCAAACGATTTTAATCATCGATTGCATGAATTATCTGATCGCACTAAAGTAACGAATATAGAAAGACTTCTAACGATTGCTGCTTTGAATGTTTGCCATGAATTAAATGAAGAAAAGCAAAATAACGCAGATAAAAATACACAAGTCCAACAGCGAGTTTTGTTTTTGCAAGAAATGCTTGATGAGGCGTTGCTGAAAGAAAGCGTGCCGCTAAAGAAAAAAGTCTAATACCCTATTTCCCTGGAGTGCGCGTCAGTCGATCCGCGTCCCTGAGCCGATAAGCATAAATAAGGGGAAGTTCTTTGAGTCTATTGAGCAAGCTCGGCTCGTACCGAGAAGCCTGCGGATTCATTTACTTTCCCGCCTTGAACCGCTGGGTTCAAGGGCAAAAGATCAGCAACGGCACTCTGGGGGTCCTCTTTTTTTCATTCAATGTATTTTATGTTAAAACCCATGCATTTATTTTCAGGGATCCCACGCGAAACACTGCGAAAGCAAATGCAAGCCAAAAGAAAAGCCTTGAGCCTCTGTGAGCAAAAAAGAGCTGCGAAAAAGGTTTTAGCGCGTTTTAGTGAGTCTCCATCTGTAAAAAATGCACAGTCCATCGCCCTTTATTTGTCTTTTAATGGTGAGTTAGAAACACACTCTTTCATCGAATATTGCTGGGCACAAAAAAAAACCGTCTATCTTCCTGTTATCCATCCTCTTTGCAAAGGGCATTTGTTGTTTTTAAAACACGACTCAGACGCGGGATTAGTCAAAAATCGGTTTGGTATTTTTGAGCCTAAGTTGGATATTCGATTCGTTTTACCCACCTCAAAAATAGATTTAATTTGTACTCCACTGGTCGCTTTTGACGCGCTAGGGCAGCGTTTAGGCATGGGGGGGGGATACTATGACCGAACGTTAACGCCTTCTTTTTTTAAATCTTCTCGCAATGAAACGCCTCCTCGAACCCTGGGTTTAGCGCATGATTGCCAGAGGCTTCCTTTTTTATTAGAGACTCAAACATGGGATGTGCCTCTTTGTGAAATATTGACCCCGTCAAAGCAATGGGTTTGGTCTGATTGATTTTTACTGAATTATCATCATTGCATCGCTCTAAAGGAGAAAGTAGGTATACTTTGCTCTTCTTTTCTTTTAGTGCAAGAGACCGCCATGACTCAAGATGAAATGAAAAAAGCAGCAGGAAAAGCTGCATTAGAATATGTTATAAAAAACAGCATTGTGGGCGTAGGAACGGGTTCAACAGTCAATCATTTTATTGATGCACTTGAAAGCGTAAAAGACACGATTAAAGGGGTGGTTTCAAGCTCAGCAGCTTCAACCTTGCGCCTTGAAAAATTGGGTATTCGCGTTTTTGAAGCCAATGAAGTGGCTTCCCTCGATATTTATGTTGATGGGGCTGATGAAATCAATGCCAATAAAGAAATGATCAAAGGAGGTGGGGCCGCTTTAACACGTGAAAAGGTGGTGGCTGCCATTTCGAAAAAATTTATATGCATTATTGACGATTCTAAAAAAGTGGATGTATTGGGGCAATTTCCATTGCCTGTTGAAGTGATCCCGATGGCGCGTTCTTTTGTTGCTCGAGAATTGGTCAAGCTTGGGGGAGATCCATGTTATCGGGAAGGTTGCATTACGGACAACGGTAACGTCATTTTGGATGTTCATAATTTAAAAATTGTCGATCCAAAAGCCCTTGAAGATAAAATTAATGCGATTGTGGGTGTGGTGACAGTGGGCCTTTTTGCGCATCGTCCTGCGGACATTGTCTTGCAAGGCAGTCCTAATGGGGTTTTAAAAAGTTAAATAAAAAGCGCCGTTCTTTATATAAATTGCGGCATTTCTTTTTAACAGGGTAACGATGTGTTTGTATGGGAATATACCCGTCGCCTTTGAAACTGCGTGGGTGTTGGCTGCGCTCGTTCAGGCCAATCACATAGTAGATCTATGTTCAGGGCCTTCACTCCTTTGCCGCAGGCGCGCATTTTCAAGTGTCTTGGCTATAGAAGGGGAGTCATGCCTTTTTCCGTCAATATTTATCATTCTTGCTTGTTAAAATAATCGATCGCTTGGATTTAGATCGAGTTTTGAGAATAAAAAACTGTTTTTTAAATAAAATAAAACGATGAAAGGAAGAATGAATGCACCCTACAGAAATGACTTTTTTTGAATTTTTTGAGTCCGATATTTTGTCGGGAAAAAAAACGATCACAATCCGAGATGAAACAGAAAAAGATTATCTCGAAAATTCAATTGTTCAAGTCTCGACTTATGAAACGGGGCGTTGGTTTTGTTCTTTGCTCATAAAAGAAGTTCGACCTCTTTCTTTTTCACACTTGTCTGAATTTCATGCGAAACAAGAAAACATGACACTTCCTGAGCTAAAAAAAATAATTCGTGAAATATATCCTCAAGCGGATGAATTATTTGTGATCACATATCAGTTGCATTCCAAGTAAATCGTTTGATACCCCTTGACTTTGAAGCTGCAGAATCAAGGGCGGCTCCCCCCTCAAAGCCTAATCGCATCCTCCATCTATTCTTCGGCGTTTTTCGTTCTTGCGGCTACAGCCAAGACACTTGACGTTGCGCCTAGCCAACAAGTGAGAGAAGCCCCTGAACATAGATGGACTGTGTGATTGGGCTGAACGAGCATAGCCAACACCCACGCACCTTCAAAGGCGACGGGTATATCGGCCGCGTTAAATATCTTGGGTATATTCCATAAGGCACTCATTTAAGGAAGGGGGATGATTTTTTCTAATGGAGCAGCTTTGATTGATTTGCTTTTTGTATTTCATGAGTTGCCTATCCTAATTTATTAAGGAATGATGGGTTATTTATATCTGATTGTTTTTATTTTTTTATGATTAAATGCATATTGTTTTATATTGGAGGAAGATTTTTTGAAGAAAAGATTATTTTCTTGAGTGTGTTTATATTTCGGTATATCTTCTAGAAAAAGCACTGGCGTCAATTTATTGAGAAGATAGATGAAAGTAAAATACATTGGGTTATTGGTTAGTTTAATTTTAGCTGGTTGTTCTTCTGACACTCCGAGCGCTCCAGACCCTGCGCCGATCCTTCCTACGACCAGTGAAGGTTGTGAATTAACGAATAACAATTTGGTATGTGTTGGTTCTGTAATATCTATCGAGGGGATTAATAAGATCAAGGGTCTTAATTCGATTCGCTTTGAGAAGGCATCGATTACTCAAAATCTAATGAATGATCTTCCTGTATTAGAAAATATCAAACACTTTTCATATAAAGGTAATCTTTTAGATAACGAACAGTTTGATACTTTTTCTTTTTCAAAGTTCCCAAATAATGAAGTACTAGAGATCACAGGCAATCATGCACTTGAGGTTATCGATCTAGAGTCTGGAGCAAAATTAAAATCACTTACACTCAATGATACAAGCCTTCTTTATTTTAATTTAAATTCATTAACGGAATTACGCTCACTTAATTTAAGAAACAATAAGATTGATAATGTAGATTTAACCTCATTAACGAAATTGCAGTCACTTGACTTGTCTATTAATAAAATTTCTGATATTAGGTTAAGCGATTTAACACAATTAAATTCGATTAATTTATCAAATAATTTATTTAGGAGTATTAATTTAATTGGTTTAACGCAATTAGAATCACTTGATTTATCAATTAACCTCCTTGAAAGTATTGATTTGATCCCATTGACAGAATTAAAGTCAGTGAATCTAATGCGTAATTATCTTTTAGGGCTTAATTTGGGTTCGCTTAAAAAATTAGAATCATTGAATTTATCTTACAATCCTCTTGAAGGCGCTGTTTTTGAAGAATTAACGAATTTGAAATCATTGAATTTAGAAAATTCTCGATTTAAGGCGTTTGAAACAAATGGATTGCTTTTATTGGAATCCTTAAGATTAGCGAATAATGCAATTAAATACATCGACATCTCTCAACTAACGCCAAGTTTGACTGAGTTTACAATTCGTGGAAATGTGGACTTGGAAAAAGATAAATTAATCTTAAATCCTGATATGTCATTTTCTCTGTCGCTTTTTAATACGAGAATAACGAAAGATGATTTACCTGCGTTAAATACAAAATATCCAAATATTACATTTACAGTGTCAGAATAAAAACCACTGTGATACCCCTCGTCTTTTAAGTTGTCTGGGTGTTGGCTACATTCGCAGCGCCCAATCACACTGCAGATTTCTGTTCAAGGCCGTCACTCGCTTGCCGTAGACGCGCATCTTCAAGTGTCTTGGGTATACATCGTTATGAATTTCTCAATAAGAATAACGTGTTATCGACAATTCACGCTTTGTTTTCAGTGATTGTTCCGGCGCAATTTCTGACTCACGACTTAATGGAATGGTTATAAGATCTTGCATTTGTTTGATCTTCTCTGTAGAGGCTCCCATTCAATTTGTGTTCGCAATTTTACCTGTACAGACGTCTTGCCCCCTATTTTAAGAGGATCAAAAAGTGCATCCCATGATTGAATAAGGTCTTTGCGAATTTTTGTTTTTTTATCCTGAGAAGAAAAGAGCAGAGTCATGGTGAGGCGCTTGTTTTTTAAGTTTAAAAGTGTCAGTCTCTTTTTGAATTTAAAGGTAAGGCTTTCGTTTACTGGGTTCATTTTTGAAGGGGAAATACATGCCAGATGTCTCGTTAAAAAAAGATAAAATCAAAATTTTACTGCTTGAAGGCCTTCACGCTTCTGCGTTAGAAATATTCAAAAATGCGGGTTACAGCAACATTGAATACCATAAAGGGGCTTTATCTGGAGAGGCTTTAGAAAAGGCCATTGCTGATGTGCATTTTGTCGGGATCCGTTCTTGCACACAATTAAGCGAAGCTGTATTTGAAAAAGCCAATAAATTGATTGCGGTAGGTTGTTTTTGTATTGGTACGAATCAAGTTGATCTTACGGCGGCGGCCAAAAGAGGGATCCCTGTATTTAACGCGCCTTTTTCTAATACTCGCAGTGTCGCTGAGCTTGTTCTTGCACAACTGATTTTGTTGCTGCGTGGTGTACCTGCAAAAAATGCAATGGCGCATCGAGGCGAATGGATGAAATCAGCGGATCACTCTTTTGAAGCAAGAGGAAAAAAACTTGGCATCATAGGTTACGGGCATATTGGCACCCAATTGGGGATTTTGGCTGAAAATCTGGGTATGCAAGTCTCCTTTTATGATATTGAAAATAAATTATCCTTGGGGAATGCTCAGCAAATAAGTTCTCTTCCTGTGTTATTAAATCAATCCGATGTCATTTCACTGCATGTACCGGAAACCCTTTCGACGAAAAACATGATGGACACCGAGGCCTTTTCTTTTATGAAGCCAGGGGCTGTTTTCATCAATGCGTCTCGTGGAACGGTCGTGGACATTGAGGCTCTTTGTCATGCATTAGAAACTGGGTCGCTTCGAGGGGCTGCTGTGGATGTTTTCCCCAAAGAGCCGAAGACAAACAAAGATGCATTTCACTCTCCTTTAATGGTCTTTGATAATGTAATATTAACGCCGCATATTGGCGGTTCAACCCAAGAAGCTCAAGAAAATATTGGCATTGAGGTGGCGGGTAAACTGGTTAAATATTCGGATAACGGCTCAACCTTGTCCTCTGTTAATTTTCCAGAAGTCTCTTTGCCTTTGCATATTGGTGCTTCGCGGTTATTGCATATTCATGAAAATAAGCCCGGCATATTAACCAAGATCAACACAATTTTTGCTCAAGAAGAGATCAACATTGCCGCGCAATATCTCCAAACGAATGCAGACTGTGGTTATGTGGTGATTGATGTAGAAACAAAAGATTCTGAAAAAGCATTGAACAAGCTAAAAGCCATTGATGGCACATTGCGCGCAAGAATTTTGCATTAAAATGCGCCTTCTCTTTTTTGATATCCCTTGTCCTTGCTTTTTTGAGCGCTTTTTCCGACAGGGGCATTTTTGAATTCAGCTTCATTGCCTATTTTGCTTCATTTTTGGAAGCAAAATTAAGGGAATATTTCACTGATAGGCTCTTTGTTAGCACAAGGCAGGTATACAAGAAATGCATTTTCATTAAAATAAAACACATGACCTATAGGTTGCATTGAGAAACGACGCACCGCCGACATGAATGTTTGATAATAAATCGATTTTACTCATGTTTTCGGTATGTATTAATTTGATGCATAAATAATTTTTTTATTTTTCTGGAGATCTCTGTGTCTGAAATCAGCCAACTGTCCCCCCCTGCTATCTGGCAATTTTTTGATAAAATTTGCGCCATTCCTCATCCATCCAAGCACGAGCAACAGCTTGTCCAATACATTGTTGATTGGGCTACCCATGAAAAATTATCCGTACGCTGTGATGATGTCGGCAATATCATCATAAAAAAACCTGCGACAGCCGGAATGGAAAACCGTAAAGGGGTTGTTTTACAGGCTCACGTTGACATGGTTCCGCAAAAAAATGAAGACACGGAACATGATTTTCTGAAAGATCCTATTCAACCTTTTATTGATGGCGAATGGGTGACAGCAAAAGGCACCACCCTTGGGGCTGATAATGGAATGGGGATGGCCGCTTGCCTTGCTGTGCTCGCGTCAGATGACATTGAACACGGGCCTCTTGAAGTGCTTTTAACCCTTGATGAAGAAGCCGGAATGACAGGCGCATTTGGATTGAAAGCCGGTATTCTTGAAGGGGAGATCCTTTTAAATACCGATTCAGAGCAAGAAGGTGAAGTCTATATGGGCTGTGCTGGAGGCGCAGATGCCTCCATTTCGTTTTCGCTTGAACGAGAAGCTTTGCCTGAGGGTTATGTCGGAAAAACGCTGGCCATTAAAGGCTTAAAAGGAGGCCACTCTGGATGCGATATTCATACAGGACGTGCTAACGCGAATAAGCTTTTAGGGCGTTTTTTAGCAGGACATGCCAATGAATTAGGCCTTCGCATACTCAATGTTCGAGGTGGGTCTCTTCGAAATGCTATCCCGCGTGAAGCCTTCGCTGATGTCGCCATACCCCATGAAAATGTTGACCGCTTGTTTACATTATTTGAGCTTTATCAAAGCGTATTAAAAGAAGAGTTGCAAGCCATTGAAACGGATCTTACTTTGTCTGTTTTACCTTATGGTATTTCGCTTTTTGCGATTAAATCAGAAATACAAAAACGCATTGTGGGCACAATGAATGCCTGTCCACATGGTGTGATCCGTATGAGTGATGATATTGAAGGGGTTGTTGAAACATCTTTAAATCTTGGTGTTATCAGCACAGAGGAAAACAGCATGACCTTTCTTTGCCTTATTCGCTCGCTTACGGATACGGCGCGAGAATATGTAGAAAGTATGCTGCAATCTCTTGCTGAGCTTGCGGGAGCGGAAATTGTGTTCTCAGGGGTTTATCCAGGCTGGAAACCTAACCCGGACTCACAAATTATGCATATTTTCAGAAGCACTTATGAAGGCATCTATGGACGTATTCCTAAAATAATGGTGATCCATGCCGGTTTAGAATGTGGTTTATTTAAAGAGCCTTATCCAAATATGGACATGATTTCTTTTGGACCCACGATTCAATTCCCACACTCTCCCGATGAAAAAGTCAATATTGCCACTGTGGCCTTATTTTGGGAACAAATGAGGGCTCTTTTAAAAGCCATCCCACTCAAAGGCGAAGGGGATAAAAGTGCTGATGACGAGGATCGAATAGAGTCCTGAAATTAAAAGAGTCCTAAAATTAGATATACCCAAGACACTTGAAGATGCGCGCCTGCGGCAAACAAGTGAAGGCCCTGAGCATAGATCTTCTATGTGATTGGCCTGAGCGAGAGCTGCGACACCCACGCAGCATCAAAGGAAGGGGCATATTTGAATGAAATAAAAAAGCGGCCCTTGGCCGCTTTTTTATTTCATTCAAAATGATCAAATATTTATTGGTATTATTGCTCTAAAGCAAAAATAACTTCAACCTGATCCGATATCGTAATTTCGTTATCAAGGTAGCTTTGTTCAATCTTGCTGGAGTCTTGTGCCATTCGCATTAACAAAGGGCGGACTGGAGAAGGTTCTAGATAATTGATTTGCCAAACGTTACCGACTTCTACATTAAAGCCTTTTGCTAAAGAGTTTGCTTTTGCTTTTGCATTTTCAATGGCCGCCATTCTTGCATCTTCTTTTAATTTCTTTTGCTGACTTGAAGAAAATTCAATTCTATTGACTTGATTTAAGCCATCGGTGAGCGCTCCATCAAGCACGGAATTGAGGTTAGTAAGATGCCGAACAATGATCGTGATATTTCGATTTGCACGGTAGCCTGTCAATTTGGGGGGGGAGTTTTTTTCGTATGTGTATTGAGGTTGCAAAGACAAATTTGCACTTTCTATATCTTGGCGTTTAATGCCTAATTTTTCTAAACGTTTAAACAAGGCACTGATTGCGGTATCTGATGTGTTTTTAGCTTCTTGTGCTGTTAAGCGTGTTAGATTAATTCCGACATTGATGCTTGCGATATCGGGTGTTGTTGTGATTTCTCCTATTCCTACCGTTTTTAAATGAGGAAATGAGGGTTCAATCGAAAAGACGCTGGGGGATATTGCATAGCTTGTACAAATGAGGGCGGCTAATAAATACTTTTTCATGATATTTCCTGTTGTTTAAAGAAGATAGATCTTGAGTCGGTGGTTTTAAATAAAGTGTTTTTTAAGACAATTAAAATAAGTGCTCAGGCGTTACTTCTAATGAAAATATTTCAAGCCATTGAATTTATTTAGGAAATCTTGTTTAAATAAAAGTAATCAGAGGTTTATGTGAATAAATAAATTCAAAAAGATCTGACGTTATAGATAATAGTAGAGAAAAAAGGGCACTCATAAAAGGAGGAATATTGCATCTTGTAAAATTAACTTATTGTTTATATGTACGAAATATTTTTTTACTCTTCTTCAATTGAAAGATTGAAGTGCTGGTGTGAGGGGGGGGAATGTGGGAACATGACGGCGTCTTTACCCAACCCCCCTTTCGTTTGAAAGGTGACGGGTATTTTATCCTCACTTTGATTTGCTCGTGCAAGGTCTTGTGTATAAATGATGAAGAGGGATCTCGATGCGAGTGTTGACACTGATGTTATGCGTTTTGCTAGGCTGGCTTCAATATCATTTATGGTGGGGAAAAAATGGAATAACAGATTATTTTGATGCAAAAACACTGGCTGAATCTGTGTTGAATGCCAATGACAAACTTCAGCAACGTAATTTACTCATGTATGCAGAGCTTGAAGATTTAAAAGAAGGGCGCGAAGCCGTTGAAGAACGTGCTCGTCATGAGCTTGGCATGATTAAATCCAATGAAACCTTTTTCCGCATCATTAATGAATAGTGACGACAAATAAAGAAATGAAATGTGTTTTATGGATTCCCCACTGGATTGAATAAGTGGCGCCTCACACACTTTGGGTGTTTTAAGGTGGCGTTTGAGATCTGTGAACTCAGGTGAAGAGGCAAGGAATTAGCGATTCATTCTCGCAGGCTTTGTGCTTGTTGGCAGCGCTTGTTTAACTCAATATCTGAACCCTCGCAGTTTCAAAGGCGACGGGTATAGCTATATCCAAGAGATGTGAAGATGCAGCCAGTCGCGCCATGTACCCATTTTATGGAAAAATCCATGTGTACAGTTCATGCGCACC
>CAMRBZ010000114.1 GCA_947040595.1 uncultured Enterovibrio sp. | reverse complement strand
AGCACAAAGCAGACATCAAGAAATATCTGAAAATGGGTTTGTCTTTGAGTGCGGTAGCAAAGCTGGTTGAAGAGCCGAGATCGACGGTGAGTGATTATATCAATAGGTGTGGGTTGAGGTAGGTCATTGTTTGTTGTTCTATCTCAAACAATTCAGATGTAATTTTTAGTTGTGAATAATATCGCGTTGCAAAAGACACTCTTTGAGTGTACCCTCCCGGGCTGGTTAACGTAAGAGATGAGTGATGAATTCAGTCGAATTAGTTAAGGCCAGGAAGCATCTTTCATTAACACAGAAAAATGCAGCCTCTCTTATAAATGTTAGCCAGCGTACTTGGCAACAATGGGAATTAGGGCAAAGGAATATGCGATCTGCATTTTGGGAATTATTCTTAATAAAGACAGGTTACATCCCAGAGAATCAGGTGATGAAAGTGATTTTTAATGATTACAATCAAAAAGATATTAAGTTAAGGCATAATGAATTAGCACTTATAACGCATCAAGAAGAGAGAAATAAAAACAAAAATAAATCTATTAAATTTATTGATTTATTTGCAGGTATTGGGGGAATAAGATCTGCCTTTGAATCTCTTGGTGCCGGTTGTGTATTTTCATCAGAAATTGATCTGCATGCTCAGTATACATATTACTCTAATTATGGTGTTGTTCCATATGGTGATATTTGTAAAATAGAAACAGATATTATTCCGTCACATGATATTTTGTGTGGTGGTTTTCCATGTCAACCTTTTAGTCATATAGGAAAAAGAGAAGGATTTAATCATCCGACTCAAGGTACAATGTTTCACGAAATACTGCGGATTGTAGATGCTAAAAAGCCTAATGTTATATTTTTAGAAAATGTGCCGGGTATATTGAATCATGATAAAGGGCGGACACTTGAGCTTATTATTGAAGAATTAACAAAGAGAAACTATAAATGTCATCATACAGTTATCAATTCAAGTGATTTTGGTATTCCACAAAATAGAAAACGATTTTATTTGGTTTGCTTTTTAGAAGATGTAAATTTTTCATTTCCATTGCCTCCAATGAAGTATGTGGATATTGGTGATTATCTTGAAAAAAACATAAGTGGATATTCAATATCAAAGCATTTGCAGAACTCATATTTATTTAAAAAAGATGATGGGAAACCATGTGTAATTAATGAAAATAGCAAAGGTTCAATTAAAACATTAGTGTCAACATATCATAAGATACAAAGGTTAACAGGCACCTTTGTCAAAGATGGCGATACAGGTTTGCGTTTGCTTTCTGAAAATGAGTGCAAAGCTGTAATGGGATTTCCAAAAGAGTTTATTATTCCTGTATCAAGAACCCAAATGTATCGGCAAATGGGAAACTCTGTTGTGATAACTGTCATTAAAGCTATTGCTAATCAAATAATATTAGCCTTAGAAGAAAAGAAAGAAATAGCGGTGTAACAAGAATGGTTGTATTTTTCCACTATTGCTGTGATTGAATAATGATAGGCATTTTTAGCTGGATCCTTTTTCCTCTTTGTTTTGATGGATATGTCCAGCTAAATGGTAAGCCATATAAATGGTTTGTTGAGGATATAATTTCTATATATGATAAGTAATCAATGAATATTATTCCTTCAGGTTTATTGATTAAGATATATTTCGAAATCTGTTGTTCAGGTGCTATTAAATTTTCTTCATCATGCTTCCCCATTAAAGCCCACTCTATTAAGAGTGTTTTATAATTGGTCAATAAAGATTCAAACTCACTCAAGGAATCCCCTGGTAACATATGATCTAAAAAGTGCTTATTAGAACCTTGCGCTTGATATAAATCGAAATATTCTGCTAACTTAGTTCCTTCAATTCCTAGAACTCTTATGAAATCAATGCTTTTATAATCATGACAGCTGACCCAGCTTTTTGTCGTATTTTTAACGGAGATCGTTTCAATTATTTCTTTATCAAGTGTGGTTATTTTTATAATTATGTCTGTTTTAGCATTTCCACCACTTCTAAGTTTTAATACAGTATTTGTGGCTAAAATTTTGGTAATTTCACTATGTTGAATTTCATTGCTCGTGCATAATTTATTCATTATAACGAAATAGAAAGGTGATTCAAAATCAATCCCTCCTCTGAATTTTTTTAACTTTTCGGTGTTATTTAATTCAATCACTATTTCTTTTTCTAATTCATTTCCTCGTACAGCATAGTAACGACCATCTTTTGTTTTTTCATCTTGAGATGTTTTTTTGTTTAAAACTGAATTGGTATGGTTTTCAATAAAAGTAATTAACTCGTTAAGAACGAGTATATGAGATGCAGGGCTAAATGCCTTTTTATTATTTACGTTATCTCTGAACTTAATGAGTGATTCGTTCTCTAGCTCTGAGTTGGGATAAAGAAGTATAGAAGCAATGATCTTATCTGAAATTTCGGCATTGTTTTTAATGCCATCTAAATCATAAGCTTGATTTTTCATTCTATCGTGACGAAATGAATTGCTGCTATTAATAACTATAAATTTATTATCGTTTGTTTCTATGATGAAATTAGCTAAGTATTGTTTTTTATAGGGGAAGTTTTTATGATTGAAGTTTTTGTTTGATTCAACTTTTTTAATTATCTCATTTTCAACCAATAATTTAAATTTACTAATTAAAAAATTCTGTAGCTCTTTACCCGCTAAACTTTTTAAACGGTTAGATTCTGAGTTTATGTTCTTCATTGAAAAATGTCTTATAAGATAGAAAACCCTGAATTTATATCATTTTTAATTAGAATTAACAATGATTTACCCATCATCTCGTAGTCGAGAAAACAATGTTTATTTCAACGTTATATCTTAAAAAATCGAGGTTAGGTACGAAATGAGGTATTTAATTTAAATAAGTAGGTTTTTCTACGTTAAGTTTTACTCTTTATGTTGCCCGTGATCTTGTGCTTCCTATCATTTTTAACTTAAAACATGTGGATAAATCAAACCCTATTTGTAAAATGCTTAAACCAGCGGAGCTTATTAAGATTATCGTTAACGGACAGCTATACCGCCCCGCGCCTTGCCCCCTTTGCTTTGCTTCAAATGCGCTCCCACCCCCACAGCCAACACAGATTTTTTTTTGAATCTGAGAAGCTTCAAAAAAAAGGGGGATTTTAGTGCCCTGAGAAGGGCAATAAAAATGAGATTTCAATTTCTCCAGGGAAGCGAAATTGAAAGGAGAATTTTCAAAAAACCACTGAGAAGTGATTTTTGAAAATACCCGCCATCGCCTGCATTTATCATTAAAGCAAAGGGGGCAAGGCGCGGGGCGGTATAGCTGCATCTCTCGCCCACTTTGGCTTTTTTGTGCGCTTTTCGTCTTGCATCGTCCGAAATCGCGTTTTGTCCGAATTTAATATTTACCCGTCAATATTTAGCGAATTTGATAGAGTCAGGGTGTTTACCAAATAACAGGTCTAGCCATCCTTTAAGCCATCACTTTTTTTATATTTCCTGCTTCCTCGATTGCTGCTTGTTTGTGCTGTAAAATGATTGTGTTAATTATTAACACAGCTTTGAAGGGGCAGATAATGAAGCGAACAACAAGCATAACGATTGGTGATCCATTAGATAGTTTTATTGACCGTATGCTAAAAACTGGCCGTTATGGGTCTACAAGTGAGCTGGTTCGTAGTGCTATTCGGCTACTTGAACAACAAGAAAATCAACAAGAGTTATTACGAAAAGCACTTGCTGAAGGTGAATCAAGCGGCGAGTGTGCCTTGTCTCTCAAAGAGATTGCGGCGCAAAGAAAGGCAAAACTTAATGTTTAAGCTGTCGAAAAAAGCGGCGGATGATTTTGGCAATATTTACGAATATACATATTTAAATTTTGGTGAAGTGCAAGCGGATCGTTATACCGATGAAATGGAATCTTGTTTGCTTAATTTATCCGAAGCTCCAATGATGGGGCGTGATTGTTCTGAATTAAGCGCCGGTATTCGTCGCCATGATTTTCAAAAACATGCCATCTTCTATCGAGTTCGTGACGCTGATATTTTTGTTATTCGCATTCTTCATCAACAAATGAATGCCATGCTGCATCTTTAATATTTCCCCTGGCGCTGGCTCTTCAATATTCGCCAAGGGCAAACATCCCGTGCCAGGGCGCGCATGGAAATGCGCCAGGGAAAAAGTAAGAGTAAAACTAAGATCCCCGCCCACCATCCCAAGCAAAGATTTTTAAAAAAAACATGAGAATGCTTTTTTTAAATGGGGGAATTTCTAAAAAGACCGTGAGAACGTCTTTTTAGAAATATCTATACCCGCCCCCCGCCCTAAAGCCAGATCCCGCCCACTTAATGCTGTTTTTCAGCGCATGAGAATGCGCGAGAAATGAAAAAACGTTTCACCCACCCACAGCCTTTCTTTTTCTTTTTCTTCTATTTTTGGCTTCGAAGCGCCAAGGTGAGCGACTCTCTTTCACGCTCTGATTGGGTTAAGGCATGTTGCGTTTGTGCCTGTTGTTTTTGCACCTCTATCAATTGGCCTTGAAGTGTTGTGAGCTGCTTGCTGTCTGTTTTGGCTTCGTTGAGTTCGCCCGTTAAGCGCGCAATGTCTGCGGTTTTGCTTTCATGTTGGGCTTGTAGCTTGGCGGTGTTGGTTCTTTCAAATGCCAAATCGCTGATCATCTTATTGTGTGTTTCTTGCATTTGTTGATATTGAGCTTGTTCTATTTCTCTTTTCGCTTGCTCAATACTTAATGCTTTGACTTGCTCACGCAAGCTCACCGCTTCTTGTTCACATTTATCACTGTGCTTATTGGCGGCAAGGATTAATGCCTGCGCTTCGTTCTTTGCGTTTTCAATGATTAACTCACATTTTGTTTGATTGGCTTCAATCGCGTTTTGAGCTTTCTTTGTTTTTTCGTTGGCTTCTAATTTTGCTTGGTTTGCTTGCTCTTCAAAGTTGTCTGCACGTTCTTTGGCGCTGTTGATTTTTTCATTCGCTTCATTAATGGATTGCGTCATTTTTGCTTCTGCAAGTTCAACGCGGTGTTCACAGTCTTTCTCTTTATCGTTTAAAAGCTCGATCACTTCGTTGAGTTGCTCTTTTTGCTCTTTAATGATGCCTTGTAGTTGCGCGGTCTTTCTGTCTACGACGTTTTGAACTTCACTTGCCAAAAGCTTTGCAATCGCAGTGCTTCCCAGTTCATCAGCCATTTTAATCACTTCAGCATTACGCTTATCAAAAAAATCACGAAGATACATAGAAACGGTTTCGGTTTTTCCGCCTGTAACCGCGATCACGCCGCGCACAGAAGGCGTGATCCCTTGGGTGAGCATACTTGATGCCGCTTTCGCTACGTCTTCAAATGTCACACTGTTTTGCACTTTCATCACTTCACATCCGCCAATCAATAAATAAAAGGCATATTACATCCGAGGGAAACGCAAAACAACGGGAAACATGCGTTTCCCGTTTCCCTTTGTTTTGCCGCTTTGTTGGTTTCTTTGATGTTTTTTAGGGGAAGGGCGCCGGTTTTACCTTGTTTTTACCCTTATATTTTTAGCTGCTTAGAATATTCTTATAAATCAAGCTCTTAAGAAATGATGTTTTTTACAAGGTAAAAACAAGGTTTTTGCCTCTTACCCCTTGCTATCAGATGCTCTCTGTTGCAAAATCCATTGTTCACGGCCACATAGGCCGCTTAGAAATCGAACTGTTGCTAATCTTGTTTCGGGTTGGTGTTCACGGCCACATAGGCCGCTTAGAAATGCATATTTATCCAAATAGAAACACTTGTTTTGTTCACGGCCACATAGGCCGCTTAGAAAACAGTTGACCATTTACGAAAACGTCGATCTGGGTTCACGGCCACATAGGCCGCTTAGAAACTAATAAACCCTGACTATAGGAATAATAAGTTTTTATCATCATCACTCCCATCATCACCTTAAGTGCCCGCCATTCTTGCCGTTTTTCAGTGCATGAGAATGCGAGATAAATGAAAAAACGTTTCGTCCACCAGGTTTTATGTGGCTTTTGTTTTGTGGTTATTTGGTTTTTTTTTGGAGGGCGCAAGGCGCGGGTGTGTTGTGGTGGTTTTTTATTTTCTAAATGTTAATTAATTGTCCATTTATTTAAGGTTTCTATTTTTTTTAATTACGCCATGTAATTTACGAAATCAGCGATTACATCTTTTTTTTTGAGAAAATTCAATGTATTATGCGAGCTTAATCACGTTAATTTGTCGCGGTTTCACTAATTGCCATTAAAAAAAGGATTTTTTTAAATGAATGATGCTTCTTTATTTGTTTTTGCTCTGTCTAAGTTAATTGAAGTTTCTACTCCTCTAATCTTGGCTCTGTCTAAGTTAATTGAAGTTTCTACTCCTCTAATCTTGGCTCTGTCAAAGTTGATTGAAGTTTCTACGCCAGTAATTTTGGCTTTGGCTTTGGCTTTGATTTTGTTCTAATTATTTTTTCTTTTATGCGCATTTTGGAAGGTTGCCTCCTTAAAGATTTTTTTATAATTACAGTGTGTACAATATTTTATTAAATTTTATTGGTACCCAAGACACTTGAAGATGTGCTCCTGCGGCTAACGGGTGAAGCCCCTGAGCATATATTTACCATGTGATTGGGCTGTGCGAGCGTAGCCAACACCTAGTTTCAAAGTTGACGGGTATAAGAGTTTTCTCTGATTTTTTTTAAACTTTCCTTTCAATCATTTCAACCAACAGCGCTTTCAAATCCTTCTTCTCTTCCTCCATGATTTTTTTTAACTTCAAATAATGAACGGGTGACAACCGGACAGAACTTAATATCGTGGTTCTCGCGTTATCCGCTTCCAATTGCTCAAGCAAACAATCATTTTTAAATGCTTCATCGATGAGTGTTTTGTAATGATGAGGTGTTTTTGCCGCAGCCACTTTTGCCCACATTTTATCTCTTTGTTCTTGTGTGGCCGTGATTTGTTCTTTTGTATAAAGTCCCTGATCTTTTTGTGCATCTTGTGCGGCTGTGTTTTTTGGTAAGACCATGATCAGATCCTCATTTCAGTGTTTATAAAATGTGATATTTCGCTGTTAACTTTTGAGTCTGGTTCTTTGGTAAAGGCTTTTCTTTGCGTGAACACAACCTTTGATACTCGAACGGTATCGCTTAAAAGTTTGATGTAATGTTTTGCATCCTTGTCGTTTTCACGGTAAGCGCCATTGACGATAAAAATGCTTTTATTCAATAGTTGAAATTGATCTAAGCGGTCACGCATTCGCAGTGCTTCTGCATAATCGTCTTCTGTTGGCCTAAACGGTATGATGATTAGGGCATCTTCTTTTTTCATGGCTTCCATAAGCTGCACATTCGTTTCAGTGTGCGCGCCTTGAGTGTCAATCACGATGTGATCTCCTTCCTCTACAAACATATAACGGTGCAACTCTACAAAGCGCGCAAAGTGTTGTTGCGGATCATAATCCTCCGCTTGTACTTTGTGGCCTATTCGGTGCAGCTCCCTTGCAAGTTGTTTGCAAATACTGCTTTTTCCCACACCACCTTTTGAAGCCATAAGTAAAATATATTTAGTCATATCAAGGGTCTATGCTGTTATCATTTTAATGTATACGGATTAGTGTAAACACTTTTTTGATATACTAAAAGCTAACTTTTTTAAAATTTTGATCCGTGTTTGGTTATGGCTTTTTGAGGTGTATGAAAAGGTTTTTTGATCCGCTCTGTAGCTTTCAAAGCCGCAATTGAAGTGAATTAAGTAAAAGCGTAAGATTCCAAGATAAAACAAAGCCCCGAGCCTTATGATCATTCTTGGCGGAATAATAAGGACTCAGGGCCAGCATAAATGCTAAGGAAATTATACCAAATGAAATCCCTAATTCAAACACCCAAAACCGCCAATAAGCACGGTTTTGAGTGAAATATAAGTTTTCTACCGCACATTGCCCCTCTTTTGAACTCGCGTTATTCGACTCACTGCCTAAAAAACCTTATTGCACCGACGAATTAGGCGTCACATACATTCGTCAAAAGAAAACCGCAATCAGCAAGCGTTATTTGCAAGTGAACCCGCCAAAAATGGTGAATTACCTTGTATTTGATATTGACCGCGAAGGCGGCGTGTTGGCGTGGGAGTGCGCAGATTTACCCGCGCCATTTTGGACAAGTAAAAATCCTGTTAATGCGCATGCCCATATTGCTTACCGTCTAAAAGTGCCGGTGTGTACGTCAAACCTTGCCCATCTTGATCCCATGCGTTATTTGGCAGCGATTCAGTCTGCCATGGTCGAACGTCTCAAAGCAGATAGATGCTATGCAGGCTTGCTAACAAAGAACCCGCTTCATGAGCATTGGAAAAATACAGTCTGGACAGATCACCAATACACGCTTGATGAACTGGCCGACTATCTCGATTTGCGCGGCCATCCAAAAAAAGGCCCAGAAATTTACGGCCTAGGGCGTAATTGTGAACTCTTTGATAACACGCGAAAGTGGGCCTATAAAGCGATCCGTGAATTTTGGCAGCCAGAATACAAAGCGAATTGGAATAACGCCGTATACAGCCACATAGAAGCATTAAACGGTCAATTCATCACGCCTTTGCCCGTTTCTGAGATTAAATCAATTTCGAAATCCATTGCGAACTGGACTTTTAAACATTTTACGCCAAGTAAATTCAGAGAAAGCCAAGCAAAGAAAGGGGCGAAGGGCGGGAAAGCGGGATCTTTGGAAGACAAAGTTAAAGCAGGTTTAATTGGTGGTACAGCGTCTAAAGGCGGTGGCCGTCCAGATAAGAAAGCATTATTGCCACAGGTGTTGGAGATGAAAGCGAAAGGCTGTACTAATCGAAATATTTCAGAAATGTTGGGTATTTCTTCGGGTTCAGTCAGTAATTGGTTGCGTAGCTTAAAATCTTGATCAAAAACAAGCAAGCCTTATCAGATAACAGCCCTTTTAAGGCGTTTTAAGAAGGAACGACTTCATGAACGAGAAGGTCATCGATCAAAGGAACGGCAATGTGAGCACGAACAAGAAACTCTACGAACGAGCAAGTTGACGAGCGATAGTTTGTATCAACGTGACAATTTAAAAAAAGATATTTGTATCAACGTGACAATTTAAATTTTACCTTGTTTAAAATAATGTCATTACAAATGTTTAATTTAAGAAGCCACTTTTGTTTTTTTGGCCCTGCGTTCAGAAATTTCCTTTAGTGCGCTCTCGTGTATCTCTCGATCAAAAATTGATGAATATTCTGCAATGCGCTCAAGATCTTTAATATCTAACTTTTCAAAAGCGTCATATTTTTTTAATTCATCTCTGTAGGACAACAAGAGAGATAGATTTTTACGCATCCACTCACCTTCTTCATGACTTCCTTTCAACACTTTTGGCCGTCGGTATAAACGTGGTCGAATAGGTTTTGCAAAAGTAGCAACTTCCACAACATAAGAAAATTTAACAGCATGAACAGAGCGACCTTTTTTTACGCCTTCCCATACAACAGAAATATCAGTCTTTGAGTTTATTTGTTCGATGGCAGGTAAGATAACTCGATCTTTTATATCTCCCCACTTTTTATAATTGCCAAATTGTGACCGTTCTTTCATCCAGTTAATACCAATCTCAACAATCACAGCATTGCCATTTTTGTTCTTCCTCATATTTTCGGATTTCTTTAGCCATTGGTATAATCGGAATGAAAAAGGCGTATTTAATTTTGCTGCATATTCGAAATTTATTTTGGTGAAGCGATCTTTTAACTCAAAAAGATAAGGTTCTATTTCAGGTGAAAATTTCATTGATATGTACGAACCCGATTCTCTCGCACTGTATCTACTTCTTGTTATCCATGCTAATTCTATAATTTCATTGTTTTCTTGGTCATGTAGCTTTATCGGTTTTCTCATGATCCCCTTCACTGCATCACGTAGATCTCCATATATACGTTTATTTTTTAAAGAAAATGACTCAGCAAATTCACTTACATTTATCTCAATTTCACCGAAGTTGCTTTTTCTGCTGTCATATTTTGTACAAGCTAAAGCAATCACTCTCATTTCATTAATTGAAAGAGAATAACTCGCTTCAATCAACTCGTTCGCGTGAACAATTGATAAATCATCCATAAAAAAACCATATAAGACACAAAAGACGGCAAAATATAAAAGTGCCGTTAGTTTATGGGAAATTTCAAAAGTTATCCACCCCGCTTTTGCCGTCACTTAGCCCCTATTTTGCCGTCACTTAACCCCTATTTTGCCGTCACTTAACCCCTATTTTGCCGTCACTTAGAGTTATATTTTTATACAAATCAATTACTTATAGCAACGGAAAGAAGAAAAAGAAAGAGAAAAAAGAACAAAGAACTTCGCTTATCGCTCGTTTATTTTTTTATTTCTTAAGATTTAAATCACATTTAAAAATCCTACCAATACATATCTTCACATTGCGTATGGCTCAAAAATTCTTGTTTGTACGCCTGGTACAAATCACATTTCCCCAATGCGTTCTTCAATCGAAGTACAACCCTCTAACTTTTACGGCCACGCACGTAAAACCAGAAATCGACAATTTAGATCGTAATTGCAAACCCCCTTAAAACGCACTGAAATGGCCCTACAAGGCGATAAGAGGATTTTACAAGTCAGGAATGTAAAGCGAATGGGGAAAAGCCGTATACGGGCATTTAGAGGCGTTAAACGATAATGGATACTTAAGGACTCAGAGGACTTAGAGGTGTTAAGGGATACTCAAAGGCATTCAGGGGCGCATTAAGAGGCAAATGCATCACGTTCTTGTCAGAGATGAGATCTAAAGATTAAGCATGAACGAACGTGGGTAAAATGTATCAACGTGACAATTTGAGTTAA
>CAMRBZ010000113.1 GCA_947040595.1 uncultured Enterovibrio sp. | reverse complement strand
TCTTGTGGAAAATGATAACGGTGAACACCCACGCGATCGGAAGCGGTTAATTCGGCTTTAATGCCATAATCGTCTAAAAAGACGCTGTAATAACCCGCGGTAGCAGACTCATTTCTATGTTGAAAACGGGACGCTTCGGCGTGCAATGTGGGGCTGCCTTTTCCAATCATGTAATTTGATTTTGTGTTGATGGGCATGACCAAAATGTCGTTGAGATCGCCCGCGCCTGCCCCTGATAAATGGGTATGAGAAAAACCCGCCATCCGTGCGTCATGGTAATAATACCCTGAGATATATTCCCAACCATTCGAGCCATTGTTCGGTGAAAGCTGCACCATGCCGTGGGGGGTCGTGGCTCCGGGGTAGGTGTTGCCGAGGTTCCCCGTGCCGATAAAAGGATTGACATAGCGCGTTAAGTCCATGCCTTCAAAAAAAACAGGCGGATTTTTGCCCATGTTGATTTGGGCATTTTCTTTTTCATGAACTTGGCCTGGTGATTCACTGTTGCAGCCTGCAAGTGTTAAGCTTGCCGTCATAATGCAAAGGGTGAGTACATTCAATTTAAACATGGTATTTCCTTTTAAAATAGAGTGATAAAAGGGGGCGAACCCCCTCTATTTTTTATTTTGAAGAAGGGTAATGCATTGCTTCATTTTTTTTATTTGTCATTACAAAGCTTAAATTTCCGCCAGCCTTAAACTCCTCATGATGAAAAAACAAGCCATGATCCAGTTCTTTTCCGTTTATTTTGACTGATTTAACATAGATATTTTTATTGGCATTATTTTTAGCCTTGATGGTGAAATAACCGTTTTTGACCGGGATTTTGATTTCATCAAATAAGGGACGTCCAATGGTGTAAACAGGGGCGGCCGCGTTCACTTGATAAAAGCCCATAGAAGACATGACATACCAAGCCGACATGGCGCCGACATCTTCATTGCCGATGATGCCTTCAGGGGTCGCGCTGTACATTTCATCGAGAATATAATCAATGACTTCTTGGGTTTTCCACGGTGTTGCTGTCCAGTTATAAAGGTAAGGAATGTGATGTGAAGGCTCATTACCAAAGGCCACTTGCCCGATAAGGCCTGACATATCAGCCGTTTCATCGCCTGAGATCTTGGCATTAAAGGTGGCATCTAAATTTGCAGAAAAAGCATCTTCTCCGCCCATGAGGGTTTTTAATCCTGCGATATCATGAGGAACAAACCAGGTCCACTGCCATGCATTGCCTTCGGTGTAATTGCCCGTTTCATGCTCCGTGCCATAAGGGTCAAAAGGGGTCATGAAACTTTTGTCGATCATTTTAGGGCGCATGAAACCTGTGACGCCATGCTCTGCATATTCGCTTGGATTGTGATCGAAGTAAGCGTCGTAAAGTTTGGCGCGTTTTTGGTAGTTTTCGGCGACGACAAGATCTCCCGCAGCCCTTGCAATCGTTGCTATAGCACTGTCATAAAAGGCATTTTCAAGTCCGTATGAAACGGATTCTGTTGTGTATTGTTCAAAAACGGGCACATTGTCGATACGTTGAACGGCAGGAGCAAAACCATAAAGAGGATCTTCAATGTATTTAATGTGCTGCGTTAAAGTGCGCTCAAGGACGGATTGATCCCAGTCATTGTAATCTTCAGGGTGAAAACGAGAAGAATCGACTGCCGCCTTTAATGCCCCTTGTTTTTCTTCAAGCGTAAAAGCATCAGGGTATTTTGTGATGGCATCAGCGATGACGACCACGGCGGGGTAGCCGACCATGGTGCCCGTTTCATCCCCTAAGTGCTCCCATTTAGGCAGCAAACCGCTTTCGGTGTATTTTTGAACCAGATTTTTAGCGTATTGTATGGCGCGGTCGGGCTCTGTGATGGTTTTTAAAGGATGTAAAGCCCGGAAAGTATCCCATAACGAATACACTGAAAAATTAGGTTGTTGCTCCGTTGATGTACCGTAGGCGATGGAATAATGTCCTTCTCCTTTTTGAATGGTGCCTTTGCCCATGCCGCGAAAATCACCGTTGACATCTTGATGGACGACAGGCGCGATTTTGGTGTGATAAAGGGCCGTGAAGAAAATCTCTTTTTCTTTTTTGCTGCCGCCTTTCACTTTAAAATTCAGTGCTCTTTCCCATTTTTTGAGCGCTTGTTTTCGCGCTTTATTAAAAGAGAGGCGCTCGCCATTGGGCGTGGCTTCTGCAAGGTGATTGGCTTTAGCCCCTTCAAGACTGACCGCCGAAATCGCCACTTGTGCGTTGAGCTCTTGTGTGTTGTTTTTTTCAAATTCAAGGTAGGCGGTGACATCGGCTTTAATGCGTTTGGTGGGATTTCCTGCGGCATCAAGCGGTAAGGTGGACAGATGTTCTGCACTTAAGCCCTCGACTTTTTTTCCACCAGAAAGAAGGTGTATGTCTATGATTTTTTTGTCGAAGGTGGCGTAAAAATAGATTTTTTGATTTTTAGCCCAGCCTGAAAAGTGGGCGGCATCGCGTTCGCCTGAAACGCTGTAGCCGTCTTCGCTGATGGTTAATTTATTACGAAGGGAAGTGGATCCCCAATCGCTGTTTAAGATGGAATTTAAATCGATTTTAAGGCGTTGCGGTTCATTTTTAGGGTAGGTGTATCGATGAAATCCAACCCGCTCTGAGGCGCTCAGCTCGGCTTCGATCCCGTTATCTGCAATCTTAACGCGGTAGTAGCCCGCTTGGGCTTTTTCCGATTTTTTGTCTATTTTAACGGCGATAGAATCTTTGTAATCATCTGTTTTTTCAATGTATTTAGATTTGTCTTCTGTGAATGGCAAAAACGAAATGTCACCAAGACCGCCCATTCCTGTGCCCGATAAATGGGTATGTGAAAAACCGAACAGGGTGTCTTTATCAAAATGATAACCCGAAGAGGAATGCCATCCTAAAAGTTCGGTGTCTGGCGACAGTTGCATCATGCCTTCAGGCACAACGGCGCCAGGAAAGGTGTGCCCATTAAAGCCGGTACCAATGAAAGGATTGACGTAGGCGACATTGCCGCTTAATGCAGACTCTTCAATATGTGTTGTTTCTGGGGATTTGTCATTACATCCACTCAGTCCGAGGGTTGCAAACGCAATACTTAACGCAAGGGCACTGTATTGTAAGGTCATATTCGTTTTCCACTGAAATAAAAAAGGACATCAATAAGGGGAATAAAAGAGGGTGCTTTACCCTCTTTTGCGTGATTTTATGGTCTTAATGCTTCTTCTTTATTGGGTGTCATAACAAAATGAAGCTCACCATTGGGGATGATTTGATCGTGTCTAAAGGTGAAATTTTCACCTAAAGGCTGCCCATTGATGGTCACGGATTTCACGTATTTATTTTGTGAACTGTTGTTATCGGCTTTGATTTTAAAGACGCCACCTTGCACGGGGATCGTCACTTCATTGAACAAAGGACGTCCAATGCTATAACGTGGATCGCCGGGCTTGGTTTGGTAAAAGCCCATCGCCGACATGACATAAAATGAAGACATTTGTCCTACATCTTCATTGCCAATCAGGCCGGTGGGTTTTGAGGTATAAAATTCGCTCATGATGCGGTCGACATATTCTTGGGTTTTCCAAGGGGTGTCTGTCATGTTGTAAAGATATGGGATGTGGTGTGAAGGCTCATTGCCATGCATGTATTGCCCGATGTAACCGGTTAAATCCGGCAAGGCTTCCCCTGTATTGCTTGAGCTTGCGCTAAACAATTCATCTAAATCTTCACTGAATGCTTTTTCTGGCGTGGTGAGGATCCCTTTCTCTTTATCTGCATCATAAATGGCTGTTTTGAGCCCTTCAAAATTGTGCATAGGTTGGAATTTCCACTGCCATGAATTGCCTTCTGTGTAAGCAAATTCATCCACGTAATAAGGGTCGAATGGCAAGAAGGGGCAGATTTTTACAGGCTGATCATTGCCCGGAAGTGTTTCCATTTTGCAATCGGGGGAGGTCTCATCCATGATTTCGGTAAATTGTGAAGGAGGGCGGTTTGGGTTCGTGCTGTTTGGGTGGTTTTTGGGACGTAAAAAGCCTGTTTTAGGATCCCAATGATGGAGCCAGTTTTCAGAACGGGTCAAAAATTCTGTTTCAAGGGCGCTGTCGCCTGCCATTCGGGCAATTTCAGACATGGCCCAATCCCCGTAAGCGAACTCAAGGGTATAAGAGGCGCTGTTCCAGTAGCCGTAATGGACAAATCCATTGTCTTGATAGGCTTTGACTTGAACCACATTGGCCGCGCCGATGTTTTGATCTTCGGTCCAGCCAGCATTGCGTATTTCTTCTTCTGTGTGATAACGCACCGTGTATTCTGCTGCTACTTTGGCTTGCTGTGGATCCACGTCTAATCCTTTGGCCATGGCATCAGCAAGAATGGAAACCGCTGGAAAACCGACCATGGTGCCTGTGTAATGCCCGTGAAGTTCCCATTTTGGTAAGATCCCGCCATCGTGGTATTTTCGAATTAAATCATTGGCGTATTCGGTGGCGCGTTGTGGGTTGATAATGGTTTGAAGCGGATGAAATGCACGGAATGTATCCCACATGGAGTACACAGAGTAATTGGGCGTTTCACCTGCATTTTTGATTTCTTGCGTACGGATAGAGCGATACGTCCCATCCACATCTTGAAAGAGCATCGGTGCAATAGAGGCGTGATAGAGGGCGGTGTAGAAAATGACTTTTTGATCTTCAGTACCGCCTTGTATTTGGATTTTCGACAGTTCTTGCTCCCAAGCTTGTGTGGCTTTTTTCACAGTGCCGTCAAAATCCCATTCAGGGAGTTCTGAATTTAGATTTTTCTCAGCGCCATCCACACCGGTAGGGGACAAGGCCACTTTTAATTCAATGGGAATATCATTTTTTTCAAACTCAAGGTAGGCGACTGTTTTTATAGCGCTTAACTTTGGATCTTGGATGTTTATTTCTGTTTTGACGCCGTCCAGCATGGCCATGGCTTTGACGATGGGTTGATTGAATTTGGCATAAAAATAAACATGCTGGTTGTTAGCCCAACCATCCGTGCTGCGTTTACCGCGTAAGGTGTGCGCATCAATAAATTCAATTTCACCGACGGTGGCACGGTTTCCCCATGAAACATTTAAAGTGTGTTTTAAATCAAATTTGATGTTGGGGGTGTCGCCTTTTTGGAAGGTGTATCTGTGGTAACCGACGCGCGTGGTCGCGGTGAGCTCGGCTTTGATCTTGTCTTTATCTAAAATCACCGAGTAATAACCGGGTTTGGCCACTTCATTTTTCTTTTGAAAGAGATTTTCTTGGGTATTGTCGATGTAGGTGAAGGGCAGAACCAAAATATCCCCTAAGTCCGTGATCCCAGTCCCTGAAAGGTGGGTGTGAGAAAACCCATAAACGGTGTCGGTTTCATTTCCGTGATCAAAATACCCCGCAGCCGATCCCCAACCTTCTAATTCTGTATCAGGAGAAAGTTGCACCATGCCAGAAGGAAGCACGGCGCCAGGAAAAGTATGGCCGTCAGCCCCTGTACCGATGAAGGGATCCACATATTGGCTGTATTGTGTTTTTACGTCTTTTTGCAATGAAGAGGAGGGCGATTGGGTGTTGCATCCCGACAAAGCCAAAAGAACGGCCATAGAGCAAAGTGTTATTTTAAATTTCATGTCTCACCTGCATAAAAAGAGAGGGCAACCCTCTAAGTTTTTGATATAAATTGCTTTATTGACTGGCTCTCATGGCTTGAGATTGATCGCTTGTCATCACAAAATGCAACTCTCCACCGGGTTTGATGGCCTGATGGGAAAAGCTAAAATGCGCATCAAGGGGTTGGCCGTTGATGGTCGCGGATTTCACGTAAAGGTTGTCGGGTCCATTGTTTTCTGCTGTGATCTTAAAAACACCGCCGTCTATTTTGAAACTGACAGCATCAAAGAGAGGTCGACCGATGGTGTAGCTCGGAAGGCCCGGTGTGACCTGATAAAATCCCATGGCAGACATCACATACCAGGCGGACATTTGGCCAACATCTTCGTTTCCTATTAGCCCTTCAAGGGTTGGGTGAAAAAAGGAATACATGGATTGATGAAGGATTTCTTGGGTTTTCCAAGGTTGCGCGGTCCAGTTATAGAGGTAAGGAACATGGTGATCCGGTTCATTGCCCATTACAAATTGACCGATGTAGCCTGACATGTCGTGAGATTGGCTGGTGTCTGCGTTGGAGTCTGCTGAAAACAAGGCGTTTAAATTAGCAAGAAAGCCGCTTTCCCCTTCAGGTGTGACCGTTTCTTCTACCGTGAAATCGGTGCGTGTCACCGGTGTCCCGCCCATGACGTTCTTTAAACCGTTCAGGTTGTGTGGGGCAAACCAAGTCCATTGCCAGGTGTTTCCTTCAGTGAAATCTTCACCGCGGTGTTCTGCACGATAAGGCCAAAAGGTGTCACTTTCCGTGAAGGTTTTGCGGTCTTTGCATTGGTTGTAATCCATTCCAGCAGGGAAGCTTAATGCGCCTTTTTCATCAAGGCATTCGGCTTTAAGATTGTTCGCCCAGGTTTTCACCCCATTTATTTCATAAGCCGGGCGCATAAAACCTGTGGCACCTGCGTATTTATTGTATTCGTTGGGGTTATGATCAAAATACGCTTTAAAAGATTCAGCGCGTTTGCTGTAACGTTGAAACTGGGTTTCGTTGCCTGCTAATTTGGCAATTTGAGCAATACACCAGTCGTAATACGCATTTTCAAGGCCGTATGAAACCGATTCATTCACGAGTTCATCGTATTTTTCGTTTTTTGTCCCTGTCACATAAGCGGGTTTGTCTTGTGTCTCATTGGCCCATTTTTTATTGGCTGGGATGTAGCCGAGCGTTTCTTGATAATGATTGTGCAAGGTCATAATGGTGAAGCGTTTATCACCGTTCCATGCGTCTTTATAGGGCACCCAATTGCCTGCAATGGAAATGTTTTCATCGAAATTCACCGTGTCTTCTGCGGCTTGAAGTGCCAGAGTAAACTCTTCTTGGGTAAAGGCTTCTGGGTGTTTAACCATGATATCGCTGATCACAGACACCGCAGGATGCCCTACCATTTCACCGGTAAAATCAGAATGTAATTCCCATTTTGGTAAGACGCCGCCGGTTTTGTATTTGTTTAAAAGATCCCGTGCGTGTTCAATGGCCCGCTCTTTATGAATGAGGGTTTTTAAAGGATGTGCAGCCCTGAACGTGTCCCACAAGGAATAGACGGAATAATTGGTAAAGCCCGCTTCTGCAAGATGCACTTTCCCATCCATGCCTCGGTATTGTCCATCCACGTCTTGGTATAAAAAGGGCGCCACAAAAGTACGGTATAAAGAGGTGTAAAAAAGGGTTTTGTCGGCTTTGGAGGATCCTTGCACCTTGACCCTGTTCAGTGTTTTTTTCCATGCATTCCTGTTTTTGGTGACGACGCCATTGAAATCCCAGCCATTATCATCGGCTTTCAGGTTCGTCATGGCCCCTTCGACAGAGGTGCCCGAAATGGCCACTTTCACCAAGATGGGCTGGTTGCCTTGACCAAAATTAAGGTAGCTTTGGATGTCACGCACCCGAGGACGCGTTTCCCCAAATCCTTGATAATCAGCGAGGCCTGCTTCTTGTTTCGCGGTCTGCTTTCCATCGACGACAAGAGTGTCTGTTTGAATTGATTCTGAAAACTCAGCATAAAAATAAACGGTTTGCCATTGTCCCCATTCATTGGATGTACGGGCTCCTGCAATGGCGTTATCGGAGACTTTTTTAAAGTAAATGCTTTTGGAATGATTGCCGTATTGTTCTAAGAGTTCATGCTGTAAATCAATACGCAGTTTTCTGTCAGCCCCTTTTTTATAGCTGTAACGCTGGAAGGCCACTCTGTCAGTTGTGGTGAGTTCTGCTTTTATTTGTGTTTCAATTAAGTCGACAGAATAATACCCGACTTCAGCGACTTCACTTTCTTTTTTCATGGTGACAGGCTCGGTATTAAAACCTGAATAGGGAAGAAAAGCGAAGTCATTAAGATCGCCTTTTCCTGCACCTGAAATATGGGTCAAACTGAAACCAGACAATAGAGAGTGAATTGGGTCATATTCAACGGGTGAGCCTTTTCCATTGAATCCATTCGGGTCAAAGTTATCAGGAGAAGGTTGGATCATCCCTTCAGGCATCACCGGAGAGGGATTGACATTTCCAAGTCCTTTCGTGCCAATTAAGGTGTTGACGTATTGAAGGACGTCCTCGTTATTATCAAATTGAGGGCTCTGCGATAATGAAGGGTCATTATCGCATCCCGTTAGAGTGACGATCCCGAATAATATGAGAATGCGCAGGCGCTGATTTTTTAATTTCATCGTTCTTCTTCTCTTCAGTATTTTTAGGCAAGTGAACTCACTCCGCAATATATATATATGCAGATTAAGTTTTACATTTCTTTTATGCCTAAAAACAAATCGTTTATTTTAGAGTGAAAAGCGACAGTTATAATTTTATATATCTGTTTTTTTTTAATTATTAACAAATCGATTTTTAGGCTGGAAATTTAGAGTTAAGGTAATTTTAAGAGGATTATTTTGATATAGGATATTTGTCGCTACAGCTATAAAATTGTTGCGTAAAATGGGAAATGTGAAGGCGGTGTATACTTTAAAAGTGAGAAATAGTGAAATTTTTTTATTTTACTTTTTCAATTTTCAATTATTTTTTAAAGTTTATCTAATTTTTTTAATGTTTTTATTTCGTTCCGCTCTTGCTTTAAAGTGGGAAACAGGAAAAAACAAAAAAAGGGGGAGACGTTTTGAAAGAGATAAAATAGGTGGGGCTTATGGATGCCCCCTTCTCGTTGTAAGAGGAGAGGGGGCGGGGTTAAGATGCTATTTCAATTCTTTTATAAGGCGCTCTTTTTTATTGGTAGATTTTATTTTTGATGCTTTTTGAAGCAAGGTAAGCAGTTCTGTGTTATTCCAATCGAGGGTCGTTTTGTTGTAATGTGAGGCCATCATGGCCTGGATCTCTGTTTCAATGCTGTTTGTGAGTTCTTCAGGAATATGGGCTCTGTCCCATTGGGCGTAATGAATGGACACGTTGAGGGGATCATTTTCTTTCACTGCATGTCGCACCCATTCAAAGGGCGTTTTGGGCGCCGATGAAAAAAGTGAAAAAGTGATTTTTTCTTTCGTTAGGATGTTAAACCAACCTGATTTTTTGCCATAAAGGCCCAGGGTAATAAGCCATAAAAACGCAAAAAAGCCGGTCGTCCAAGGCCAATAACCCGCAGAAAGATTTTCTTTAAGAGGAGGCGTCTCTTCTTTTTCGCTGAGGTTCAAGGGTAAGACGGGTTGAATATTTGAAATGGGCTCTCCTGGCTCAATATTCAATGTCAGCTCTGGGAGTGCACTTGTTTCTTGTTTTTTGGTTTGGGTATTAAACCAATTTATTTTCATGGCAGGAAGCGTTACCTCTCCCTCTTTTCTGGGGATGATGACTTGCTTGACGCGCATGATTTTAAAGTCATTTTTATCTAAATATTCAGGTTTATCGGAATACACTCGAACATGATCAGGGTATTCTAGCTCGATGTTTGGCATCGCACTTTGAGCCATATTTTTGATTTTTAAGGTGATGATCCGATGAATGGGCTCTCCGACTTTTGCTGATTTTGTTTCTGTTAACTGAGCCGGTTCGTATTCTTGAGTTAATTCGAGAGCGGGAGTTGGAATCCAAAGCCCCGTGTAGCCTTCTGGTTTTTCTTTGATGAGGAGTTTGTATTGGTTGGATTTATAGGAAAAGGGTTTACCTATGTTGGTTCCCCATCGATTGTTTGTGATTTCGGTGCCTGAGAAAACAGCAGGATCCAAGGTGAGCGTGCCTGTTTTTGTGGGGATGATTTGATATTCACGGTTGACCACGATATAACGCCGACCATTGATCAGGGTTTCATTTTGAGTATCTTCTCCAACTTGTTCTATTTTTAAGCCTTCTCCATAAGGGGGATTCAGTGATGGGGCGTCGACACTGGCTCCTATCATTAAGCGGACCTTGTAGGTAAAGCTTTCGCCGATATAGCCTTCTTTTTGATCTAATAAAGAGATGATCTGGATTAAATCAGACGTTTTTTTGTGTTTAGGATCTGTTGGGATCACTTTGATGCTGATAGGAAGGGTTTTCGCGCCATCCAATGTAAAACTCGGAATGCTAAAATTTCCAATCTCTTTTGCAGCCAACATAATACGCCATTCTGTGAGTCGCTTAACGGTGCCATTCATTACAGAGGTGCTGTTATTGATATGCGGGTTTGAATAATTAAAATCTTTTGCAAGTGGGGTGAGATTCAGGGCACTGTTTCCGAGGCTTGAATCAACTGCAATGGTTAATTGAAAAGGTTCATCTATTTCTACCGTGTTTTTTGTTACGGTTGCCGTGGCTGTCACTGCGAAAGCAAAGCTTGGCATTAAAGCCATGAGAGCAAGGGTCCCTAAGAGCGCGGTTTTACTGTGTTTTGCAAATTGCGCCAGTACAAATTTCAAATAAGTCATTGTGCCCCTACCATGCATTTTCAGTTTTTTTCGGTTTTTCTTTCTGTTGAGCTTGAAGGAACAACTGAGCTCTTATGAGATCTTTTGTATCGTCTTTTAGCTGCTCTAATTTTTTTAATGTGGGATGGCTTGCACTCAAGCCCTTTGTTTCACTTTCATCGCTTTTTCCTTCTTGAGCGATATTTTGTTTTTCGTCTTTTGCGTTTGGATTGTCCTTGTCTTTTTTGGCGTCCTTGTCTTTGGTTTCATCGGGTTGTTCTTTTGTCGCTGAATCGTTTTCTGATGCTTTGGAGGACTCTTTTTCTTTCTTATTGGCTTCTTCTTTGTTGTCTTCGTTGTCTTTATTGTCCTTGTTGTCCTTGTTGTCCTTGTT
>CAMRBZ010000112.1 GCA_947040595.1 uncultured Enterovibrio sp. | reverse complement strand
TCTTGAGGTCTCGCGATTGAGCGTTATTGATGTTCAAGCAAACAAAACCTTCGCAATCAATGTAAAGCAGACAATGGATAAAAAAGAACAAACTGAGCCAAAGAAATAACAAGGACTGTGCGGTATGCGCAGCAGATGAAGGAAAACGTTGAACACTTGAGAAAAGTAAACATCAGCAAAGAAATCGGGCGGTTTGTCTTTATTCAAAAAGATGATGATGGCTTGAATACCGATACAGAAAAACGCTATTCCAAACATTTGAAACAATGGATACCTCTTGTGCGACTTCAACAAGAAGGCAAAAGTAAAGTTTATCGCGTTTTACCCTTTTCAACAGACGTACAGATTGACCCATTGAAATTGATTCAATATTACAAGGCTCTATTTCAAATTAAGGCAAGGGTCAATCCATATGATAAAATGGTCTCGCTTTCCTTTTTTATCCTCTATACCCAAGACATGTGAAGAATGTGGAATGTTTTTAAAATAAGGGTCAAATAATGGGTAAATCGTTTTTATTGGAATCTTCTTTTCAACCCGCAGGCGATCAGCCTGAGGCTATTCGACGTTTGTTTGAGGGGTTGGATTCGGGCCTTGCTCACCAGACCTTGTTTGGTGTCACGGGCTCTGGGAAAACATTTACTCTGGCTAATGTGATTGCCGCCGCGGGACGTCCTTGTATGATCCTTGCGCCGAATAAAACACTGGCCGCCCAACTTTATGGCGAAATGAAGGCGTTTTTCCCTAAAAACGCAGTGGAATATTTTGTTTCATATTATGACTACTACCAACCAGAAGCCTACGTTCCAACAACGGACACCTTTATTGAAAAAGACGCTTCTATCAATGAACACATAGAGCAAATGCGTTTGTCAGCAACCAAATCTTTATTAGAGCGTCGCGATGTGGTGATTGTGGCCTCGGTTTCGGCTATTTACGGCTTGGGCGATCCTGATGCTTATTTGAAAATGAAAATGTATTTACGAACAGGAGCGCAGGTTACTCAACGCAGTATTTTAAGGCACCTCACCGAATTGCAATATTCTCGCAATGATCTTGTTTTTACGCGTGGTACTTTTCGGGTTCGTGGGGAATTGATTGATGTCTTTCCCGCAGAATCGTCTCGTGATGCACTGCGCATTGAATTATTTGACGATGAAGTGGAATCTATCAGTGTCTTTGATCCGCTGACGGGGACCATTTCTGAACGAGATCTTCCTTCTTGTACTGTGTATCCGAAAACACACTACGCGACACCCAGAGAGCGAATTTTAGAGTCGATAGAACTCATCAAAGAAGAATTAGCGGATCGAAGAGAGGTTTTATTCAATCACAATAAATTACTTGAAGAACAAAGGATCTCTCAAAGGACCGCGTTTGATATCGAAATGATGCAAGAGCTGGGCTATTGCTCTGGTATTGAAAATTATTCACGTTATTTAAGTGGACGAGCCCAAGGGGAAGCGCCGCCAACCCTCTTTGATTATCTCCCAGCCGATGGCTTGCTTATCATTGATGAGTCTCATGTCACTGTCTCTCAAATTGGGGCGATGTATAAAGGGGATCGTTCGCGAAAAGAAACCTTGGTGGAATATGGTTTTCGTCTTCCTTCTGCCCTCGACAATCGGCCTTTAAAATTTGAAGAGTTTGAGGCTTTAGCCCCTCAAACGATTTATGTTTCAGCCACTCCAGGTCAATATGAAATGGATAAATCACAAACGGACATTATTGAGCAAATTGTGCGTCCGACAGGCCTTCTTGATCCCGAAATAGAAGTGCGACCCGTGAAAACGCAGGTGGACGATCTTTTATCTGAAATTCGTCTTCGTGTTCCTATTAATGAGCGCGTCCTTGTGACAACCTTGACCAAACGTATGGCAGAAGACTTAACGGAATACTTAGGAGAGCATGACGTTAAAGTGCGCTATTTGCACTCAGACATTGATACGGTAGAGCGGATGGAAATTATACGTGATTTTCGTCTAGGTGTTTTTGACGTTTTAGTGGGGATCAATTTATTACGAGAAGGTTTGGATATGCCAGAAGTCTCTTTGGTGGCCATTTTAGACGCGGATAAAGAAGGGTTTTTACGATCAGAACGTTCATTAATTCAAACGATTGGCCGGGTTGCACGGCACATCAAAGGCAAAGCGATTCTCTATGGTGATAAGGTGACAGCCTCGATGAAACGCGCCATTGATGAAACGGCGCGTCGCCGTTTAAAACAGCATCAATTTAATGAAGAACAGGGTATTAAACCTACAAAAATTGTGAAAGGCGTTTCAGATATTCTTGATTTAGGCGGGAAACGAACCGCGTCTAAATTTAAAAAAGTCAATTCATTGAAAGCCCTCACTGAAGATCAAGATGCGTTTTTACATTTGACCCCACAAGAGATTGAAAAAGAAATTAAGCAATGCGAATTTTTCATGTTTGAAGCGGCGAAAAATTTAGAGTTTGAATCTGCTGCTATGTACCGGGATCAAATAGACTTGTTGCGCTCACATTTTATACGAAACAGTTAAATTCATGTTTTTTTTGAAAAAAAGCTAAAAATAAAAAAACAGCTTCTTTTGTATTTTGGATTGCGAAATGCGACGCAAAAAACATATATTGCTCTAAATAAGATAAAAAAATGCTTTGTATTGAACATAAAGACTGTGACTGAATTATTTTGAGGGGTTATCGAGGGAGACAATGCGAGATTTAGGGGTGAAAAAACGCATACTCATGGTGGAAGATACTGGGTCCATTGGAGCACTGTATAAGTCATATTTAAATCCACTTGATGTGGACGTTGTGATTGCCGAAACAGGAGAAAAAGCCTTAGCCCTTTTTGAAACAGGGAATGAGTTTGCTTTGATATTACTGGATATCATCTTGCCTGATTGTTCTGGTTATGAAGTACTCTCGACGCTGCGAAAAATGAAGATTGAAACACCGGTTGTGGTCATGACAGCCCATGGTTCGATTGATGTGGCCGTTGAAGCCATTCGTCACGGTGCGAGTGATTTTTTAATTAAACCTTGTGCTGCTGATACCCTGCGTATCACGGTAACCCGCGCCATGAAGTCGGTAGGTCCAGAACGAGAAGATGAGAAAAGTGAATACTATCGTGGATTTATAGGTAAAAGCCTTCCTATGCAAGCGGTTTATCGTGTGATTGAGTCTGCGGCACCGAGTAAAGCGACCGTTTTCATTACAGGAGAAAGTGGGACAGGCAAAGAAATTTGTGCGGGGGCGATTCATCAGGCAAGTTCTCGTCGAAATGGCGCATTTATTGCAATTAATTGTGCCGCAATCCCGAAAGATTTGATTGAAAGCGAGTTGTTTGGTCATATTAAAGGGGCTTTTACTGGGGCTTTAGCCGAAAGAGAAGGGGCCGCCGAGTTGGCTGACGGAGGTACGTTGTTTCTTGATGAAATATGCGAAATGAACTTGGATTTACAATCTAAATTACTTCGTTTCATCCAAACAGGTTCGATTCAAAAAGTGGGATCATCAAAAGTGAAGCAAGTGGATGTTCGCTTTATTTGTGCGACCAACCGTGATCCCTGGAAAGAAGTTTCAAAAGGGCATTTTCGAGAAGATTTGTATTATCGATTGTATGTGATCCCATTGACATTGCCCCCGCTGCGTGAAAGAGCGGAGGATGTCCTCGATATTGCGCAATCTTTGCTTATTTCGTTTTCAAAAGAAGAAAAAAAATCGTTTTCTTCTTTTAGCGAATCGGTTCGATCTCGTTTGCTTTCTTATTATTGGCCTGGAAATGTTCGTCAACTGCAAAATGTGATCAGAAATATCGTTGTGCTTCAAGATGAAACTGAAGTAACAGAAGACATGCTTCCTTTTCCTTTGAATGAAGATTCGAATGAAAATATTGAATTAAATCAGTTAGGCTATATCCCTGAGGCTGGCTTGCTTCCTAATAAAAAAGGCCTCTTGTTTTCAAGAGAGATAACATCAAAAAAAGAAACAAAAACAAAAAAAGAGGGGATTGAGGCTTTGTGGATGGTAGAAAAAAGAGCAATTCAAACAGCCATTGATGCTTGTAATGGAAATATTCCACAGGCGGCGGCTTTGCTTGAAGTCAGTCCTTCTACCATCTATCGAAAGTTGCAAAGTTGGAAAGACTGATCACTAAAGAAGGAAAAAATGATGGTCCTAATGGTTAATAATGAAACAATACAGCGACTTACCATCGATGTGGGAAAGGAAACAGCCTTGCTTCTTTTAGGTGTATTTAGTGAAGAACTGAATGATTATTTTCAGCAGTTATCTGATTTGCCGACGATTTTACATATTAGAGAAAAAAGCCATGCAATAAAAAGCAGTGCGGCGAGTTTTGGTGCGGATGAACTCGCCGAATTTGCATGTGAATGTGAAAATAGGGTAAAAATGGGGCAGGATCTTTGGGTTATGGAGCAGTTTCCTCGGTTTTTAGGCATTCTTCAGGAAACGGCGATGAAATACCATGACTTAGCCCTTCGAAAGGATCTCTTTGAAAACGATTAAGAGGGCTTCTCTGTCGTGTCTCCATGGCGACTTCGCTGACGCTAAATTTTTGACTAATTGATGGTATCGGTTGGGTAAATTTTCGTCCCTATCAGGACCTAACACGATGTCTATTGGGCGTTGAAACATGGCGTTTTCACACCATGAAAGCATGTTGTTTAACGACATCAAACTGGCAGGGCCTTTTTCTTCTTTTAAATTTCGAATAAACACTAATTTGGCTGTTTTGTTTTCGTTTAATGCTTGGCTGATTTCGACCAGTAAAAGAGGAGGCATGATACTGGTAAGAAAACTTCCAGGCCCAATGAGGATTAATTCTGCCTCTTTAATTGCACATACCCCCTCTTTTGTTGCTTTTACGAGGGGATCAATAATGAGATGCTCTGTAATTTCATTTAATTCATCAATATCTGTTTCTCCAGATATAATTCTTCCATTTGAGAGTTGCGCTTTTAAGTCGGCAGGATCTTCAGACATGGGAATGATTTTTACCGAGATTTTTAATAGGTCACGAATGAGATTAATGGCGTCAAGTGGGCGAACAGACAAATTATTTAAAGCCGTTAATATAAGGTTGCCTAAGTTATGGTTGTGTAAATCGCCATTGCCTTTAAATCGATATTCAAAAAGCAGTGATCCTATGGATGGTTCAGTTATAAGTTGATTAATGCAGTTGCGTGTGTCTCCCCAAGCGATACCGCCTTGGCACGCTCTGATCCGCCCTGTAGAACCCCCGTTATCAGTGGTGGTAACAATGCCTGTTATCGGATTATCTAAATGGCTTAGGGCTGCAAGCACGCGGCCTAATCCATGACCCCCGCCTACAGCAACGATGCTTTTTCTTTTTTTTATTTTATTCATCAGATGTTTGTACAATATTAAGTGCTTTAGCCTCATATGATAATTATTTATTAAAAAATGAACAAATGAAATGAAATGAGAATGAGAGACTGTTGTTTATCTTTATTTTGATATTGTACTGGGTTTTAAAAAAGGAGGGGGGGTCTTTTAAAACAATTCTTCCCCATCCGCTTGAAATGGCATTTGGGCTGTAAGCGAGAGACGCTCTTGAGTATCACTCTGTGATGGGGGTAAACGAGCGTAGCCAACATCCTGTCTCTTTCGCTTGTTTGAGTTTCACTTTAAAAACGCGAACGTTTTTAAAGTGAAACACGCTCCTTTAATGATCTGATGTTGACGGTAAAATAGTCGGGATGAATTCGTTCTTGAACATTTTTGTCTTTTATTCATCTGAACGCAAAAGGAATGAACAGACCTCATTTCACCTTGGTTTGGGAGGATATCCTTTTAATGAGGTTCTTTCATTAAGCTGAGTAAATAGGTTGCGGTGTCGTGGCAGGAGTTTGCAGACATTAAAACTTGTTTTTCACTTGCTGGAAGGGGAAGCAATTCTAACCAGCGCTGACAAAGCCATGTTAAGCTATCGAAATGGGGACGTTGATGCAAAGAGCAGAGCTCTGGATAACGTTCAAACATGCTTTGTAAGCGCTCAGCAAGGGGTTCAGCATCGTGACTGACTTTTTGTTCTGGCCATTCAGGAAGCGTTTGGCAGTTTGCAATGACAATATTTTTATCGTTTTCTTGCATGCTCTCCACAATAAAGCTGTCGTGACCACAGACGGTGATGGTGAGGATGCCATCTTCTTTTGAAGTGTTGAAATCTTCAATAAAAACCCGTGTTCCGATCCCCGCCCCTATTATGTTGGTTTCGTCCATGCAGACCCCGATATCGAGTTCATTTCGCATTGCGTAAGTCACCGTTTCTATTTGTGTATTGGTGATAATACGTAAGGGTAAGCGACCGGAAGGGAGGATATGGCGGTTGTTAAATAGAATCGGCAATGTCGTGGTCATTGTAAGCCTCCAGTATTAAATAGTGCAGGTTATTGAAGATGAAAAATCAAAATCAATCGCAAATTAAACTGCCTTAAAGTCCATTTATTGAGCAATAATCACGGCACAAATTATTCAACTGCAAAGCCCAAACTGACCTTTTAAAGAGTACATAAAAGAGAAACCTAGAGAAATAAAGCGCTGTTTGCAGCTTGCTCCTTCAGTCATACAGGAAAAGTGATTTTTGAGTGTGAAACGTTGACGTACAATGGACATTTTGCGCGATTGTGAAACATATGGTTGTTTATGTTTTGAGACGTGGTGTAAAAAGTTATGACAGTTCTCATTTATAGCGAGGTGAGTCGAATTATTATTGTGATGAGGCCATATCTTTTGCTAAATTGACATTTAGATGTTTGAAAGCTTCAATTTGCTTTCGAATTAACTCCTAAGCCTGTATTGCTAAGTTTTTTAAATCGCTATTTTTTAAAAAATATGTGGTTCAGGCCGTGACAAGCTGTCACCAGGGCGAGCATAGAAATGTGGACGTCTCCCGTATTGGAAAGGTGTTTTATGTCCATTCAATTTCAAGACGATTTTAATCGTAAATTTTATTATTTGCGTTTGTCCATCACGGATGTGTGTAATTTCCGTTGCACATATTGTTTGCCTGACGGTTATAAGGCAAAGCAAAACAAAACGCCGTTTCTTTCCATCGATGAACTTAAGCGCGTTGTTTGCGCTTTTGCTCATTGTGGTACCTCGAAAATTAGAATTACAGGAGGTGAACCTTCATTACGACGTGATTTTACGGAGATCATTGCCATGATTGCAGAGCAAAAAGGGATAGAGAAAATTGCGATGACCACGAACGGTTACCGATTAACGAAAGAGGTTAAAAAATGGCGAGACGCAGGGTTGACCCATTTAAATGTCAGTGTTGACAGTCTTGATTCACGCATGTTTCATCAAATTACAGGGGAAAATAAATTTCATCAAGTGATGAAAGGGATCGATGCCGCTTTAGACGCTGGGTTTAAGACCGTAAAAATCAATGCTGTTTTATTAAAAAACATGAACGACGTTGAAATCCCTGCTTTTTTAAATTGGATTAAAGACAAGCCGATTCAACTGCGTTTGATTGAGCTTATGAAAACAGGTGAAATGACGGAATTATTTGATAAGCATCACAAATCAGGTTTGCCTGTGCGAGATTATTTAATGAGAAATAATTGGGAGATGAAAATACCAGAAAAAAACGATGGGCCTGCTGAAGTCTATTGTCATCCTGATTATCAGGGGGAAATGGGGCTGATTATGCCTTATAAGAAAGATTTCTGCGCGAGCTGTAATCGTCTTCGTATTTCTGCTTTAGGTAAGCTTCATTTGTGTTTATTTGGAGATCAGGGCGTGGAGCTTCGTGATTTACTTCAAACGGACGATCAAAATGAAGCCTTGATATTACGTATTCAAAAAGAATTGATGAATAAAAAACAAACTCATTTTTTAAATCAGGGCTATTCCGGCTCGACTCCCAATTTGGCCTCCATTGGTGGTTAATTCGTCTTATTCTTTTTCTTTTTCTTTTTAAGGTTTTTATTATGAGTCACAATTTTGCCGAATTTATCCCAGCGAACATTGCGGTTTTAACCGTGTCTGATACGCGGACAGAAGAAACAGATACATCGGGACAATTTTTGGTGGATGCACTGAAAGAAGCGGGACACATTTTAAGGATGAAGTCCATCGTCATCGATGACGTATATAAAATCAGGGCCATTGTGGCCAATTGGGTGGCAGATGAAAAGACACAGGTTATCTTGGTGACGGGCGGAACAGGATTTACGTTACGAGACAGTACCCCAGAAGCTTTGACGCCTTTGTTTGATAAAAGGATTGAAGGTTTTGGAGAGTTGTTTCGCGCCATTTCGTATCAAGAAATTGGCAGCTCAACCATTCAATCTCGCGCCATTGCAGGCTTTTCTAACCGTACGGTTATTTTTGCTATGCCAGGATCGACTGGGGCGTGTAAAACAGCGTGGAATGGGATCATCAAAGAGCAAATTGATGCGCGACATAGCCCGTGTAATTTTATGCAGAATGTGGGTTTTTAAGGATGACAGCATTAACGCATATAAACGGGAATGGTGAAGCCAATATGGTGGATATTTCAGAAAAAGAGATCACACAACGTGAAGCGCGAGCTGAAGGTTATGTCAGCATGAATCCTGAAACCTTTGCATTGATCCTTTCTGGAAAACACCAAAAAGGAGATGTTTTTGCCACTGCCCGCATTGCAGGGATCCAAGCCGCAAAGCGGACTTGGGAACTGATCCCTTTGTGCCATCCCTTGATGCTTTCAAAAGTGGAAGTCACGCTTGAGGCCCTCTGTGAAACACATCAAATTCGTATTGTGTCTTTTTGTAAATTGTCAGGTAAAACCGGTGTTGAAATGGAAGCGTTAACGGCGGTTTCTGTTGCGGCTTTAACCCTTTATGATATGTGCAAAGCGGTGCAAAAAGACATGCTCATCACCGGGATCTGCCTGTTAGAAAAAAAAGGTGGAAAATCGGGTCACTTTAAGGTTGAAATATGATCCAAGTGCTTTTTTTTGCTCAAATCAAAGAACTCGTGGGGACGGGCTCTTTGAGACTGGAAGGCGATTTTTTCACGGTGGACGATGTTCGAAGTCACTTGGCCGCTAAAGGGGATAAATGGGCTTTGGCGATGACTTCTGGAAAGCTGCTGGTGGCCGTTAATCAAACGCTTTCTGAGTTTTCTTCTGCAATTAAACAGGGCGATGAAATTGCTTTTTTCCCGCCTGTAACCGGGGGATGACATTTGATTTCAATACAAGAAGAGGATTTTTGTGTTGCGAAGGAATATCAACACTTAAATGAAAGTGCAAGAGACGGTGCGGTTGTCACTTTTGTAGGAAAAGTCAGGGAGATGAACCTTGGAAGTCGGGTGACTGGATTGTTTTTAGAGCATTATCCCGGGATGACAGAAACGTCTTTAAAACACATTGTTGATCAATCAAGAATGCGTTGGCCTCTTACCCGTGTTCGAGTGATCCACAGAATTGGTGCGCTTGAGCTGGGAGATCAAATTGTTTTTATTGGTGTGAGCTGTGCACATCGAAAAGCCGCTTTTGAAGCCTGTGAATTTATCATGGATTATTTAAAAACCTCGGCCCCTTTTTGGAAAAAAGAGCGCCTTATTGACACTGAGCGCTGGGTGGAAGCAAAAGAAAGCGACACACTTTCGGCGCAGCGTTGGTAAAGGGTAAAAAAAACCTCTCGTACGAGAGGTTTTTTTAATGTCTTTCTTTTGCATAAATGACCTTTATAAGCGTATAGATCTTTTATCTTACCGCTGAAGATGCAGGTTTTTGATTGTGTTTTCAAAGCTCAATCACACAGTCCATCTATATGCTTAAGGGCTTTACCACTGAGCTGCATCTCTTGTCTCGCTCACCGCTTTATCTGGGCCTTTTTGAATATATTAAAAGCCTTTGATACTTTCTGCTTCAAATAGAATTCGTTTTTCATCGCTTCTTTTTAAATCATTTATTCTTTTCTGTTGCATTTTTCTTGTGGCTAGAAGGAATAAATCCGTGTCTTACGCGTGCACAGAGTGGTCTTGAATGTGAACCTGCTGGTCTCATGAAGGAAACTCTCTTTTAGTTGTGTGAAAAGACATTTATATCCTGCCGGAGACATTGAATTTCCGTATTTTCATTGTCTAGGCATATGATAATATTGAGTAATAAATTTATATTTTACAAATGAAAATAGCGGTGTTTAAACTGAGCGAAATTTTAATAAGCGTCTACTGTGGATTTTTGTATCGAAATAGAGACTTTCAATGAGACGAAAGAAGCATAATCGCCTTTTTTATGACGGCAAAAAGGATCTATCACGGATCGGTATTGTTAAAAAATAAATGCTCTCCCTTAAAAAAGAATCAGTCCACGAAAAGAAAAAGACGTGCTGCCTGATACAAAATTAAAACGCATTTTAATGTGTCGAAAAAAGGCAACGAATTAAAACGAAATGATTTTTTTGTTTTGCTAGACTTTATAACGTTAAACGTGGTTTTCAGTTAGGACCTTGAAAAAAAAGAGAACTTTATTGCAAATAAACGCTGTTATGGAGAACAACAATGGGCCAGAAACGAAGCAACAATAAACGGATAAAGCAGATGTTAAATGACATTTTGCCGCAAAATGCAGAAGAAAATAAAGAGAGAGGTCTCAAAGAAAAAAAAGAACACAAAACCGAACATGAAATAAAATTGCAGGAACAGCAAAAATAGTATTTGTATGGGGTATTTTTAAATTTAAAGTAGGTAAGCAGGATGGCGTCGAAAAGATAAAATCCAGCTTACTTCTCATTCAATAAAGGATTATTTTTGCCTCTTCCTATTTCTTTCTTTTCGTTTTTTTCCTCTCCTTGTATTATTCCCGTCGCTTTTTAACCCGATCTTCTAACACGCACGCAGCTTCAATTCCTTTGGGTATATAATCTGAGGTTTGATACCCATTCCATTAAACATTTGATCATTCTTGCTTGTTAAAATCACCGATA
>CAMRBZ010000111.1 GCA_947040595.1 uncultured Enterovibrio sp. | reverse complement strand
GAGCATAGAGAGGCTATGTGATTGGCCTGAACGAGAGCAGCCAACACCCACGCAGTTTCAAAGGCGACGGGTATAACTGGACATTAAATGAACCAATGAACCCATACGACAGGGTCATTGGGCTGATAGAGTCTAGAAAACGGCTGCATATTCAACGAAACAGGGTCAAAATATCCACAGTGACTGAATTATTTCTATGTTTTATATCTATCTGGAGTCAAACGTGAACAAAACGATCATTGCAATGCTTGTCTTTCCTGCAATTTTAATTGGATGTCAGACCACTCAACCTACATCTTCAACCTCAACAACGACACCCTCTTCATCACAACAGAAGGCCGCAACCTCTATGTCTGAAGTACTGACAAAAGACAAGTTACAACACCACAACTGGGAATTAAAAACAGTGGATGGTCAAGCTATCACCTTACTTGAAGGTGAAACTGCCCCTAATTTAGAATTAGGTGAGTCCTTCACGGCGAATGGTCAAGGTGCTTGCAACCGTTATTTTGGACAGGGTGAATTGGATGGTGATCAATTCAGAGTCGATAAAATGGCAAGTACCATGATGGCTTGCCCTGACTCTGCAATGAAACTAGAAGGCCTGATGTCCTCTGTACTCAGTGATTGGAGTAAAATCACTTTATCCAATCAAACACTCACACTGAAAAACGACAAACACACCCTCACCTTTGAACTTCGTGACTGGATGAACTGATTTATCCAGACACCTTCTCTTCAGCCTCTTTTTGGGGCTGATTCGCTTCTGGATAATAAATCCAAAAAAACTGATTTCGTCCCATGGCAATCGCTTTTCCTAAAGCAATTTCTGCATAAGTGAGTAATTTCGATCCACTCATTTCATGGCTGTCGATAACGGTGACGCCACCGATTGAAACCGTAATGCATTTTCCTTTCGCATCAAACGGGATCTTTAAATGTTCAATCGCATCAATACAAAGTGACGCAATCGGTGCTCCGTCTTGTGTATTGGGCAATAAAACGGAAAACGTACCGCCTTCATAACGTGCAAGCAAATCGCCGGGACGTTTTAATACATCAGAGATGGCATGCCCAATCAAACGAATAATTCGGTCTCCTGCGACACGTCCGTTTTGCTCATTGTATTGCTTGATATTATCAAAATCGATAAGAAGCATGCTGATAGGCAATTTATCGCGCTGGGCTCTTTTTAACTCAGCGTCGGTACTTTCTTCAAAATAATCTCTGTTGTTGTACCCAGTCAGGCCATCACTTTTAGACATTTTTTCTAGTTTTCTGTTTGCTTGACGCAATTGGCTTGTTTTTGCATCCACCCGTTGCTGAATATTTAAGGCGCGATGTTGCAATGAATAAATGATATAAGCCAGCAAACCAAAAATAAAAACGCCTACAAAAAAGATCATCTTAGGAGCAATGCTTAAACGGCTTTTAACATAATCAGCAGAAGGGGTGCCGCGCAAAAGCCATTCTCTTCCTGAGAAAAAAATAGGTTCAGTGTTATAGGTTAAATCATCAATATAAAGAGTGGAAAGATCGACATAATGGCTGTAAATCACCTTTTGGTTTTGATTAAAATCTTTATCCAATAATTCTAAATTGATGGATTCTTTCACGGTGTTGTTTGTGGCCAGTTCAAAAATGTCTTCCACCGCAAATCGCACCAATAAAAATCCACGTAAAACCTCTTTTCTTTGAGCACTTGTTTTAGGCTCCCCTTCAAACACCGGCAATAACATAATATAAAAAGGAGAGTTCTTTGAGCTTGTTTTCTGACGATGATCGGGCGTTGCAATAGGCAGAGCTTGATACCAGCTCATTTTCAAGGCACGAAATATTTCTTTATTCGATGCAAGATCAAACCCGATAAGGTTTTCATTTGATTGGTAAGGCGTGATATATCGGACCGGAAAATAACGCTGACGGTCTTCCACTGCAACACGTTCCTCTTTTTCATTTTTTTCATTTATTTTGAAATCTTTCACGTCGGCTGAAACCGCATTTTCATACCCCTTCCGTTGAGCCGATTCAACCCGCTCTGCCCATTCCATCGCTCTGATATTTTGATGTCGGCCCATCGATTTTTCAGCAAATTGCATAAAAGTAGATTCATTCATTTTTTTAACTGAAGCCAATTGATTTCTTAATGCATACAAGATTTCAATGCCCACTGTCAGCTCTCTGCTCAGAGAAAGAGCAGTATTTTCAACGTCCTTTTGTATTTCATGTCGAATGGCAAGTTTTTCAGTACGATGCAGAGAAAGCGCGGCAAGAAATGAGAAAAAAACCCCCACGAAAAAAGTACCCATCGCCACAAACAAAACTCTTTTCTGCATTCTGTTCTCTCTCCTGGATCTTGAATCATGATTTTAAGATGAAGAAGCTGACTTTTTTGCTTTTTTAAGACGAAGAAATGATTTCTAAAAATACGGGTATTTTAATGCGTTATTTTTGACGCAGTTGATTCACCTTTGCATCGTAATAACAGCCTATATCTTCGATTTTTAACAAGAATATTTTCTTATCTATTTCAAATTTAATGAGAAAATCGTCGAGAGTGCTGCACTCTAAACGCAGCTTGTCATTGACAATTCCGTACAGAATCGCACCATCTAAATGTTCAAAATTGTCCAGCGTCATAAATGCCTCATCTTTGTCTTGAATAGTTAGAAGTGTATACACAAATTTAACAAGTCACATGAATTGAACCCTCTTCCCAGATCTAAACATTCTCATTAAGTCGATAAATACGTCTCTTTTATGAGCTTCAAAAAGAAGCACGAGTCTCCTTAAAGGCCTTTTTCTCCTTCACTTTTAAGGCGCTAATGTCTGGCTCTCTTCATAGCAAGTCGCTATAATTGCCGCCTTGCGAAAATGAGGTCAAAAAATGCGCGATTCAGTAACCCCTATTAATGAATACCCCAAATTTTGGGCAGAATGCTTCGGCGCAGCACCCTTTTTACCCACCAGCAAAAAAGAAATGGACTTATTGGGTTGGGATAGCTGCGACATTGTCCTTATTACAGGCGATGCCTATGTTGATCATCCCAGTTTCGGTATGGCGGTGATTGGACGCGTGCTCGAAGCGCAAGGTTTCCGTGTGGGGATCATTGCTCAACCTGACTGGAAAAATAAAAATGCGTTCATGGGATTAGGTAAACCTAACCTGTTTTTTGGGGTCACGGCGGGCAACATGGACTCCATGATCAACCACTATACCGCCGAGCGCAAACCCCGACATGATGATGCCTACACGCCAGGAAATCGCAGCGGTAAACGCCCCGACCGAGCCGTGTTAGTCTATTCTCAGCGTTGCCGTGAGGCTTATAAAGAAAGCCCGATTATTTTGGGCGGAATTGAAGGCAGTTTACGTCGACTCGCACACTATGATTATTGGTCTGATCTTGTACGTCGCTCTATTTTATGTGATGCAAAGGCCGATCTTCTCTTGTTTGCCAATGCGGAGCGCGCCCTCATTGAGGTCGCTCATCGTCTGGCTAAAGGAGAGCCGATTCATGATCTGACCTCCATCGCAGGCACTGCAGTCATGCTAAAATCAGCGCCGGAAAAAATGACGGAGATTGACAGCTCACGCATCGACAAACCCAGCAAAGCCATGGTGTTCCTCAATCCTTATAACGTAGAATCCGTTTGCAGCACGCAAGACGATGAAAATGACAAGCCACACGCCACCCCCATTGTGGTCCGAGCCTCCCGCCACGACCCTGAAAATAACTACATTCGGCTGCCGTCCTACGAAAAGCTCATCAACGATCGCATTCTTTATGCGCACGCAAGCCGTGTCATGCATTTAGAGAGCAACCCCTATTCAGGACGAGCCTTGATTCAAAAACACGGGGATCGGGAGCTTTGGGTCAATCCCCCTCCCATTCCGCTGAGCACAGAAGAAATGGATTATGTTTTTGGTCTCCCTTTCGCACGCGTCCCTCATCCAAGCTACGGGGACGCGAAGATCCCAGCTTATGAAATGATCAAAACATCGGTGAACATCATGCGGGGCTGTTTTGGAGGCTGCTCTTTTTGTTCCATTACAGAACATGAAGGGCGCATTATTCAAAATCGTTCACAAGCGTCCATTCTTTCTGAAATAGAGGACATCAGAGAAAAAGTGCCCGGATTTACTGGCGTTATTTCAGATTTAGGTGGCCCGACGGCCAACATGTATCGTTTAGGATGTTCAGACGCCCGTGCGGAAAAAAATTGCCGCCGTCCTTCATGTGTTTTTCCGAAAATCTGCGAAAAACTCAATACTGATCACAAACACACCATCGAGCTCTACCGAGCCGCCCGTGATCTAAAAGGCGTAAAAAAAGTCGTTATCGCATCAGGCGTTCGCTACGATCTGGCCATTGAGTCACCGGAGTATGTGAAAGAATTGGTCACGCATCATGTCGGAGGCTATCTAAAAATCGCGCCTGAGCACACCGAAAAAGGCACCTTAGATCTCATGATGAAACCGGGCATGAGTGCCTATAACCGGTTTAAATCTTTGTTCGAAAAATATTCAAAAGAAGCAGGGAAAAAACAATATTTGATCCCCTATTTCATTGCAGCGCATCCAGGCTGCACAGATGAAGACATGCTGAATTTAGCCCTGTGGTTAAAAGAAAATGATTTTCGATGTGATCAGGTCCAAAATTTTTATCCTTCACCCATGTGTAATGCAACAGCCATGTATCACGCTCAAACCAATCCTCTCAAACGGGTTAAATACAAAAAAAGAGAGGTTCTGTTTGTTGCAAAGGGGGAACGTCAACGGCGTCTTCATAAAGCCTTCTTGCGTTATCATGACCCATTAAACTGGCCTCTACTCCGTGAAGCATTGATAAGCATGGGGAAACGTCATTTAATCGGCGACAAACCTGGCGCACTTATTCCGAATGAAGGCAATGAAGCGGAACAATTGGTGCATCAAAAAGGGGCCCTCGCACAAAAAAACACACGCAAAAATGGCAAAACGTTTGCTACAAAGCATCCGAATCAGCCCGAGATCCGCAAAGGAAAAAACACCTTCCACGATCCACAAGCACAAAAAAGCACTCCCAAAATCAATAAACTGAAACCGAAACCTTCAAAGCCATTTTCTGCAAAAAAGCGTCCATCCGGGACAAGAAATAACCCCGTACCACGCTGAACATAAAAAAAACAAAGCGAACTAGAAAATTCGCTTTGTTCTCTTCTTTATCCACATTTGGCTCCGCCTTTTATCCTTCCAAAAAAGTCCCTTCGCGCTTCCATAGAATGTGGCATTCTTTTTGTTTTGGGTCTCGGCTTAATAACATACGAACAAAAACATCACTGAGAACCTCTTCAGAGATCAAGCCTATTTGAACTTCTATAAAGACATTTCTATCCACATCAAGATTGATCAAAGGCCCCCAATACGCACCCGCTTCAATCGCCATGCCTGCACCGCTTGTTTCAAAAAGTGCGTCATAACGTACTTTGTCGGCCTCTTCGAGATTCTCTTCTGCCATGTCATAAAAAATTTCAAAAGCATTATCAAGGGCGTCATTAATTGAAATCAATTCCGCATTCATTTTTTTCTCTTTCCTATTTTTAGAAAACCACAAAGACCTGTATATGCTATTTGTGATCTCAATTGCAATAACTATTTATGTTTTTTACTTAAGTCTTTCAAATTATTTTATTTTTTTAGTCTCTCGCTCTTAAAAGTAAGGGGGAAAATCATCTAAATACAGACAGCTTGTAAGACTTCAGTCTCAATATGTTGTGTTCAAAGCGAAGATGAATCGAGCATTTCAAAAAAAAGTATCATTTATGATTAAAGCGAATTTTTTTCCCAATTATTTCGCTTTACTATACCCAAAGTAATTGAAGATGCGCGCCTGCGAAAAAAGACTGAAGCCCCTGAGCATAGAGTGGACGATGTGATTGGGCACTGCGAGCCTAGCCAACACTCACGCAGTTCAAAGGCGACGGGGATATGTACACAGAGCAGCAAAATGACAAAATAAAGGGAGTCCCGTTTGTATCAAAAAAACCCGAGAAAAGGCTTACTTCCTGAAATCGAAGCCAACACCCCTTTCCAAGAAAAATACCTCGAAGCCATACATTCCGGTGCACGTCAAATTAAAGCAGGCTTGCAAGACGTTTTTCACAGTCTTTATCTCTCAGGCGAGCTTGCACATCGAAACGCAGGGGAAACAGCCAATTTAGAATTCACTCTCGTTTCAATGCGTCCATTAAACCCCCAGGAATACGCCATTTTAAATACAATAAAATGGCGTATCAAAGAATCAAATCAGCCCATCAAGCAGATCCGCATTGATCTTGTTCTTCTTCGTGATGTGCTTCATTTAAGCCATATATTCCGCTGGGGATTTTTTTTAAAACATTGCACTGTTTGCTTAGAAGGCGAAAATTTAGCCCATCGATTTGGTCATTTCGAAGTCAGTTGGGAGGTATCAAAAGCAATGAACATAGATTTTGAAGTTCGATTTAATGAATTAAAACAAAAGTTTATTTCATCACATAAGCTTGAAACTCAACTCGATGTCGCGGAAGAAATGGGAAAGTTACTGGTCAAAACAAGCTTTTCTCTTGTTGCACACAAAGAAATGCGCTGGGAAGAAAATCTTCAAGGGTGTGCTGACGCTTTTTTAATCCATTATCCAAAAAAAGAACTCGAAATGTCACGTCTCTTTTTATTAATACAAAGGAAAAATGTCAAAAAACAGGCCGTCATCGCCTTGTTTGATACCTTCTACACATGGATTTTATTCGAGATGTCTAAGATAGAGAAAAAAAGAGGATGATGCATTTTTACATCCATTTATTTAGAAATAAAAAAGCCAGTATGGTAGGCCAATACCGACACTGGCTTTTTTCATAGATATCTATGTTTTTCTATAGCAATGACTTTTAAATGAATAAAAATCTATGTTTGTGAAGAGTTTATAAGTGGCGGCCATGCATTATAAACCATTCAAAACACAAACCTAATTTAATGCTAATTAAAAAATAAAACTGTGAGGAAGACACAAAAGTTCCATTCCATTTATTTTTTAAACCTAAAAATGAGACACTCGCTGGATTCTTCTTGTTCACGCAAACAGAAAAACGCTCTACCCATGCGCGCTTACGGCAAACGAGTGAAGGCCCTGAGCATAGATGGACTGTCTGATTGGCCTGAGCGAGAGCAGCCAACACCTACGCAGTTTCAAAGGCGACGGGTATAAACCCCCCTTCCCATCCAGTGCCACTAAAAAGAAAAGGAGCGAAAAAAAGGGGGGGGTTGTCAATACGAGGATTAAGGATCTAACGCCGCAGCTTGCTCTTCATCAATCGCTTGTTCTATTTGAAGTTCAAATCCTTTGAGTCTTTTATAAATAGACATTAATTCAACAATCGTGCTCCAAGAATGAACAAGAAATTGAAACGATTCTTCCACTTTTCCAAAGGCGCGTAAAATTTGCTGTAATACACCTAAAGTAATCACACCAGAAACAATCGTGGGTCCTAAAAATATATAAGGTACGATCACCGTATATTGAATATATGACCATTTAGCGACATCAAAATATAAATAATGACGATAAAGATTAAAATAGTTTTTCCGAATATTATTAAATAGCATACTGATGGTTTCAGGCTCTGCACGTTCTGTTTGATCTTCACCAAAAACAAGTTCTTTACGATATGCAGCTTCTACTTTTTGATTTTTAAATTCTAAGCCCGGTAATTTAATGCCCACAAGCGCAAGTAATACCGTCCCAAAAAGAGCAGAAAGAATCGCCAAATAAACTAAAGAATGATCAACAACCCCAATCCAAGGTAATTCTGTTACATTTTCGCTCAAAGTCCAAAGTATGGGGAGAAATGCAATTAACGTCATCAAAGAGCGCATAAAGCTCACACCTAAACTTTCAACAATCCGCGCAAAGCGCATGGTGTCTTCTTGAACCCGTTGTGATGCACCTTCAACGTGATTAATTCTATTCCAATTGGACATATAATAATTATTCATGGCTGTACGCCAGCGGAAAACAAAATGACGCACAAAAAAATCAAGTAACACAGCAACGATAATATAAACAGAAACAATATTGAAAAATTTAATACATTCACTTAAAAAAGTTTCAAAAGAGACCGAGTTGGGTGTAGAAAGTGCACTTTGAACCAAGTTATAAAAGGATCCGAACCATTCATTGACCTTGACGTCAATTTCTACTTTATACCAGGTTACATACAAAATTAAAGCAGATCCTAAAATTGACCAATGAAACCAGCGTTTATCAAGAAAAAACGATTTAAACATTCACAACTCCTTTGAAACAATATTTAATTCAATCATTTGCTTTTTTTAGTGCACTCTATTTAATGTATAACTTAAAAGACTTTCTATCTTCTACAAAGTTCAATTCTAGTCATAAAAAGAACACTTTACAGACATCTTCCTTTTTTATAAAAGCGTCATTTTTCCTTTCATTCTTGCAAAAAGCGGTATCTTGAGCACAAAGAACCGATTGGGCAAAAAAAACACACTCAACAACCAAAATTTGCTTTTTAATCAGGAGGAGAACAAATAGCTAACCCTATACCCGTCGCCTTTGAAGCTGCGTGGATGCTGGCAGCTCTCATTCAGCCCAATCACAGAGTAGATCTATGCTCAGGAGCTTCATTCGCTTGCCGCAGGCGCGCATCTTCAAGTGTCTTGGGTATAAACATTTGATCATTCTTGGGGCTTAACGATTGAATGGGATTGGTATAATACTTGATTTTTGAAAGACAAAGGCGGGACATCACAAGATCTTGAAGTGCAGAAATTCAGGTTATCGCGTTCAGTGTATACAAGACGTCATTGAAGCTGTATACCCGTCGCCTTTGAAGCTGCGTGGGTTTTGGCTAGGCTCCTTCAACCCAATCACACAGAAGACCTATGCTCAAAAGCTGACTCGCTTGCCGCAAGCGCGCATCTTCAAGTGCCTTGGATATATATACATTGAGAAAGAAAAACAGAAAATAAAAGAAATTAAATATCAAACCGAAGATTTTTATCTGGTGCAAAACCCGCATTTCTTAATTCATCAAAAAATGCGCGTAACTCTTCTTTTGTTTGAACTTGTTGCGGATCCTGTTTTGGAATAAAAAAAACAGGCTTGTCTGCAGGATCAAATCCTTCACTATAGGGATTCGCGATTTCTTCTCCATGCCAAACCAGCTTTCCACCTTGAAAGCCTTCTTCTTTCACATTTTTATTTATATCATTGATGAGCACATCCGCAAAAAAATGCAAATTGCCTTTGTCTTTGTCTAAAGCATCTGGATTTCCTTTGGGTTCCAGAAAAACTTGTCGGGCTTTATGAAATGCAGAAACACCCCCGGAATTAATATAATCGTTTTCTTTCCCTAAAATCGCTTCGCTTTTATTTTTCTCATTAAATTTAATGACTTTATTTCCAACACTCAAAGGCCTTAAATTAACGCTTTGATTCGTTTTAGGCACAATACAAAATAAATCATAATCGGCGGTTATTGGTTTTTTAATGGATTCGTAGCCATCGCTTTCTGGTGGGTTTGTTAAAACTCTTACAGGGCTTCCATCCAATTCTCTAACAATATTATCAGGTGGTGAAATACTGAAAATAACTTTTTCATCATAGTAGGTTGCGACAAAGAGATTTTCATTTATTTTTATCATGGCCCCATTATCAAGGGCATGATCGATTTGCACTTGATTTAATGACAAATCAACAAGCTCAGATCCTTTACTTAAAGCGTCTTTGATATAACTTTCTTGTTTTTCCCAGCGTGATGAAGGCACTTTTGAATATTTTGGATTTTCAGCAATAAAACCTGCAGTAGGTCCTGTCGAACTCGATTTGGCTTTCACGTGGAAATTCTTTGTGGGAAATCCCTCTTTCAAATGTATTTGTCCTAATTCACTGGGATAGCGAAGTCCTATCACGACGCCATATTTATCTGCCGTTTTTTGAAGTGATTCGCTAAACAATAACTTCTCTGCAGAAAATGCATTCCCTATCAATTCTACTTTTGAAATTTTAGAGCTTTCGTTTAATTTATTGTTTTTTTCCGTATTTTCAAATTTAATCACAGGTAAAGGAGCAGAAAATCGTCTCTGTTTAGCAGAATGATCCACCTTAACCGTTTCATCCAAATTTGGAGCAGATAATTTCCGATTTGAAATAATATCAAATTGAGAAACGTCCGTATTTTCATTTTCTTGCGCTTTAATTATATTTCCTTGCACTTTAATTATCTTTTCTTGCGTTTTAATTATGCTTTCTTTCACTTCAGTTTTATTTTCTTGCACTGTAATTGTATTTTCAGAATTATTTTTTTGTAATGCCGTAAATATTTCTTTTAATTGAGATGTAGCAGAAGAAATATCAATGCCTTTTGGGAAAAGGCCTTCCATAAATTTATTTCCATTTTGAGATGTATGGAAGAAAGCGTTTTCTCTGTTGTGAGTTTGTTCTTGATTTAATAAGAAGGTGCTTGGCATTTGGTAGGTTGAACTGATGCGAGAGAAATCCATTTTAGCTTTCGACGTCGCAACGGATTTTACGCTCCCAATTAAGGGGCTTCTTATGAAGTTATTTATTGAAATCCTTGGCATTTCTAAAACTCCCAATACGGCTACATAAGAGGTGCCCGTTGCCTTTGAAAATCCGTAAATATTGGCAATCAATTTGAAAAAGAATCACATCGTTCTTATTCAATCCATCTTTGAATCTTCAGCTTTAAACACATCGTCAAAAATCAAATCATTAAGATAAATAAAATTTCTTTTATAAATTTAGATGCTGAAGGATTATTTATTGTGAAATGTAGTGATATTGTTTTTGTTTTGATAAAAATACGTGCAAAAAAAAACAGTAACGAGTTTCCCTCGCCTGCCGCGTACACGCATCTTCAATTTCTTTGGGTATATCGTCTCGCCTTTGAGCCTTTGAGCCTTTGAGCCTTTGAGCCTTTGAGCCTTTGAGCCTTTGAGCCTTTAAGCCTTTAAGCCTTTAAGCCTTTAAGCCTTTAAGCCTTTAAGCCTTTAAGCCTTT
>CAMRBZ010000110.1 GCA_947040595.1 uncultured Enterovibrio sp. | reverse complement strand
CGAAGCCGACGCTGCCGCCGAAGCCGAAGTCGTAAAATAACGCAATAACCTTGAGTGTCGCGTTATTTGTTCAATGAAAAAGAGATGTGATGAAACGCCCTCGCTGTATATTGAGGGCGTTTTTTGATCTGGCTTCGTTCTTTTTGATGTGGCATGGAACTTGGCTCTGTTCTTGATGCAGGATGAAGCGTTTATGAATTTGTTGATGTGCTTTTTGATGCAGCTTCAAAAGGGGAGGCGGGATTTTAGGCGCGCTCATTCTCTGCGTTCAGGAGAAAGGGTCTGGATATTCTTTTAGAAAAGATTCCACTTTAATGACCATTTGTGTTGAGCCTATAAAAAAGGGGACTCGTTGGTGGAGCTCGCTTGGAACAATGTCGAGTATGCGTTTTGTTCCATCAGAGGCTTTTCCACCGGCTTGCTCAATGATAAAGGCCATGGGGTTGCATTCATAGAGTAAACGGAGCTTTCCAAGGGGATAGGCAGCGGTGCTGGGGTAAAGGTAAAGACCGCCTTTAAGTAGATTCCGATGAAAATCAGAGACAAGAGATCCGATGTAGCGTGATGTATAAGGGCGACCTTCTTCGGGGTTATTTTCTTGACAATATTTGATGTATTTTTTTATTCCCTGTGGAAATTTAATGTAATTTCCTTCATTAATAGAGTAAATATTCCCTTCTTGTGGTGTTCTCATGTTTTCATGTGAAAGGCAAAATGTGCCGATGGAGGGATCATAGGTAAAGCCATGAACGCCATTGCCTGTGGTATAAACCAGCATGGTCGATGAACCGTAAATGACATAGCCTGCCGCCACTTGTTTGTGTCCGGGTTGGAGGAAATCGTGGATATTAGCCGCTTCCCCTAAAGGAGACAAACGTTGGTAAATAGAAAAAATGGTTCCGACAGACACATTGACATCAATGTTAGAGGAGCCATCTAATGGGTCCATTAAGATCACATATTTAGCATTGCGCCCTAGCTCAGAATCAAAAATAACTTCATGATCTTCCTCTTCGCTTGCGACGCCGCAGACTTGATCTCGCGCGGCCATCGCGGCTTTGAATTTTTCATTGGCATAGACGTCTAATTTTTGTTGTATTTCTCCTTGTACATTTTCTTTGTTAACGCTTCCTGTGATATTACCGAGCCCGGCTTTATTGATTTCACAGTTGACGACTTTTGCGGCCAAACGAATAGAAGAAAGCAAAGAGCTGAGCTCTCCACTGGCGTGTGGATAATCATATTGTTTTTCAATAATGAATTCGCCAAGAGTGCGGATATTGGACATTTCAGTTCCTTTTAATCTCTGGTATAAAATGCGTTAAAAGAGCAGTACTTCATACAGGGTCGAAAGTGGCATTTTTAACGTCGATGAAAGTGAAACGCAAAAAATGAGAAAGAAAATAAAATCAATTTATTAGAAGTTTAGAGGCTTATTTTTTTATGGGTAATGAAGTTTTGTTTATGTACTACGCCTTTGATATGAAAACATGTTTATGGACGCCTTTCTAATTTCGCCTTTTTTTTCACCAACGGACATTTATGCATATACATATTTTAGGAATTTGCGGCACCTTTATGGGAGGGGCGGCTCTTTTAGCGAAGCAACTTGGACACAGAGTGACGGGATCGGATGCCAATGTGTATCCCCCAATGAGCACCTTGTTAGAGTCTCATGGAATTGAAATTATTCAAGGATTTGATGTTAGTCAATTGACCCCAGCGCCTGATCTTGTTGTGATTGGAAATGCAATGAGCCGAGGAAATCCATGCGTAGAACACGTGCTCAATACCCAATTAAATTATGCATCAGGCCCCGCTTGGCTTCATGAGTTTTTGCTTAAAAAGCGTTGGGTACTTGCGGTAGCAGGGACGCACGGTAAAACATCAACAGCGAGCATGTTGAGCTGGATTTTAGACGCGTGTGGTTATCAGCCCGGTTTTCTTATCGGAGGCGTCCCTGGGAATTTTGATGTATCAGCGCGCCTTGGAGAAAGTGATTTCTTTGTGGTTGAAGCGGATGAATATGACAGTGCCTTTTTCGATAAACGTTCTAAATTTGTTCACTACAAGCCGAATACCCTGATCATCAACAACATTGAATTCGATCATGCTGATATTTTTGATGATCTTCATGCTATCAAACGGCAGTTTCATCATTTGGTGCGTATTGTTCCTGGGCTTGGGCGTATTATTGCGCCTTTAGAGGATCAAAATGTACAAGAAACCTTATTCCAAGGTTGTTGGAGTGAATTAGAGCTGACAGGGAAAGGCGCACAGTGGAAAGTGGATGCTTCGAAACCGGATGGCAGCGAATTTGATGTCTGGCTTGATGGGGTCAATGTTGGGCATGTGAAATGGAATTTAATTGGAGAGCACAATCTGAATAACGCCTTGATGGCCATTGCAGCGGCCCGTCATGTGGGTGTGCTCCCCTCTCTTGCTTGTGAGGCTCTGGGGCGATTTATTAATGCAAAAAGACGTCTTGAGCATAAAGGCGTGTTTGCAGGTGTCACTGTTTATGATGATTTTGCTCATCACCCAACGGCCATCAAAACAACCCTTGAAGGACTTCGAGCGAAAGTGGGCTCTCGACGTATCCTTGCAGTGTTAGAGCCTCGTTCTAATACGATGAAATCAGGGGTGAATAAAAAAGAAATTGCCCCCTCTCTTGATTGTGCTGATTTTGTTTTTTTACTGCAACCTGACAACATCTGTTGGTCAGTGCAAGAGATAACGCAGGAATGTAAAGCACCCGCTTATCATTTTGATGATATTGACGCTTTGGTTGGCGCGCTTGTTCAAAAAGCCCAAATGGATGACCTTATTTTGGTGATGAGTAACGGGGGCTTTGGAGGGATTCACGAGAAACTGAAAGTGGCGCTAGAAAAAGGATATCAAAAAAACAATGAGAAACAATCAGTCTAAAACAGACAAGCGCATTACTTTGGCTTGGACTGGGGCTTCCGGTGCGCCTTATGGCTTGCGGCTTTTAGCTTGTCTTTTGAAGGCTGAATACGAGGTTTTCCTGCTGGTATCTTCGGCTGCAAAGGTGGTTTTGGCCACAGAAGAAGGATTAAAACTCCCTTCTGATTTAAGGGCGGCAAAAGCGCTCTTGTCGACACATCTGAATGTCTCTACCGAAAAAATGACGATATGCACAAAAGAAGACTGGTTTTCCCCCGTGGCATCGGGTTCGAGTGCGCCGAAAAAAATGGTTGTTTGCCCTTGCTCTATGGGTTCACTGGGGGCGATTGCGCATGGAATGTCTGACAATTTAATTGAGCGTGCAAGCGATGTGGTTTTAAAAGAAAGAGGGCAGCTTTTGCTGGTGGTCCGTGAAACGCCTTTTTCAACCTTGCACCTTGAAAACATGCTCAAGCTTTCGAAAATGGGTGTGACAATCATGCCCGCCGCGCCAGGTTTTTACCATCAGCCTCAGTCGATAGAGGATCTTGTGGATTTTATGGTCGCGCGTGTATTAGATCATCTTGAGGTCCCACATTTGTTAAGTGGACGTTGGGGATACTCTTCTTAGGAGTGAGTCATTTTTGTTTGCGCCATCGGTTTTCACAGGTGGTTTTTTTATGCTGCTTTTTCCTTTTACTTTTTGAAGATGCAGGCTTGTTAGTCGCATCTTCAAATCTTTGGTTTTGTATACCCGTCGCCTTTGATGCTGCGTGGGTGTTGGCTACGCTCGCGAAGCCCAATCACCGAGTCCATCGATGCTCAGGAGTTTCACTCGCTTTTCGCCTGCACGCATCTTCAATTACTTTGGGTATATCAACGTTTAAAATTAAATAATTTACATACCACCTGAAACAAGATGTCTGTTGAAGTGGTGCGAGAAGGCGTGATAAAAATGGTGTCATCTCCCGCGACAACGCCCAAAATACCTTCTGCCTTACCGAGAGAATCAAGCAAACGTGCGAGCAATTGTGCGGCCCCTGGGCCTGTGTGGATCACAACGAGTGCGCTGTTGTAATCGATATCAAGCACCAATTCTTCGAGGGAGCTTCGGGTGTTCGGAACGCCAAGCTCTGCGGATTGACAGTAGACCATTTCCATTTTTGCATTTCGTGTTCTCACCGCACCAAATTTGGTGAGCATACGAGAGACTTTGGATTGGTTTATGTTGGTAAAGCCTTGCGTTTTTAGTGCATCGACAATCTCACCTTGAGATCCAAATGTTTCTTCTTTTAAGATTGCTTTAAATGCTTTCAGGAGTAAGTTTTGTTTGTCTGAATGGCTCATAAATTAAGTTTCAATCATGGTCTCAAGATGAACTATTTTTGCATATACCTTCTACGAGGAGCAACGCCTTAGAAGGTAAAATGTCCGTTTTATCACTTTTCTTTTATTTAGCAGAAAAGAAAAAGTGAGAGGTTTGACTGGTCATTATACTGGTGTGCTTGTCTGTTTCTGTATATGGTAGGTATCTTAAATGTTAAATGAACCCGAAAATTCATATTCACCTTAAATTACAAAGGAGAAAGAAATGAAAGTAGCTGTGATTGGTGCGGCGGGTGGGATTGGTCAAGCCCTCGCGTTGTTGTTAAAAAATCGTTTACCTGCAGGTTCGGATTTGGCTTTGTATGATATCGCCCCTTTTACGCCTGGGGTTGCTGTTGATTTAAGTCATATCCCGACCCCTGTTTCAGTCAAAGGCTATTGTGGTGAAGACCCAAGTCCTGCATTAAAAGGGGCCGATGTTGTATTAATTTCTGCAGGTGTCGCCCGTAAACCGGGGATGGACCGCTCCGATCTTTTTAACGTGAATGCGGGAATTGTGCGTTCTTTAGCTGAAAAAATCGCGGATGTTTGTCCTAAAGCATTGGTGGGTATCATTACAAATCCAGTGAACACGACGGTTGCAATTGCGGCAGAGGTTTTTAAAGCCAAGGGTGTTTATGATAAAAAACGTCTTTTTGGGATCACCACACTTGATATCATTCGTTCTGAAACGTTTGTAGCTGATCTGAAATCGAAAGATCCGAGTCAGGTGTCTGTTCCTGTCATTGGGGGCCATTCTGGTGTCACTATTTTACCTTTATTGTCTCAGGTGAAAGGCGTTTCATTTACCGAAGAAGAAGTGGCAGCACTGACACCTCGGATACAAAATGCAGGAACAGAAGTCGTTGAAGCGAAAGCCGGAAGTGGTTCTGCAACCCTTTCTATGGGACAAGCGGCATGCCGATTTGGCTTGTCTTTAGTTCGAGCGCTTCAAGGCGAAGAGAATGTGATTGAATGCGCTTATGTAGAAGGTGACGGTCAATATGCCCGTTTCTTCGCGCAGCCAGTGCGTTTAGGTAAAAATGGAATAGAAGAAATTTTAGATCACGGCCCTTTAAGTGCTTTTGAAGAAAAAGCACTTCAAGACATGCTTGAGATATTGCGCGCAGACATTTTGATGGGCGAAGACTTCGTTAAATAAGACGTCTTTAACGACCGTCATTTTTAGCCTTTCTGAGCGAAAACATAAAATACCCTCAATCTTGTAGAGGGTATTTTTTGTTGTGTGCTCTTTTCGCTTTGTGTGAAAAAAATAAAAGAGATGGGTTTGGCTTAATAGAAAAAGGCCCGTGTTTTGTTCAATGTGATGGATACAAGGGATTGGAAAAAAGATAAACAACATGCTGTTTTTCCTATCGGTGCCAGGGATAACGCGATGATTTGTCACCCGATGAATCTGTTAAGGAAATAAAGCCAAACGGGCCCTATTTGTTTAAAGAATCGATTTCTCGTCTGTTTTTTAACCGAAAAAAATAACAGCTGAAACAGTGACCTTTTTTGCAGTAAACCCAGCTTTTGAGATTTCTGTATTGCCGCATGATGGGATATGAGCCCTTAGCGCGAAGATCATGCCAGACATTAAGCTTTGATGGCAAAATGTCTTCTTTATCTTTAATCCGACCTGACATTGAAGCCAAGTAGAGAGAAGAAACCGATTATTTGTTTCGGTTAACAGCAAGGAGTGCGAGAGATTTTAAGGCTTCTTTATATTGAGATTCAGGTACAGGGTATAGCGCCGAAATGGCTTTTTGCGCTTCTTCTGTTGCTTTGTTTCTTGTGTATTCTAAGGATCCGACCTCTTCCATGCAGGCCAAAATGGGATTCAGCATCTCCAGATTGCCCCCTTCTTCAATGGCATTTTTTATCATGAGGCGTTGTTGTTCATTGCCATGCTGCATTGCGTGAATCAAGGGGAGGGTGGGTTTTCCTTCGGCAAGATCGTCCCCGGTGTTTTTTCCCATCTCATTGTTTTTAGAGGTGTAATCCATAACATCGTCAATGAGTTGAAATGCGGTTCCGAGGTAGCGACCGTACTCTTGCATCGCTTTTTCTATTTCGACAGGGGCATCCGCTAAAATGGCACCAATTTGTGTGGCGACTTCAAATAAACGGGCCGTTTTGGAGTAGATAACCTGCATATAGTCAGCTTCAGTGGTGGTTGAGTCATTGCACTTCATCAGCTGTAAGACTTCTCCTTCTGCGATAACATTTGTCGCCTTGCTCATGAGATCGAGGATCTTTAATGAGCGAAGCTCTGTCATCATTTGAAAAGAGCGGGTGTAGATGTAATCGCCAACGAGCACGCTTGCGGCATTTCCATACATGGAATTGGCGGTTGCTTTTCCGCGGCGTAAGTCTGATTCATCAACGACATCGTCGTGAAGTAAGGTGGCTGTGTGTATAAATTCAATGAAGGCGGCTGCGGTAATGTGTCCATCGCTTTTATAATGGAGGGCGTTTGCCGCAAGAAGCACGAGAATAGGACGCAGTCTTTTTCCACCACTTTGCACGATATAAAAACCGAGTTGGTTTATTAATACGACGTTGGAATCGAGCTGGGCGTGTATTTTTTTATCCACTTTCGCCATATCGTCGGCAATAAGGGCTTGGATGAGGTTAAAATCCATTGATGCAATTAAATCCAAGGAAAAGAAGTAAGTAAGGTTTCGTTGTTATTTTTTGAGCGTGTGATTGTACGCTTTATGGGATAGTACACTAATTTTCTTTCATGAACACGGCCTCCGTAATCAAAAAGAGGAATGAAAAAAAGAAGTCTATTTTTAAGTCATTTTTTCATCCTGATTTCCTTTCTTTCTTTGGTACCACCTTCCCATTTTTGAACAGAAAATATCTCTAAAAAGTCTTTTACTGTGCGGTTTGTCTCGTTTTTCTGTTGATTGATTTTGATTCTTTGAAAAGAATTCGCAGGATGGAAACGGCCTTGATCTTCTCCTTGTCAGACGTTCTTTTTTGCCGTAGAATTCGCGACCTATTGATGAATTAAATACGCACCCCTCATTGCACACTTTTTGAACGCAGTAGGCTGTGCGGAAATGCGGAGAAAACCATGTACGCAGTTTTCCAAAGTGGCGGTAAACAACACCGTGTCAGTGAAGGGCAAACCCTTCGCTTGGAAAAGCTTGAAGTTGAGACCGGTGCAACGGTAGAATTTGACTTTGTTCTTTTAGTAGCAAATGGCGAAGACATCAGTGTCGGAGCGCCGTTTGTAACGGGTGGTAAAGTAACTGCAGAAGTGGTTACTCATGGTCGTGGCGACAAAGTGAAAATTGTTAAATTCCGTCGTCGTAAGCATTCTCGTAAGCAAATGGGCCACCGTCAGTGGTTCACTGAAGTCAAAATAACTGGCATCAGCGCTTAATTTAGGAGAAGAGATAAATGGCACATAAGAAAGCTGGCGGTTCCACTCGTAACGGCCGTGATTCAGAAAGTAAACGTCTAGGTGTTAAGCGTTTTGGTGGCGAGTCTGTTTTGGCAGGCAATATTATTGTTCGTCAACGCGGTACGAAGTTCCATCCTGGATCGAATGTAGGTTGCGGTAAAGACCATACTCTTTTTGCTTTGACAGATGGCAAAGTAAAATTCGAAGTGAAAGGTCCTAAGAACCGTAAATTCATAAGTATTGAAGCTGAGTAATCTCGCTTTGATACTGTGTTGAAGCCCTGCCTTACGGCGGGGTTTTTTATATTCGGAAAAGTGAATGTCTAGTTCAGTAATTGGTGCTTTATTGGCATTAACGACCGCAGTATTTTGGGGTGCATTGCCTATAGCGATGAAACAAGCGCTTGAAATTATGTCTCCTGCAACCATTGTTTGGTATCGCTTTGTTACCGCTTTTATTGGACTTTTCGTCTGGTTAGTTTTGCGAAAACAACTGCCTCGACCTTCTGAATTAAATAGAAAAAAAACGGTGCTTTTTTTACTGGCATCGGTTGGACTTGCGAGTAATTTTGTACTTTTTAATAGTGCATTACAATATCTTAGCCCTCCCGTTGTGCAAGTGATTATTCAGCTCGCCCCTGTGATCCTTCTCGTGGCTAGCGCCTGGGTTTTTAAAGAAAAACTCACGTTATATCAAGTGGTTGGAGTTATTGGTTTATTGTTCGGCTTATTGCTGTTTTTTAACGAGCGTCTACACGAGTTATTGACCAGTTTCAGTGATTATACCTTGGGTATTTTGTTGGCAGTGGCAGCCGCGTTAGTGTGGGTCGTTTATGGTTTGGCACAAAAAGGTCTTTTGCGGGGGTTTAATTCTCCTCAAATTCTTTTGATTGTCTATGGGCTTTGTACCTTATTACTGACCCCTTTTGCCGAAGTGAAACAAATTTTACAAATGGATTTTCGACAATTAGGGATGTTGCTTTTTTGCTGTATAAATACCTTGATAGGTTATGGTGCTTTTGCAGAAGCATTAGCACGTTGGCAGGCCGCGCAGGTGAGTGCATTAATCACATTAACGCCCTTATTTACCTTACTGTTTGTCGATATTGCTCACTCATTCTGGCCAAGCATCGTTGAGCCTGTAACGCTCAATCACTGGGGTTATTTAGGCGCAATCCTTGTAGTAAGCAGTGCCGTATTCTGTGCAGCAGGTCATAAGCTTATTCGACTGCGGAGATGTAAGAAATGAAATTTATAGATGAAGCGGTGATCCGCGTTGAAGCGGGAGATGGCGGTAATGGAACCGTTAGCTTTCGTCGTGAAAAATATATTCCTAAAGGTGGCCCTGATGGCGGCGACGGAGGAGACGGCGGCGATGTTTATTTGCTGGCAGATGAAAACCGAAACACCTTAATTGATTTTCGATTTGAGCGTTATTACAGTGCGGAGCGTGGTGAAAATGGCCGAGCTGCAAATTGTACGGGCAAATGTGGTCAAGATCGTGTGCTTCATGTCCCCGTGGGAACGCGCGCCCGTGATGAAGATACGGGCGAAATTATTGCGGATCTCACGCAGCACGGCATGAAGGTGATGGTGGCAAAAGGTGGTTGGCATGGTTTGGGTAATACCCGTTTTAAATCATCAGTAAACCGTGCGCCTCGACAAAAAAGCATGGGCACAAAAGGCGAGCTGCGTCATTTACGCTTAGAGCTTTTATTGCTTGCAGATGTGGGGATGCTCGGGCTACCAAACGCTGGTAAATCAACCTTCATTCGAGCGGTTTCGGCTGCAAAACCTAAAGTGGCAGATTATCCTTTCACCACCTTAATCCCAAGCCTTGGTGTTGTGCGTGTCGCGCAAGATAAAAGTTTTGTGGTCGCAGATATCCCTGGTTTAATTCAAGGGGCAGCAGAAGGTGCTGGGCTTGGTATCCGCTTTTTAAAACACCTTGAGCGTTGCCGTGTTTTATTGCACATGATTGATTTGATGCCTGTTGATGAATCAGATCCTGTTGACAGTGCTTTCACCATCATTGAAGAGCTTGCACAGTACAGTGAAAAGCTTTCAGATAAGCCTCGTTGGATTGTTTTTAATAAAATAGATTTAATGTCTGAAGAAGATGCACAAATTGAAATTGATCGTGTGCTTGAAGCTTTAGGTTGGGATGAACCTTATTATGCTATTTCAGCAATCAATAAAGGGAACACTCAGCAGTTAACTTATGATCTTATGGAGTTTATTACCTCATTGCCTGAAGAAGACTCTCAAACCTTGCCTGAAGAAGAAACGGTTGCGTTTAAGTGGGATGATTACCACGAGAAGCAATTAAAAGGAGAAGAGGACGACGACGATGATGATGATGATGACGATTGGGACAATCATCCAAATACATTTTGGGTAAAAGACTGATCTTTAAAATATCTAGATCCAAGACACTTGACCTGCGCCTGCGAAAAGCGAGTAAGCCCCTGAGCATGAATAGGCCATGTGATTGGGCTGAATCAAGGTAAACACTCACACAAGGTCAAAGGCGACGGGTATAACGACGCTTGTTTTATATTAAAAAGCGGCTTCCTTAATGGAGCCGTTTTTTTTGTAAAAAACACCGATCTCAAAATGGATTAAGTGATACAGAGATGGACTCTTCGTAGAACGCGACCGTGTTTTTTGAGTCTTGCCTCTGTTTATACCCGTCGCCTTTGAAGGTGCCTGGGAGTTGCCAAGCGCTCGTTCTGCTCAATCACATCGTCTATCTATGTTCAGGGGCTTCACTTACTTGCTGCAGGCGCGCAACTTCAAGTGTCTTGGGTATATAACGCTTGCTAAAGCGAGCCTGTTCTTTTATTTTCGAAGAAATTTTTTTGACAAAGACGAATAGAAAATGAAAATCAGTATGATAGCAGCGATGGCAAAAAGGCGGGTGATAGGAAAAAATAATGCAATGCCTTGGCATCTCCCAGCCGATTTTGCTTGGTTTAAACGAAATACCCTTAATAAACCGATTATTATGGGCCGTAAAACCTATGAATCCATTGGTCGCGCCTTGCCGGGGCGGCGTAATATTGTCGTCACTCGCAATGCGGACTGGTCGGCGATTGGCGTTGAAAGGGTAAAGAGTATTGATGAGGCGATACGTTTACTTGAGGGTGTTCAAGAAGTTGTTATTATTGGCGGGGGTAGCATTTATCAGGAGTGTCTTCCTCGTGCTACGCGCTTGTATTTAACTCATATTGACCTTGATGTTGATGGAGATACTTATTTTCCAGAATGGGGAGAAGGTTGGAATATTTCTTATTCAGAGGAGTATTCGATTGATGAGAAAAATAAATATAAAATGGACTTTGTTATTTTAGAGCGTTGAAAGTGCTTTTTTAATTAAATTAATTTGGCTCTTTTGAATTTTAAGTGGGTAAACAGGATTTATTCACTCGGGTAAAAT
>CAMRBZ010000109.1 GCA_947040595.1 uncultured Enterovibrio sp. | reverse complement strand
AAAGAGAACGGGGAAAAACAGAAGAGATAAAAAAGAAAAAACCCGGCATAAACATCGATGACGGGCATACCGATCGCCTTTGAAACTGCGTGGGTTTGGCTAGGCTCATTCAGCCCAATCACAGCGTCCATCTATGCTCAGGGGCTTCACTCACTTGCCGCAGGCGCGCAACGTTAAGTTGTCTTGGGTATATACGTGTTTTCACTCTTTTTGGCGTTTTTTAAAGCAAAAAACTTAAAATAAAAGAATTAAATACCCGCACGCTTGAACAAACCCGCCATTAATTTTGAACTTGATTTCACGCCAGCCGATTTATTTTTCAGCTCTGCAGCCAAACGTTGATCCCCAATATCACGCGCAATGTGTTGCATCGTTAAATACATTTCTTTTGCAGAAGTAATACGACGTTGGTCATTTAAGGGCATCAATAATTTCAGCGTATCAGGGCCTGATAAGCGTTTTTTTGTGGCATGAACTTCAATCGCGCTGAGCAATTTATCTAAATCGATCGTGGCTTCGCTTGTTTCTATGCCCTGTTTTTTCATGGCTTTTTTATTGCGTCTGCGGATTTGCTTAATGATAAAGGAAGGACGACTCATCGCTTTATAAGCAAAATACCCCGCAAGGATGAGGGTCGCAATAGAGCCTAGAACATAAGGCCAAACACTGACAGAAGGTTCGGCGATGGTGAGCGTGGTTACGGCAGTGTCCAGTGCCGAAGGTACATCAGACATTTTAATTACCTTTTATAAAAACCCGTCGTTCTTTTTATTGAAAAATAATGACCCTGTTTTGCCTTCAATACACACAAAACATGTGATCATGAAGCCTCTTTTTGTCTCATTTTTCAACGCCAATTCTTTTGGGCAATAATATTCATTATTTAATTAAAAAAACACCCACACAAACGAGGAGAAGAGATGAAATATCTTTATCTTAACGTGTTTTTTTTAAAAAAATCACTTAAAAGAGAACCAAAACAAGATGAATGTTGTTTACATAGAAACCGTTTATCACTTGTTTAAATTGTCTTCATTCTAAGTCTCGATTGCACAAATAATAAAAAGGATTTTATCCTCTTTAGGTTAGCAATAATAACATGCATGACACATTCAATAAAATCCGTCATTCAAGACAGGGCTAAGATAAAGGAAAGACCCTAAACAAGAAAGTCTTCCCTTTCATTTTTTGAATCAAGTGCAACGCTATTTTCTTTTAAAACCATTTGTTTAACAAAAAAAGAGAAGGCGTTATAACATTTTTAATTTTTTCTTCCTTCATTTTTCACCTTTAAATAAAAGAAGAATCCTCTTCTAGGCACTTTCGAAGCGCGACCAGATCATCGAACGTATCCACGCCGGGTCCTGGTGCTTCCAAAGCCACTTCCACATGCATTTTTTCACCATGCCAAAGAACCCTTAATTGTTCGAGGAGTTCAATCTGCTCCATGGGGCTCGGCGCCCAATGAATGTACGTCTTAATAAAGCCCGCACGGTATGCGTAGAGTCCGATGTGACGTTTTAAATCTTGATGAATTTCGGGGGGTGTTTTTTGGAAGTGCACTCGGTCCCAAGGGATCGGTGCGCGACTGAAATACAGGGCATACCCATTTTTATCTGTTACCACTTTCACTACATTGGGATTAAAAATATCATCGGCACTGTCAATGTATTGGGCCAATGTTGCAATTTTCACTTTATTTTTTGCTAAATTCTCTGCCACCTGACGAATAATACGAGGGGGGATCAGCGGTTCGTCTCCCTGAACATTCACAATGATCTCGTCGTCCGTTAAAGCGTATTTTTCAACCACTTCAGCCAGTCTTTCCGTGCCTGATTGATGGTGGCTGCCCGTCATACAGACTTCTGCCCCAAAGCCGCGGGCCACTGTGGCAATTTTTTCATCGTCCGTGGCAATGATCACTTTTTCCGCGCCCGATCTCATCGCTTTTTCATGCACCCATTGGATCATGGGTTTTCCAGCAATGTCCACCAGCGCTTTTCCCGGCAAACGGGTTGAAGCATATCGCGCAGGGATCACAACCGTAAATTTCATGTCTTCACCTCTTCTTCTAAAATATGACGCGCAGCGCTTGTCAACAAAACAGGGATCCCCTCTCGGATAGCAAAAGCCAAACGGTCCACTTTACACACCAGCTCTTCGTTTTCTTTGTTGTAATTCAATTTCCCTTTACACACAGGGCAGGCGACAATTTCAAGAAATCGGTGATCCATAACTGTCCTTCACTTTTTTAATGGTTTCAATAAGTAAGAGGGTATCTTGTTCAGAGAAAATTGCATCCACTGGCAAATACCACCAATGTTCAATGCTCGGCTTTTTTTTAATGAAGGCGCGACACTTTACCGCGTCTTTTTCTGTCATTAAGAGCGCCTCCCCCTCAAGGGTCAAGCCTTCCAGTTGTTTTAAATTAAAGGCGTGATGATCGGCAAAAGGCACCGTGTTTTTTAAAGAGATCCCTTCAGACAATAAGGTATTAAAAAAACGTTGCGGATTCCCAATGCCCGCCATAGCCACCGCATTCGAAAAGGTGTTCGCCGCTCTTTTTTCCCCTGTTTTGAGGTTCACAAAGAGACTGGGTTTAAGAGACATGTGTATTTCACCTGGTTGCGCGCGCCCTCCATTACAAACAATAAAATCCACCTCGTCTAACCGCTCCGGGCCTTCACGTAATGGACCTTGTGGAATAAAATGCCCGTTCCCAAAACGCCGCTCTCCATCAATGACCGCAATTTCAATGTCGCGACAAAGAAAATAGTGTTGCAAACCATCGTCGGTGATGATGATGTCCACGTCTAAATCGAGCAAGGCTTTCACAGCCTCTGCTCGCTTTGGGGATACAGCCACAGGCACGCAGGCCCTTTGATGGATGAATACGGGTTCATCTCCTGCGGTTTCAGGGAGGCTGTTTTCATCCAACACATAAGGGTAATGTGGCGCTTTACCGCCATAACCCCGTGAAACAACGCCGGGTTTCATTCCTTGGGCTTTTAATTGCTCAACCAACCAAATCACCAACGGGGTTTTTCCATTGCCGCCTGCGGTAATATTGCCAATCACCACAACAGGAACAGGAGGGCGATACGCCGCCAAAGCGCCAGATAAAAACGCGTGACGACGACGCTTGCCTAACGCCGAATAAAGGCAGGCCAAAGGCCATAATAACGGCGACAAAGCCCAAGTGGCAGGATGATCCCCATACCATATCTTCTCCACAAAACTCACGCGTTACTCTCCAAATTGGATGCGATAAAGCTGCGCATAAGCCCCTTCTTTTTCTATCAAGGCCTCATGGGTTCCACGCTCAATGATTTCACCCTCATCCACCACTAAAATTTCATCGGCGTTTTCAATGGTCGACAGTCGATGTGCGATAACAATGACGGTGCGGTTTTTTTGCAAGGCTTCTAATCCGGCTTGAATGGCCCTTTCGGACTCGGTATCGAGCGCCGAGGTGGCTTCATCTAAAATGAGCACAGGGGCATCGCGTAACAAAGCCCGAGCAATCGCAATGCGTTGACGTTGTCCGCCAGACAAGCTCACCCCGTTTTCACCGATCACCGTATCAAAACCTTGATCCATCGCCTCAATAAAATCATACGCATAAGCCAATTTTGCAGCATGTTCTATTTCTTCGCGGCTGTATTTATCGGCTGCGGCATACGCAATGTTGTTTGCTATGGTGTCATTAAACAAATGCACATTTTGAGAAACAATGGCAATGTGATCCCTTAAATTGCTTAAAACGTAATCTTCTATCGAGATCCCATCCAGCAAAATATCCCCTTTATCCAGGTTATAAAAGCGGGTCATCAGGTTGGCGATGGTGCTTTTTCCAGATCCTGAGCGCCCCACCAAAGCCAGGGTTTTACCTGCGGGCAACTCAAAACTGATCCCTTTTAGGGCGGGAGTTTCTTTTGTTGGGTAAGTAAACACAAGGTTTGAAACGGTCACCTTGCCTTCCACGCGAGGGACAGTATATTGCCCATTGTCTCTTTCTGTTTTCATGTCCATCATTTCAAACAAGCTATTGCACGCGGCCATACCCCGTTGAAATTGAGAGGTGACATTGGTTAACGCTTTTAAAGGGCGCATTAAACCAAACATGGCGCCAAAAACCACCGCAAAGGTTCCCGCGGTTAAATCTTCTCGAATGCTGTCTGAACTTGCCAAAATAAGCACTGCGACCAAAGCCAGAGAGGCAATTTGTTGAATGACAGGATTGGCAATGGCTTGGGCTGAAACCAATTTCATCGTTTGCTGGCGCATTTGGTTACTGACCGCATCAAATCGAGCGGTTTCAATGCTTTGCCCACCAAAGCTCAAGACGACTTTATGGCCTTTTAGCATTTGTTCAGCCGACGTGGTCACAGAGCCCATGGCGTCTTGCATGTGCGCTGATATTTTACGAAAACGCTTAGAGACAATCGCGATAGCCCATGCCACAATGGGCGCTATCAAGAGTAAAATAGCGGATAACTGCCAGCTGTTGTAAAACATCAAGACCATCAAGCCTAAAATAGAGGCCCCTTCTCGCACTAAGCTCACCAAGGCCCCACTGGTTGCATTGGCCACTTGCTCGGAATCATAGGTAATGCGAGACAATAAAGCGCCCGAAGATTCTTGATCAAAGAAACTGACGGGCATATGCATAAAATGGCGAAACATGCGACGTCGCATGACCATCACCACTTTTCCTGAGACATACGACAAACCATAAGCAGAAACAAACCCCGAGATCCCTCTCAATAGCATCAATGCAAGAAGAAAAACAGGCATCCATTTAAGGAAATTACTTTCCACCGCGTCATAAGTAAAGCCTTCGTCAAGCAGGGGTTTTAACATCGAAAGCATCAAGGTGTCGCTGACAGCGTTAACCACCAAAGCAAGGATGGCGACCACCAAACCTAATTTATAATCCGCAATATAAGGCCAAAGCTTTTTAAAGGTTTCCCAGGTGCTTTTATCTTGGTAATGAGTCATTTGAAATGCTTATCTTTCTGCAATTTGCCCGTATTCTACTCTTTTCTTATGGGGGGACCAAACATCTTCCTATACCAAAAAGGTTCCAAATCGAAACGTTGACTCAAAACCTTCCAGCCATAATTTGAAAACCTCACGCTGATTTGCCCTTGTTTGGCGGTATCATACCAAGCAATGTTTTGATTTTTATAGCGTTCAAAAATCTCGGGATGCGGCAATTTCCAAGGGGTATATCGCCCTGCAGAGACGATGGCGATCTCAGGACGCACAGCGGAAAGAAAGGCTTCAGAAGAGGAACTTTTACTGCCATGGTGCGGAACAAGAAGCACCTCCGCTTCGATGAGTGCCCCCTCTTCAATCAAAGCCCTTTCCTGTTTTTTTGGCAGATCGCCGGTGAGGAGCAGGGCGTGTTTTCCATCAAAAACCCGGATCACACAAGAATCTTCATTTTCTGGATCCATCACGCGTTTTTCAGGGTGCAAGACCTCGAAATTCAAATGATGCCAATCCCATGATTCCCCTTTTACACATGGAAACCCCTGATTTATTTGAGCAGTGCGCTCCCAATTCGGTTTCCATGTCTGTCGTAACCACGCCGCGCCGCCTGCATGATCATTGTCATTGTGACTGAGGATAAGCCCATCAAGTGTGAGATCCCGCGCTTTCAATATCGGGTCAATCACCCCTTGTGCTATGCTTCCTTTCCCCCACGCTCCCCCAGTATCATACAATATCGCCTCCCCCTGATGTTCAATTAAGACCGCCAGGCCATGCCCAACATCCAACACATCCACTCGCCAGTCGGTTTCTGGGACTTTTTCTGTTTTCCAAAAAACAAAAATAACCAAGAACACCCCAAAAAGAGCAGGATATTGCGCCTTTTTGAGAAGGTAAAATACAAAAGCCACACATACAAAAATAAGAGGAAACAAGTCACTTAAAGAAGAAACAGGCAGCCAACCTGAATCCATGCTCCCCAAAAGCCATAACAGAGGCCTCAAAGAGAGATCAGCCAAAAACCAAAGAGCATGAGGATTAAAAAAAGGAGAGAAAATCAAAGACAATAAAATCAGAGGAACCGTGACAAGGCTCACCAATGGAACCGCCACTAAATTGAAAAAAAAGCCCCCCACACTCAAACCATCAAACCAAACAGACATCATGGGAAACATACCAATGGCTAAAAAACATTGCATCTTAAAAAGTGACAAAAAAAAGTGTTTCACTTTCGCCACAGAGCGAAGCGGCACAGAAGATAGAGAAGACAAAGAAGAAGGAGCCAAAGGAAAAAGAGACAGGGTACAAAGAATCAATACGGCCCAAAAAGACAACCAAAAACTGGCCGAAAAAACAGAAAAAGGATCCAGGATCAGCACCGCACTGAGCACCAAAAAAAAGACCTGAAAAGGGCCCATACTGTATCCCTTTTGGCGAATCAAACTAAACACAAAGAGAGCAATCAGTGCCCGTTGCGCTGTCAGTGAGAATCCTGCAGCCCACGCATAACCCAACGCACACATTAAGCCAATCCAAAGTGGCCAATATAATAAACGGTCTGATCTTGAAAAAAAGACAAGGAGGCCCCGACTCAAGGTCCACCCAAAAAGAAAAGCCAACCCAATATGAAGGCCCGATATGGCAAGAAGATGCGCTAAGCCTGTGTTTCTCAAAGCAGTCCAATCATCTTGCGTTAAAAAAACGCGCTCTCCAAAAGCCAAAGCAACCAAGAAACGCGCTGAAGGAAAGGACTTTATTTGTAAATAAACACGATCAAACAGGGTTTGACGAAAAGAAACAGAAGCGTCTAAAAGTTGAGAAGAAAGCACGCTGCCTTTTGCATGAATGTGACGAGAAAGATAATAAGTTTCCGCATCAAAACCCGCTTCATTCACACGCCCATAAGGCTCTCTGAGCCTTGCCGTCAGTGCCCAACGCTGACCTTGTTTTATGGGCTCTTTTGTTCGCCAATACAGGCTGGCATTAAAGGTTCTTAAAGGGTCCAGCTTTTGACCTTGAATGGAATCAATTTCAAAGAGTATTCTCGTTTGTTCATGATTTGAGATAAAAAGACTGTTAACTTTTCCTGCTATGATAGTATCGGTCTCTACAGAAAGCGCAGTGCTGCTTTTTTGATAAAATAAATGCGCAGCACTGCTAACTAAAAGGGCGCCTATTAACACTCCAATGAGATAAAACGAATTACTGGATCGAGTCAATGTGAATAAAAGCAATACGCCGAACAATAAGGTAAAATCAGGCAAACTCGGCCACCATGGATGAGTGATGAGCGCCAGAACCATACCGAACAATATTTTCACCTTATATTCTGCTTCATGTGAAATGAATCCTTATGTTAAAAAAATTTATTAATCGATATCTTCCAAAACACGATGAAATCCGTAAACAAAAAGCCTTGGCTGTTTTTGGCAAATTTCTTTACGATCCAAATCTGTGGTGTTTAAATCGACGATCCGCTTCAGGTGCCTTTGCGGTTGGACTTTTTATGGCGTTTGTGCCCCTTCCAAGTCAAATGCTTATGGCAGCAGGATTAGCGATTTTATTCAGTGTGAACCTTCCACTGTCTATTGCACTGGTTTGGATTACCAACCCTATCACCATGCCCATCATTTTTTATGGAACCTATAAACTTGGGGCCTGCATTTTAAACAGCGCAGAACATGACTTTAAGTTTGAACTAACTTGGGATTTTTTGTTAAATCAAATGGGCCAAATCGCACCGCCGTTTTTGCTTGGTTGCCTTATTTTTTCTGTTTTCTTTTCGCTTTTAGGTTATTTTTCTGTTCAAGCCATGTGGCGCTATTCTGTGGCACGAAGCTGGAAAAAACGCCGCTTTCGCTTGTCTAAATTTAAAAGTAAAAACAACACTTCCAACACATAAAAAAAGCCCCCGTTTTCATCGGGGGCTTTTTTTATGCGCGTGTTCTTTGGGTTATCTTGCGCTCAATACAAACGCCGGTTGTAACTGACACGCTCTTTTTGAAGGATACCAGGTCGCCAACAAACTCAATAAAAGCGCCGTCATGGAGACCACAAAAATATCAGACCAATAGACTTGTGTGGGTAAAAAATCCACAAAATAGACGTCTCCAGAAATGAATTTATCCCCTGTCACACCTTCTAAAAATTGAACTAAATCGGTTAAGTATAAGCTGATCACGCCGCCAGCCACAGAGCCGATGAGTCCACCTGAAATACCGGATAATAATCCATTCCAAATGAATATAGAACGAATGAGGCTGTCTTTTGCTCCCATTGTCCGCAATACCGCGATGTCCGCCGCCCTGTCTTTTACCGCCATCATCAAGGTTGAGACAATATTAAAACAAGCAACACCGATAACCAAGACCATCACAATGTACACAATCATCCTAACCATTTGGATGTCCCTATGTAGATAGCCATACTCTTGCGTCCAATTTTTTAAATACACATGTTCTTTCAGTGTCATCCCGACTTCACGCACAATCGAAGCGGCCTCTAACGGAGAATAGAAGGTCAAGGCCAAACCCGAAACCCCGTTGTCAATCTTCAAATAATCTTGTGCGTCTTCAAGCGGGATCAAAGCTAAAACGTGATCCATTTGGCCTGCCAAATTTAAGATGCCGACCACATTTAAACGAATACGAGTCAAAGCCATTAACTTTAATGTCGGATTAGAAGGAGGAAGCAAGGCTGTTAATACATCCCCTGTTTTCACGCCCAGCGCATCAGCGATGCCTTTCCCTAAAATAACGGCATGCTGTCCCGGTTTTAAAGCAGACCAACCCTCGTCTAAAACATACTTTTCAATCGTGCTCAATTTTGACTCGGCTTTCGTGTCAATCCCTCGAAACTGAACGGGTTGGATTTTCGCACCCCTTTCCAATAAACCCGTGAACAAAACATACGGGGCCGTGGCTTTCACTCGCGGGTTTAAATGGGCTTTTTCTTGCATCTCTTTCCAAGAAGTCAGGGGCGCATTCACCCCTTCTAATTGCGCATGTGGGATCACAGACAAAACGCGATTGTTTAATTCATTTTCAAAACCATTCATAGCCGATAAACCGATGATGATCACCATGACCCCCACAGAAATACCGATCATGGAAGAAACAGAAATAAAAGAAACAAAACGGTTTCTCTTCTTTCCTTTACTGAAACGTTGTCCAATAAATAAAGACAAAGGAAAACTCATAAGAGGATCTCTTTTTCTTTTGTCCCTTGAACAAAAACACCGTCCATCATCTTCAAACGCCGATCCATTTTCTGAGCCAAAGATTCATCGTGTGTCACCACCAAAAACGCCATATTAAATTCTTGATTCAAGCTTCGTATTAAATCGTAAATATCAATGGCTGTTTTATGATCAAGGTTCCCTGTCGGTTCATCCGCCAACACCAAAGAAGGGCGATTCACAACGGCTCTCGCAATCGCAACACGTTGACGCTCTCCTCCTGAAAGCTCAGAGGGCCGATGGGCTGCTCGTTGCAAAAGGCCCACCGCTTTCAAGATCTCTTGTGCACGGCACTTTGCTTCTGACGCTTTCATTCCTGCAATCAATAACGGCATGGCCACATTTTCCAAGGCGCTAAAATCAGCCAATAAATGATGAAATTGGTAAATAAAACCGATGTGTTGATTACGCAAATTGGCTTGCTCTGTGGGCCGCATAACAAGAAGATCTTGACCATTAAAACAAACAGAACCAGAACTCGGTAAATCAAGCGCCCCAAGAATATGAAGCAAGGTGCTTTTACCTGAGCCGGAAGCGCCAACGATGGCCACAAGCTCGCCTTTATCAATGGAAAAAGAGACGCCTTTGAGCACCGCTGTTTCAAATTGGCCTTCTTGATAATTTTTTTTAAGGGCAGAACACGACAATAAAAGATCACTCATAACGTAGGGCCTCAGCAGGTCGAACAGACGCAGCCTTAATTGAAGGGTATAAGGTTGCAATAAAACTGAGTGCAATCGCGGAAAGAACAATCATAAGAACCTGATCCGGTTTTACAACAACAGGAAGTTCAATCCCAGGACCTAAAAGGTCAAGCTGGAAAAAAGCCATTATTTCATTAATGTTTTTTGCAATAAGAACCCCCGCTCCCCCTCCCAATATCGAACCGATGATCCCACTGCTCGCGCCCTGCACTACAAAAACAGCCACGACAGACGCCGGTGTCATACCTTGGGTATTTAAAATAGCCACTTCTGATTTTTTCTCCATCACAACCATAATCAATGCGGAAATCATATTAAAAGACGCAACCAAAATAATCAGGCTCAACATCAAACCCATGATGTTTTTTTCCATTTTTACGGCTTGAAATAACTCCCCTCGAAAAGCCCGCCAATCTGACCATTCGTAACCATTTAATTTCGCAAAGATTTGAATTCTTTGAACATCGAAAGGATCATCAAGAAACAAACGGACACTGGCATTTTTAGAAGGTGACAAACGCATCAAACGCGCCAGATCCTCAATGTGGGTATAAAACATTTGATCATCAATGTCTGTGCCCGTTTCATAAATTCCCACCACCTTAAAGTTACGCTGTAACGGAATGCGCCCTAAAGGAGTAAATTGCGTTCGACTCGAAATAATCACACGCACTTTGTCTCCAAGAGAGACGCCCAATTGCATGGCTCTTTTTTGACCTAGCACCAAATTGTATCCCTTAGGAACCAATGCATCAAAAGAGCCTTCTTTCAGAAATTCACGAACAGGTTCATTGGCTTGAGGGTCAATGCCAAATAAGACTCCCGCACCAAGGGATTCAGGGCTTTGCAAGACCGCGCCGGTTTGGAGGAAAGGGGCCATACCAACAACCCCTTCCCATTGAAGAAATTGTTTTTTTTCATCTAAATCAATGTGCGGATTGTTAATCACTCCTTGAGGTAACACATTGAGTATTCGGTGTTTTAACTGCCCTTCAAAACCGTTCATTACTGCCATTACTGCGATCAAGGACATCACACCAATCGCAATGCCAGCAGTGGACATATAAGACACAAAACGACCAAATTTGTCACCAGAACGACCGCGAAGATAACGTAAACCAATAAATAACGGTAAAGGGTGAAACATAAAGAAAATCTCTACATCAGAGGAAAGAAGATAGGCTGAACCAATTATCCATTATGCAAAAAGAGAAGAAGAATGTTTATCAAAAACAGCGATTATTGATAAATAAATGTCATTTTTGTCTTTTTATATTCAATCTAACAAAAAGAATGTATTTCTAAAGCACATTTTTCTCTTTTTTTATG
>CAMRBZ010000108.1 GCA_947040595.1 uncultured Enterovibrio sp. | reverse complement strand
CCGTGAAGCCGTGAAGCCGTGAAGCCGTGAAGCCGTGAAGCCGTGAAGCCGTGAAATCACAGAAGGGGTTCGCTGTGTTCTCGAAGCCAACCAGATCGTCTGTCGATGTTCATTGTCTTTGGATCTTCTGCTTTTTTGGATAGATAAGATGAAAAAGCCTTTATTAGATTGAATTGCACGTTCAGTTTTAAACAAGGGTGATGGATGAATTTTTGGTGAAAATAGAATGAAACAATTAAATTCAACAAGGGGCAGTTCAGCGCTTCATCATCGCAGTTCAGTGGGGCGACATAATCGCATCGAATCACCTCGAACGCGAGAGGCATATGCCTTTCGTCAGGTCATGGCAAGGGCAAGAATTAGAAATGTTGCCGAGCGCCCTGCTTCTGGTGCTGTTGTGCCCGCTATTACAACAACTGGGCAAATGACGACGCTCTTAATGGCCCTGTCTATATTAAATACCTCTTCTGTTGGTTCTGGAAGACATAGAATCGAACCCGCATCTGAGGCTCAAATGAGTCCAGAAGACCTTCCGCGCGTAGAAAGTGATTCTGTTTCTACTGCATCAAGAAGCGTCACGGCGCCTGCTCAGCTGCACCCTGCAGCTCTTCTCTCTGCTTCTGGTGTTCTCCCTCCTCACACAAGTGCAGATGTAAGTGTGAGACCACGAACCGGAACACATCATCTTGAAGGTTTTCTTTCTTCTGCATCGAGCCCTGCGAATCGCCATCAAAAGAAAACGGATTTTTCTTTTGATGTGCCTTTCGAGAAAGAAAAAAAACACAGGACAAAACGATCGGTGAATTTGAAGACACATCGTCGCTCTGGGCATCACAGTTCTCATTTGAACCCGAACCAAGATCCTCACTCCCATTCTCAGCTTAACTTTACCCCTCAGCCAGACCCTCCCCCCCCACCCAACGAACCGTTACTTGATACCGACCAGGATGGTATTCCTGATCAATGGGAAGAAAAGGGATACACGGTAGAAAAACATAAAATTATTGCTTGGGATAAGGGGATAAATGGCAAGCCCAAGTACACTTCAGACCCTTATAGTGCGAGAAGTGCAGGGGATCCCTATACTGACCGAGAAAAAGTCTTAGGCCAATTACCTTCAGGAGTCCCCGATACGGCAAAGCATCCTTTGGTCGCATGCAGTCCCTCCTTGGTGGTTGTGCCTGATTACGTTGCGCTTCAAAATTGGGATGTGATTACAACGTCAGATACGAAAGAGACGGGGGGATCTAAAACAGAGCAGACAGGCTCTACGCATTCGGTTTCGATGAAGCAAGAGGTGAAGCTTTCACTGACAGATACCTCATTCACGAGCAGTTTAGAATACGGGGTTGCTTATAGTTCCAGTACCGAGATTGAAACGCATTCATCGGATAGCCACACGCATCAGGAACTTCTTGATAGCACTCAAGCGGCCATATTAAAAGCCTCTGTTAGGGTTAAAAATTCAGGAACAGCGCCAGCTTATAATGTAAAAACAACAACAAATGTGTTTGTTAAATTACCCGATAATGGCCAAGAAAGAATGATTTCAACCCTCGCAACGGGTGGAAGCTCCCAAGCCAATGTCCTGATGCCGGGTAAGACGTATCCTGCAAAAGGAGAGCATGGGATCATCCTTGATAGAAAATCAGATGATGTCTTCAAATCTGAATTGATTGTAAGCAAAGATGAGGTCGCAGCGCTGGAAAGAGCAGGAAGTCGGATTGTATTTGAAACGCCTCAAACAAGCTCTCTTTATGCAAAAATAGACCCTAACAATGGTGATTTAGTCATTAATAACAATCAACAATGGGCGCCATACGATGCGGAGGTGAATGAAAAATGTGCATCCATTAAACTTTTTAACGCTCCCTCAAGCGCAGAAGAATTCAAGGTTTCAACTGGAAACTCAGACTTTCCAGTGAGCATTGCGGATGCGCTTCAAGCCCTTGTTAAACCTGAATATTCAGCTTCTGATTCAAAATTTTATCATACGCATAACGGGGTGAGGTTTGAATATCGTCCCGAGCATTTTGAGATTTCATTAAGCGAAGAGTCACAACGGCATTTTGAAAAATTCGTGAGGCGGAATCCGAGGCAAAGTTTGCTTGAGATGCCGATGGTGCCTCAAATGTCAATGAGAGTCAGAGTGCCTGCTTTTTTCTCATCCATGGCAAATTTGGACTCCTTTGAGAGTACGCAAAAAGTTGAACTGAGCAGCGCTCAGGCTTCCGCTTACTTTATTGGGCCAAAAGGAAGTGAGAAAATATCTTTAGCATTACCAAAAGAGGCATTAAAGCCAAATACAAAATATAAAGTATCCATGCGTTTAAAAGCCTCAAAAGAGGGGTTTGTGAATCTTGCTTTTAATGGAAAAAGGATGGTTTCCTCTAATCTTCAGAGGGTAGAGAAGGAGTGGAAGACAATGGAGCTAATCTTTGAAACACCACCATCAAGAAGTGGGGATAACGTGCTTCAGTTTATGAGTGCCACACATTTAGACAATAAAACGGTATATGTAAAAGATTTAATTATTTTTCCTTTAGATGAAGAGGGTCTGCCAAGGTAAACGCAAAGCCTGAGTTGAAAAGCCTGAGTTGAACTGTGCGTTTTTAGATGGCGGTGAAGGTCTTTTTGATTCTTGATTTATACCCGTCGCCTTTGAAACTGCGTGGGTGTTGCTTGCTCTCGGTCATGCCAATCACAGAGTCCATCTATGCTCAGGGCCTTCACTCGTTTGCCGCAAGCGCGTATCTTCAAGTGTCTTGGGTATATTCATATTCCAAAGCGCTGAGCAAAGAGATTCTGCTAAGGATTGTTTTTCGCCAATGATTGTTCAGTGCCTCATCAAAGATTACAATGTTGCCAGTCTAAAAAATCGATATCCGTTGCCTTTGAAGCGCCCTGCTTGTTGGATGTGCTCGTTTTACCCCATCACATAGTGTACCTATGCTCAAGGGTTTGACTTGCGTGTTTCCTACATGCAACTTCAAATATTCTGGGTATAGCGTTCATCCCCGCATGAAAGAAATAGGAATAAAATGAAAATTAAAACACGTTTTGCCCCCAGCCCTACCGGATTTTTACATGTCGGGGGAGCGCGTACCGCTCTTTATGCTTGGCTTTACGCTCAAAATAAAAAAGGGGAATTTGTTCTTCGTATTGAAGACACCGATCTTGAACGTTCAACACAAGAAGCCATTGATGCGATCATTGAAGGAATGAAATGGCTTGGACTTGAGTGGAATGAAGGTCCTTATTATCAAACAAAACGTTTCGAACGGTACAATGAAGTGATAGACCAGCTTCTTGAACAAGATAAAGCGTATAAATGTTATGCGCCTAAATTGCTTTTAGACGAGATCCGTGAAGGGCAAATGGCGGCAGGTTTGAAGCCTCGCTATGAAGCGACTCATCCACTAATTATTGAAGCGAATACCGGTGTGGCCCTTGATGCACCCCATGTGATCCGTTTTCGTAATCCCAAAGAGGGCACGGTTGTCTTTGAAGATGATATTCGGGGGCGTATTGAAGTTTCAAACAGTGAGTTAGATGATCTTATTATTCGTCGTACTGATGGAAGCCCAACGTATAATTTTTGTGTTGTTGTGGACGATTTAGACATGGGAATCACCCAAGTCATTCGTGGAGAAGATCATATCAACAACACTCCGCGCCAAATTAACATTTACAATGCCCTCGGTGCAAAAGTGCCTCAATTTGCACATTGCTCCATGATCTTAGGGGATGATGGAACAAAACTTTCAAAGCGTCATGGCGCGGTCAGTGTGATGCAATACCGTGACGATGGCTATTTGCCTGAAGCGCTTTTGAACTATTTAGTGCGTTTAGGATGGTCACATGGCGATCAAGAAATATTCTCTAAAGAAGAAATGATTGATCATTTCCGATTGGAGTCCATCAGTAAATCCGCTTCTGCGTTTAACACAGACAAATTGCGCTGGTTAAACAACCATTATATGAAATCCGCTTCTCCTGAACATGTCGCCACATACTTACAATGGCACTTAGATCAAAGAAAGATTGACCTTTCGAAGGGCCCGGATATTTGTGCGGTGATCCAATTGCTTGCTGAGCGTTGCAATACCTTGTGTGAACTGGCAGAGCAAAGCCGTTATTTTTATCAAGATTTTGATTCTTTTAATCCAGAGGCTGCGAAAAAACATTTGCGTCCAGTGGCCAAAGAAGCCCTTCAATTGGCTTTGACAAAGATCAATGCACTTGAGAATTGGACAACAGAAAATCTACACCATGTGATTGAAGAAACCTGTTCTGAATTAAATGTAGGGATGGGGAAAGTGGGGATGCCACTTCGCGTAGCCGTCACTGGTGAAGGGCAATCTCCTTCCGTGGATGCGGTTATGCAGCTCCTTGGAAAAGCGCGAGTGGTAAAGCGCATTGAAAAAGCTTTGGCGTTTATTGCTGATCGCGAAGCGCAGTGATTTTTGATTCAATTAGAGCGGCTTGATACGCCAGATTCGCTTAAAAAATGGAGTTAATTTAAGAGGATGCGTGTAAAAAGAAGTATTTAAGTTGAGATCTTGAATTGAAGGGCTTTGTTTACGCAAAGCCTTTTTTCTTAAAAAAAGATCTTTTAAAAAAAGAAGACGCGTATTTTTTAAATAACGGGAGGAGGGCAAAGATGAATGTTGAATGGCGCTCCCACAGGGACTCGAACCCCGATCGATCGCTTAGGAGGCGACTGCTCTATCCTGTTGAGCTATGGAAGCAAAGGTATCAAAATATAAAAAGGACAGAAGAAATAAACACTTCTGTCCTTTTTTGATTATACCTATTTTCTTTTTTTAGAGTAAGTAAAATATCAAATTAATGCATTTGTTTGGTTGCAATGTCGCCGATTTGTATGCTTGCGGCCAATTCAGGCGGTGAAACGGTTATTTCTGAACCACTTTCATAGACGCGATTCACCGTCAAAACCATTTTGCTTTGCTTTAATTGAGTGCGAAAAATACCAAATTGATCGGTAAAGGAAGCATTGTGCCATAACGCCAATTTGTCGCCGTGCTTGACGCCGTGAATACGTCCAACATTGATTTGCCCATGGGTATCATTGATGGCAATCACTTCAGGTGTCGTTGCTCGACAGGATAATTTGCTTTCAAGATCCAATAAGATATTTTTACTCATTTGTTGTGCCATCTTGCCATAAGGAGAGGTCCAAAAACGGGCCGACCTTGTGTCCACTTTACTGTGGCGTTCAAAAGGCCATTTGGCGATATCACGGTAATCATTTTGGTAAATGACATCCCCAGATATTCCATCTAATACCTTAATGGAAAGGGCCAGTTGTCGGTTAGTTTGTCCTTTTTTGAAGGTGTTTTCGTTGTACGTGGCCGTCATGTCGGTGATGGAGCCGATAAGGATATATTGAGAGTTGCTTTCTTCTGCAATTAATCGTGTTTTTTCTGGTTCAGACGCCTTGACTTGGTAAGGTGAAATCCCTTGAGTCACAAAGCTTTGTGCTTGTGATTCAAAGCGACGTTGAAGCAGCTTGGTAAAGTCATCGCCAAATTTAAAGATGCCACCCAGAGCGGCATCTTGTAAAGAGAGGATATCAAATTCTCCCATTAATAAGGCTTTTCGGTATTGATTGACGTGGCAAGAGCTTGCCGTTGGGTAAATATCAATGCGCGCTGTAATACTGATCACGCCACCCCTGTCCCTCTTTTGTAACACTTCGATATGGCGAAGTTCATTTCCGCTAAATTTATAATCATTTCGGTCCTCTGCAAGGTAAGGGCGCAGGCTGGGTAAGACAGCAATGTCTGCACCTGAGAAGAGAAGCGCCTGATAAACCGCATTTTCTAAGGCGCGTTCTCGTGCTTTTTCCTTGCTCTCTAAAACGGTGCTTGTGCCCGTTACTTCAAACCAAGCTGCATGGGTAAATGGAGATAAAACCCATAAACCTGTGATGTATAGAATAAGAAAAAATCTGAGCATGTTCTTCTTTCCAATTATGGGTATGAAAATTGCTAGACCAGTAATATCAAGGTGAGATGGTTAGCAAAAAAAGTAAAAGCCTGATCAGGACAATGCAAATATTGTTCCGAAAAATGGAAATAAAAAGACATCCCTATATTCTTTGAATAGAAGAAGATAGGTCATACGATGAATGTGTCTGGAGTCAGATGACAATGAAAAACTGGATAGTGATATTACTGAGTCTAGTAAGCGTATCTTGTGTATATGATCCCATATACGATGGCAAAGGCCTGTATTCTGGAAGTCAATTTTTTTTATTGCGGATGCCGAAACATACATTGGATTTCTTTTTGGAGGATTTGGCGGAAGAGCTATTACAAACAAATAATTACCTTACATCTCGAACGCCAATAGCGATCGTTTCATTTGTCGATATTGAAGAATTAGATGACACAAATTGGTTAGGGAATAGCCTCAGTGAAGGCATGATTTATCAAATGCAGCGTCGAGGATTCAGTGTCATCGATTATAAAAACACGGGGGCGATTCGTGTGACAGAAAAAGGTGATTTTGTTTTGAGCCGTAACTGGAAAGAATTAGATCCTGAGCAACAGATAGATTATGTTTTGACAGGCACCATGCTACGACAAGGTGGGGGAGTCTTAATTAACGCCCGTGTTATTGGGATGCGATCTCGCGTCGTTGTGGCCTCTGCTCAAGGGTTTTTACCTGCAGAACGCATTGGTCGTGATATTGACACTTTGCGTAAAGTGCGGATGGAGGACGGTGTCGTGATCCGAGATGATACCCGTAAACACATGTCTGATATTGTTATTTTGAAGCCTTGATTTGGAGTTGTATCGACATGAAAGTATTTTATTTTTTATGTTTTATCTTCACTTTATTTGGGTGCCAACCCCTTTCTCAAATAAGATCAGAAGATCTTCTTACCGCAGTGGGAACCGCCTCAATCAGTGCTCAAGTGGGCAGTACGCAAGAAGAAAAACAATTTAAAGCGATGCGGGCATCCAAACTTGAAGCATATAAAGAACTTTCTGAACAAATCTATGGCTTAAGAGTCAGTGGGAGCATTGACGTCGATGATCAACGCCTGAGTAACGATAGAACAAATGGGGCTGTTGATGGGATTATTCGAGGGGCGGAGCTTGTATCCAGTTATGTTGTGGGTGACAGCTATATTACCGAGTTGAAGTTAAACTTGCGTAAAATGGAAAGAATGAAACAGTACGGTGAAGCATTCCATGTACCACAGGACAATACCGTGCTTTTTTAAATCATACCCATCACATGAATTCGTTAACCCGATATTGCGCCGGAAAAGTCACGCAGAAGAAGGCGTGATTTTTTGATAACGCGTTTCTCTCATTGTGAAATTCATAAGCATGTTATCGGTGCTTTTAACAAGCAAGAATGATCAAATCTTTAATGGGAGTGGTATCAATATTGAAGGAGATTGCTGTCATATAGGCCCTTCAAAAGGCACCCGTGCTCTTGAGGATATTGTTGAGGGGGATATTCTTAAAGCAAAATCACACTGCTGTTGATATTCAGGGGCTTTTCTTTCTTTGCGTCTGTCTTCATCTTCAAATATCTTCTGTATAAACATCACCTTGAGGTCTCGATGGCGTTCAGGCTAGATTTTTTTAATTAAATAGAAAAGAAGAAAAACGGGAGATTCATACTTTTAGATTTGTTCCTAACGTTCGACTTCCTGATGCGTGTCCTTCACTGTTGTACGTCATTTCACTGTTGCCTGCGGTTTCTTGAAATAGGTTTCTTAATTTATGCATGCTGAGTTGAGCGCGTTGCAGTGCGCTGCCATTGGCGTCATTTAACAGATGGCATTTATTCAGGGAGTCTTGAATGTTTGAAATGATTTTTTTTAAGTCGTCTGATGGGGTTTTAAGCTCTTCGAATTTTGACAGTTGAATATCACGAAGCTGGATTTTGTGAATGAGAGCCAGTTTTTGTTTTGCCAAGGATTCAATTTGCTCGGCTTTTCGTATTGCAATGGCCGTGGTTTCTTTTTCCATAACCTCAAATAAAGCACGGACATCCTCTATTTGTGCTTTGATATGCTCTTCAAACGTGATGATTTTCTTTGATATCATCATGGTTTATTTTTGACGAAAAGTGTCTGCGTATTTCAGCATGTTTTCGGCAAGTTTTTCAGGATCTACAGTGTAAGAGCCATTTGCAATGGCTGTTTTTATGGCTTCCACTTTTGCATTGTCAAAATGGGACTCGGTCGCCATTTGTTGATTAATGGTGTTGATGGCACGGCTTTCAGCACTGAGTGAAAATGCATCCTTATTATTCGCTTTTGACACTTCAGCGGGTGAATGTGCCTCTGGCGTGGTTTTAACGGATGTATTTTGTGTTTTATTTTGGTTGGCTCTGGTGATGTTGGCTGCTTGACCTGAGCGCAAATGATCGATGCTTGACATAATTAACCCTTTTTGACCGAGTCATCTAATGATAAATGTATCGGTAGTATTTAATAAAACTTTAGCATTTAATCACTAAAATTTAGAATTGAATCATTACATGCCCGACTGCCGAGATCTTAGCATCGAGAATGCGTTTAGATTTAATGTTTCTAACTTTTATTTTCTCCCCGAGAGCGCCGTCACTTAATGCTGTTCCTTTTGCAACGATATTCAATCCTTCTTTTTGTGCAGTGATAATAACGCTGTCATTTCTGCAAACCATACAGATGTCGTTTCCTTGGAGAGGTTTTCCTATTCCGACAACCCGTTTTACTTTTGATCCTATGAGTATATTTACGTTGGTATAGGTTTGTCCTCTTTGGAAACGCGCGTTGACCATTTGAATGCCTAAATCATTTTTATTGAGAATGAGACCACGATCTAGTGGCCTTTTGGCCACAACAATCGGGGTCATCAAGTGGATCTCAACAGGGACATAAACCTGCCAATTTTCTTCTGTACAACTCAATAAGACGGTCACACTTTTATTGAGTGCTTGCCGACCCGGAATGCTTGCTTCTAATGGTGAAGGGCAATCTGATAATTGAAGTCGAGAATCAAGTTCTCGAGCTATCAGTTCTAATTTTCCGTTTTTTGGGGGGGATATTTGAGTTTCAACAAAACGCTCAGCCGTATCTTTTACGACTTGAAGTTGATTTGTTGTAGCAGCGGCTATAATGGGGCTAAAGCCACTGATAATAGAACAGAGAATGATGTTATGTAATCGTTGGCAATTCATAAGTTTTATATTTAGTATTGTAAAAATAACATCTATATCCTTTCAATTTACGTGCCAGTATATCGTTTGTAATTTAGATTTTATGGAATGGTTTACGGGTCAAAATGGAGTTTAGTTTATGTCAGGGATCTTGGATTCGGTTAATCAACGAACACAGCTGGTGGGTCAAAACCGCTTAGAATTATTGACTTTTCGTTTAATGCGCAATCAACGATTTGGTATCAATGTCTTTAAAGTGAAGGAAGTGCTTCAGTGCCCAAAATTAACCACGATGCCAAGTCTTCACCGCTTGGTTAAAGGAATTGCACATATTCGAGGGCAAACCGTTTCTGTGATTGATATGAGCTTGGCGACTGGGGGACCTCCTATTATGGATCCTGAAAATCGCTTTATTATCATTTCTGAATTTAACCGTTCCACGCAAGGTTTTTTAGTGGGGTCTGTTGAGCGCATTGTGAACATGAATTGGGAGTCGATTTTACCGCCACCTGAAGGAACGGGAAGTTCAAATTATTTAACCGCGGTGACTGAAATTGATGGCGAGCTGGTAGAAATACTGGATGTAGAAAAAATTCTCAATGAGATCTCCCCCGTAAATGAAGAGATCAGCGAAGAAATTTTATCTAAAAAACCGCTCATCGAACAAGGTGGAAAAATGCCGACAAAAGTGTTGGTTGCCGATGATTCGAGTGTGGCGCGTAAGCAAGTAAAACGCGCGGTAGAAACCTTAGGTTACGAAGTTATTTTAGCGAATGATGGGCGTGAAGCATTAAATATTTTGCATGACATGGCAGAAGAAGGGGATGTAACAGATGAGCTTGCACTGATTATTTCTGACATTGAAATGCCTGAAATGGACGGTTACACGCTCACAACAGAAATCAAAAAAAATCCTGTGCTTAAGAATCTTCACGTTGTACTGCACTCTTCTTTGAGTGGGGTCTTTAATGAAGCCATGGTTGAGCGCGTGGGTGCGGATGCTTTTATAGCTAAATTTGACCCTGATGAATTAAGCGCGGCTGTTATTCGTGCTGTAAAAGCAAAAGATGATATTTCATGACAGAGATCGTAATAACACAGGATGAATATCGTGAATTTTGTGTTTATCTTGAGTCAAAGTGCGGCATTGTTCTTGGCGATAAGAAACAATATTTAGTAAGAAGTCGGCTCTTTCCTTTATTGGGCTGTTTTGATATTGAATCGATAAGTGTGCTTTTTCAGATTATTTTTTCTAATCGAAATAAAGAGTTGTCTGTTGCTGCCATTGACGCGATGACTACAAATGAAACCTTATGGTTTCGAGATGTTTACCCTTTTGAGGTTCTTGCTCATCGCTTATTACCTGAGATTGCCAAAACGAATTCTGCAATAAAAATCTGGTCTGCGGCGAGCTCTTCAGGTCAAGAGCCTTATTCTATTGCGATGACGATCAAAGAGGTGCAATCAAGTCGGCCTGGTTTTTTAAAAGATATCAGCATCACGGCCACAGATATTTCGTCCACCATGTTAAAAAATTGTCGCTCAGGGATTTACGATAATTTAGCTTTAAGCCGTGGTCTTTCTGTAGAGCGAAAACAGCAGTTTTTTTATTCTACAGAGGAAGAAAGAATGATCATCAATGATGATATAAAGTGCATGGTGACCTTTAAAGAACAAAATCTGATGGAAAGTTACGCATCGTTAGGGAAGTTTGACATTATTTTTTGTCGTAATGTCTTGATTTATTTCTCTTTAGAAATGAAATTAAAAGTGATAAATCAAATGGAAAAAGCCTTGAATCCTGGTGGTTATTTATTGCTTGGAGCTTCGGAGTCTTTGACTGGGATCAATGACCGATTTGAGATGATTCGTTGTAATCCGGGTATTATTTATAAATTATCCCTAAAGTAATTGAAGTTGCGTGCCTGCGCCAAGTAAATGAAGGCTCAGAGTATATACCCAAGGCACTTGAAAATGCGTGTAGGCGGCAAACGAGCGAAGGCCCAGAGCATAGAGAGACTATGTGATTGGCCTGAGCGAGAGCAGCCAACACCCACGCAGTTTCAAAGGCAACGGG
>CAMRBZ010000107.1 GCA_947040595.1 uncultured Enterovibrio sp. | reverse complement strand
CTCGATATTTTTCAATATTTATTTCCTTGAAATTCAAAAGAGCCTTATTTTTTATTTGTCTTTTTATTTGTCTTTTGTTATTTATGTCTAAGGCTTAAAATGAACAGGATTATATACAAATTCACGGAATTCTTTAAATTCATTAAATATGGAATATGGATTTTGTTTAGCCAGGATCAGCTTCTTAGAACTAAAATAATATCGTACATCTTTTATTAACATCCCACGTTTTAGCATCTTATCTGCTTCGAAATAAGTCTCGGTGTTAAAAGAGTACACTCTTCTTTTATAACTTTTTACAGGCTTTTTTAGCAAGGAACTTAACTTTTGCCCAAACGCTGGAGCCTGTTTAGATGATCTACCCGAAAAGCACACAATGGTTCGAATTGAATCGTAATCATTCATGTTAAACATACGATTTAATCGTCTTGCAACCATCTCTGGAGTCATATTAGGACGAGAAGCAAGAAGAACTTTTTCATCTACTATTGCAGAATGTCCTACAATAGTCAATCTCGGCTTTCCTTTATAGATATCGTCAAATGTAAATACATCATATGCAAAGTGGTTATAATTCACTAAACTCGTCTGCGGATACGCTCTTAATCTTATTAGACTTGTTGTCCCAAATGTTCCAAGCCCTATCAGGGCACCTATTCCTGCGTTTATTCCTGCGTCTTTAACGGGCATTCCAGCTGCCACATTCAACCCAAAATCAACGAGCCCAGAAAAAACGGCTTCACCGAGTGCTAAACCTGCTTTTACCCCTAAAGATAGGCCACTCGCTGCCGCACCAAATCCGCCGCCAATCCCTCCTAATGCCGCTCCTATCACGACTGGTTTCCAATCAAATTTTTCCCCTGTAACTGCTACTTTTATCCCTTCGGCGAGCACAGCAATACTCGCACCGATCACGGCGCCGATAGTTATGCCAATAATCATGGCTGATATTGCAATATGCCCACTAGGGTCTCGATGATTAACGGGGTCTCCTAATGCATAGGCGTAGCTGTTAATGCCGCCTTTACCAAAAGGGCTCATGCTGTCACTGGCATGAAAGCGCATCAAGGAAGGGTTATACATCCGCACGCCATTGCCAAAATGATATTTTTGAGTGGTACGATCTTGTCGCTCACCATTGAAACCAATCGGATTGGCTGCGATGGGGTTTTTGGACAACGGTTCTGAAAATGCAGGCAGGCTGATTGATAAGCCAGATGCTATTGCCGCTGTTGCGCTGGCTGATTGCTTTAAAAAATCGCGCCGAGAAGAGCTTGTATTTTGCGTTAAATGAGCGCGGGCATTAAATAAGTGGTTTGTCATTTTCTAAGTCTAGAGAAGTATAAAGTCACCGATAATATTGCTTTTATTTACCCTCAAGAAAAGTGAAATAAAATGAAGAAATTAGGCTGAATCTTAATGAAATCAAATGGGCTGGGCATTTGATTGCAGTGAGCCTGGGTGTGTATCTTTGTGTTTTTTTAATTCAAATAAAAAGCCCTTAAAGCAGGTCATTATGAGCTTATGCTTATCTATTTAGGTATTCCGAGAAAGGAGCCCCTATTTACATGAAAGGAATGATGTTGTTTGAATTTTTCTAAAGCAGAGTTGACTCTTTATATCTCTGATTTCAGCCTCACTGTAAATATAAGCGAATTACGCGAGGAAAATGTCGGTGTGTATTGGCATTTATTTGAGATCTCCTTTTTTCTCTTTTGAAAACCAAATGTAAAGCCTAAAAAATAGAACATAAAAAAATAAAAAGACTAAAAATCCATACTTTTCTTCATGCCTAAGAATCGGTTGTCTTGATATAAATAAATAATTATGAATATAAGTGTTGAAAAAAACAAAGAATGATGGTTAATTGTGACTTGTGTGGTTATTTTGTTTACTTTGTGTTTTGTTGTTGCTTTGTCTGTTAATTTTATTGCCTTTGCTTCTTTAGAGTTATCATCTTCGAAATGACTGCTTCGTTAAGCGCAATTAAATAAATTATCGAGATTCTGGCGCTTTGCTCGCAGGCAGCATGCTACTTACTTTTTAGGGTATAGATTTATTTTCCGTTTTATTTTTGCGCTCATTGATTGCACACAGAATAAATCAGATGAATAACAGATTAAATTAACAAAAACTATATATCAGGAGAATGTGTGAATAATAAAGATATTTCAATTATTTCAACGGCCCTATTAATCTCATTTTCATCAATGGCCAATAATGAGCAAGCAGGAGGCGCTGAATATGAGTCTGAAGCTTCATTGCAAAGTGGCTGGTGTGAATTTTTTTACAATCGGCATTGGATTTTACATGATGAGATAAAAACAAAAGAAGCGTGTCATGCGCTTGATACTCGCTTCACTGAAGAAAAAAATGCATTTACTTGGCAGAATAAAAAACGAATCGATTCCAAAGAAGGGAAATGCCTGATAAATGACACTGCAGAGGACGCTTCAGAAGAATATTATGATGCAACTCAAATGGGTTGTGAAAACCACGATAAAAACAGCCTTGACTCCTATCATTGGAAAACAGAAAAGCCAGCGATTTACACAGGAGAGCATCACCGAGGATTCAGTCTTTCTGTGACCGAAGATATACCTGTTCTTTGTCAAGAAGGGGAAATGGATCGCCTTTGCGGCCTTATTAAATCTTATTCTCTTCCAATAGGATGGCGCTTTCATTTTTACGAAGCCCCCCACTTTCAAGGTAAAGAGCATATTCGTTCAAGTGATGAAATAAAGGACGATATGAATTTTATCGAAGGTCATAAGATCCGCTCAATAAAGATATCTAAAGATACCCCTCCACTAGGAAATGAAACCGTCACCACGGCAAGTCAAATATATTTTGGTGAAAGAAAACCGACTGAAATGGAAAGCTGTGGTGAAAATGGCCGTATATTAAAGAAAAGCGAGATTGAAAATATTGGGCATACAGCCCTTTGTAATGAAGTGCTCTCGCCTGATGCTATATGGAAAATAAAAGACGAAAATGGAAATGACGCTTCTTTTATGGGTAAAAGTTATCAATGTGAAATGAAAGCAGGCGTTAATTCATGGGCGCCCGCCTTGTGTGTGATGAAAACAGAGACACCAGGTAATAAAGCTTTTTTGTATAAAGGAAAAATGTTTAGAGGGAGCAAGGCATGGGAAGGAAACGCTGACATAAAAACAACAGGAGACAATGTGCCCGATGCTTTTATTCATTCATTCACATTAGGCAGTGAAGCCAAGCTTTGTACATATCCGGAGCCAAACTATGGTGGAACATTAAAAGAATATACAATCTCAACAGCCGAACTTGATATTGAAGTACGCTCTTATAAGCTCAAAAATAAAAATGAAACATGTGATTGAATAATAAATAAATAAAAAAGAATGAAAAAAATTTAACTGTTTTTGATGCAATTAATCTTTATACCATTAGATAAAAAAATAAAAAATGCCAATTTAAGGGATACACATGAAAAAATCATTTCCGCTTCTTTTTACCTTGGTTGCCGCAAGCTACAGTGCTTCTGTTTATTCTTATAATGATGCGTATCATGTGCTTTCTTCAAGAATTGACATTGTTCAAGGTGCCGAAATATATGGTAACGGGCAAATGCAATCGGTTGTCAGGGTAAGATATGAACTTGATAAAGATGTGACTATGACAAGTATCACATTAAAAGAATTTGGCACCGGCGAAGAACTCGCGAGTAGTGGCTGGGAAAGCAGTGAAATAGATAAGGGGTTTGATCATAATATCGGGCGAGCAACAAAGCACAGCCACACACAAGCTGCGCTCAAAAATAATGAAAAATACAAGAATATATATGTTTCAACGAAGAAAAAAAATTCAAATTTGAATGTATGTTATGACATAAAAACAACAAAAAATAATGTTGAAAGCACGCATTCCACTTGCTTTAATGATGATATCTATAATGGAACTGTAAATATTTTTTCTAGAAGACCGCCATATTATTCAGGATCTGATTTTCAATTCATAAAAGACAGAGCTATTAATATAGTTGAGAAGGTATCTGTATTAACCTATTATGTTTTAAAAAATGGTTTCAGTATCCCTCCTGGTACATCATTCAAATCTAAGCAAAAAGTTGTATTAAAAGGCTCTAATGCTTTAGTAGGTGAAGAAGAAAATATTGCATTGCATGAGAATACCAGTATAGCTTCAAGGAAGTTTAATCAATATAGCTTGACCTCCTACGTTCGAGCTTCCGCATATTTATATAAGGTTGAACCTAATAGAAAATACAAATTAACAATGTATGATTATTTTAAGACTGCTCCCAAAAATATTGGAGAGTATATAGAAGTACCCTTTCAAAGTCGCAATGAAATAGAATCACCCGTTCATATTCTTGTAAATAGATTATATTCAACAGCTGTTTATCATCAAAGTGATTTGTGTATAGATTCCTACTTAACTTATCCTCAAGAGCCATATGTATGCAGGAATCAAATAGACGGGAAATCGAATAAAATAACAAAGGCACAAATAGCCTCTGATCCTATAGAGACATCACATAAAGAAACATTGATTGATAATTACGGAACAGAACATCCAATCACAATTCGTGTAGGTGACGATCATGCTCCAACTCTATAGAGGTGATAAATAGTCCTTATATAAATTTATTTGAGTTTTCAAAATATAAAATAAAGTCAATCCTTAAAAGGTTTTAATTATGAAGTCACAAAGTAATGCGTATAATTTTTCGGAGTATATTTCTTCAGGCGTAGATCTCCGAACGGGCACTTTTTCTATGCAAATTAATATGGGAAACTTTTTATCTTATAAAGGCTCCGGAATTTCAATTCCTTTAGTGGTGAGCCATGATGCTTTTTCGAAAGACTCTGGTTTTGGTCGTGGATGGTCTTTTCCTCTAAGTCAATTTAATAAGAATCGTCGTTCTTTAAAGCTTTCTTCGGGTCAGTCCTTTCAAATAAAATGGAATAGTGAAAAAAAAGAATATGATATCCCCTATCGGAAATTAAAAGACATTCGCGTTTTAAAGAATGCTGAAACCAATGAAATAATTGTTTTATTTAAAGGTGGTCGAAAAGAATACATCGATTATGACTTAGGAAGCTGTTCTAAAATTGTTTCCACCCAAGGGTTAACGGTTCATTTTTTGTATTCTCAGCTTCATGGAAGACGAACACTTTCGAAAATTCATGATGATCAAAATCGAGTTATCGAATTTGATTGGTGGAGCGATAAATTCGAAACAAAAGTCAGTCATTCTTTAAACGGCAAGGTAATTCAACGCTTTATATTTACAAAAAGAGGCCCTGACTTGGCATTAATGCGTTTTCATATTGAAGGAGTTAATGAATATACCACATTTGAATACGCCTATTTCAAAGAATCGGATTACAAACCAATAAAAACATTGACACACCCTTCTGGGCTCATTGAAAACCTCTATTATAATAATAAACAGTATTTGCCTCGAGATGCACCAGTTGAATTTTACCCTTGCATCTCAAAACATATTATTATGCCAGGTGAAAACCAAGAAATTCAACAACGTGATTATTCATTTTCGAATAAAAATTATTTAGGGTTTGCAAGTGACAGAGGTTGGAATCAAAGCGAAGATGTTCTTTTTAAAGCAAGATATGATTATCAATATTCATCCACTGAAATAATAAACGAAGATAAAAAAACAATTAAAACCTATAACAAATACCATCTGGTTACTTCTGAAAAATTGTATATAAAAAACAGACTGTATACAAAAACAACTTATGAGTATTTTGCGGATACAAGGCGTTCAATTGAATTGCAACCTGCGCAATATAGCCTTTTAAAAAAACAAGTTACCACTTATTATTTTGATGGTCAACAAAGAGAGATCACACTGGAATACGAGTATGATGAATATGCAAATAAAATAAAAGAAACGCTAGCAGATGGCACGACCATAGATCGAAAATTTTATCCTGTTGAAGGTGATGGATTATCGTGCCCAAAAGATCCTTTTGGTATGGTATCGATGTTGAAATTAGAAAGCGAGACCGACAAAGAGACATCTGCAAAAACGAGAATCTCAAAAATGAAGTATGTGTCATTGAGTTCTCTTGATGGTATATCTTCTTTTATAGTCTTGTCTGAAAGAACAGAATATGACGGGCTGGCAGAAAAATATGATTATTATACAGAGGTGAATGAAAATTTATTAGGTCGTATTAAAAAGGTAACGAACATTTTTAATGGATATGAACCGACCCTTGAATATGTCTATGATTTTTCAAATGCAGATTATTTTACTTTAACAACCACGACGACCTCACACGATGCTATTCAATTGAAAGAACAGATTCAAACTGAATCCTTTTTCATGAATGAAATAAAAAAAATCGGTCCTGAAGGGGAAGTTTCAACCAGAGTCTATGATGAACGAGGACGAGAGATATCCACAACAATATTTCCTGATACAGACTACAGCGTGACGAGTAAAATAGAATATTCTATCGGAGATAAAAATAATCACATCATTGAAACAGACAGCAATGGAAATAAAATAAAAAAAGAACTGAACAATGCAGGAAAAACAATCAGAATTTTAATTCAGGAAAAAGGCTCTTTTGAATTAAAAAAAGTAAAAGAAAATTTTTATGATGCCTTCGGTCAAGTGATTATTGATATAGACATTGATATATTTCCTGATAATAGAAAAGTAGAACTCAAAACGACATTTGAATATGATGAAAATGGAGACGTAAATAAAACTGTACACCCCGACGGCCGTATAGAGTTGATTATTCAAAATACAGTAGAATTAACGACGAAACATACCCAAGTAGGATTGCTTGAGGTGATTTCAACCTTTAACGTATCTGGTGAGCTGATTAAAAAAGAAACAAAAGACAAGGCGGGTGAAATCATTGCAGCAAGCACCCATGAGTATGATATTTGGGGTCATCAAATAAAAACAACAGATACGATGGGCCATATAATAGAGACTGAATACGACATTTATGACCGAGTGAAATCGCTAACCCGTTATATTGATGATAAAGTTGTCATTGAGTATTTTGCATATCCTGATTTTACAACCAGTGATGCAGTAAGTGAAGTTAAACTGGATGATATTGTAATGGGAACGCGTGAGTATGATGGTCTTTTGCGAATAAAAAAAGAAATTTCGGTTGGTATTCCAACAACCTACACTTATGAAGGGAATTCTTCACGTATTTCGACGGTTAAAAAGCCCAGAAGTGATACCGAGTCTAATACAATCACTTTCATTTATGAACCCATCTTAAAAAGTGTGATATCTCGAACGACGAATCCAGGTCAGAATACAGGCACGACCTTCACATACGATAAAAAAACAGGCTTATTAACAGAAGCATTGAATCCATTTTCTAAAATAAGCTATGAATATGATCATTTTAACCGTGTCATTAAAGAAACCGTGAAATTGAATAATGGGCAAGACAGAGTCTCTTGTTTTATTTATTCATTGCAAGGGAAAATAATAGGCACGGTTGACTTTTTAGGGAATAGAAATAATTTTGAGTATGATCTTTTCGGAAGGATACACATTGTTTTTGGAGCGGTAGGTAAGTTGACGCATGTCACAACTTTTTCTTATGATGCATTTTCTCGCCCGCATCAATTTTATACCCAGACTCAAAAAAACGAAAAAAGCACAATAAATATTGTCTCGATAAGCTTAGAGTTTAATGCGATTGGTGCAGAAATTAAAAGAACGGCAAAAATAAACAGCCTTACTTCATTTGTTATTTCACAAGAATACACAAAAAACATGCAGCTCAGTCAACGAATTTATGAAATGCATAATGAGAATAATAACGAAACCACAAAAGAAACTTTTTTTTATGATGATTTAAACCGTATTACGGAATATCATGCAGAAGGTGAAATGGCCCCCGTAGATGAAAAAGGAAAGACGATTACAGATCAAGCATTCAAACACGATAAATACGGGAATATAATCGAAGTCATTAATACGATGAAAGGTGAAGCGGAAAAAAACACAAGAACATTTTCTTATAAAGCGGATAACCCGGCATTGCTCGGAAGAGTAAAAAATTCACATTCTGCTTATAATCCTGATTTTGAATGTAAATATGATGCGCAGGGGAATTTATTCAATGATGAATCTGGTTTAGCCTATGCCTATAATGCATTAGGGCAACTTGATACTGTTTATTCAGATGCTGCAGGAACGAATTTTTTAACTTCTTATGATTATGATCCTTCGGGTCAAATGGTTGCGCAAAAAGATAAAGAGCAAAATCTCACTTATTTTTATTATGTATCGGGGGCTTTGACACATGAAATAAATGGAGATGCTTTTTCTACTTATATTCCTCAAGGGCCAGGATTGCAAATTAGACATGTAAAAAATGACAGTGAAAACCTGTGGCAAATTTTATTAGGCAACGCGCAAGAAAGTGTTATTGAAACCCTTACATTGGATGATGTAACGGGCGCTATAACCAAAAAAGAACGAAAAAATTATACGGTGTATGGTGAAAGTGCGCCAATGAAATAATCCACCTTATTTTTTGCTTGTATATACCCAAGACACTTGAAGATGTGCCTGCGGCAACTGAGTGAAGCCTCTGATCATCGCTCTTCTATATAATGGAGCTTTGAGGGGCCCCAAAAGCTAGCTTGCTTCAAAGGTGACAGGTGTAGACCTGTCTCTTAGTCACATATTTTCGAATCTAACTCTGACTAATTATTGTTCGAATTGCTTATTTATCAGTCGAAATTTCAGTTATAGCAAAAGGAATCCGTTTAATTGAAGGGATATCAGGAACTCTTAATTAAACAGATATCAATTAAATAGATGCATTTACACATAAACACTCGATTATATGAATGAGTAGAATGCGATCCAATGATTTTTGGCGTTTTAGTTTGAGATGTGACTAAGAGACAGGGTGTAGACTGGGATGAATGCATCTGGTGCAGCTAAGCTCTAATACCAACACACCTAAACATATGCCTTGATATACATGGAAAAACCATTTAAATGGAGGTTTAAAGGCTGAGTATTGCAAACATAAAGTGTTCGCGTATAAACGCTTAGCTGCACTAGAGATGCTCGCAGTTAGACCTGTGTTTCGTTTATTGTTTCAAGACTTGCCTCTGTATTCCCCCTCTCAGGACTTGTGTCTGTATTCCCCCTCTCAGGACTTGTGTCTGTATTCCCCCTCTCAGGACTTCTGTATTGATTCAAAAACCCATAATCCCACTCAAGAACGTTCTCGAAAGCTATATTATGATGGCCTTGAAGAGCGTCTTGAGCAGAAAGAGACGCCGTATTGTTTGTGTTTCCTTGTTCCTGATCTTCCGTTGCTCTGCTTTCATTGAGTCTTTCGATTCGGGTAAAATTCAGTCTTGCTCTTGGGCGCACGCTGACGCTTGCGTAGCTTTCAACCTCGATGGGGGTCGGCGTTGGTGTTGGGAGGGAAAAACGCAATGTTGTTTGTGCAGGCGTTACTTCTGACTCAAGGGTGTATTCTCGGGCGTCGGGTTTAAAAGGACCGACCATGGAGAGCGCGCTTGTTGTGGCGCCAACAAGCAGGTTTGCCCCGACTGCCATCCCATGATCTCGCGCACCTAAAGGGGTGCCAATGGCCGCACCAATCCCTGCACCGAGCAGATGAGATCCTAATAATGCACCATTGATAAGGGTTGATTTCAATTTTCCAGCTGGGGTTTCATTGTTTAAATTCCAGATTGTTCTGACCTTTGCTCGCGCTCCTGCCCCGGCGCCCATTCCAAAAGGTAAATCTGGGAATGCCCCTTCTGATGGACGAAAAGGATGGGTTAAAGGTAAAACCGCTCCTCCTGCCTCACCGTAAAGGGAAAATTCTGAAAATGCTGAGGATCCGCTGTTTCTTCCCGTTTCTTCTTCTTCTTCTTCTTCTTCTTGTTGCATGATCCCTGTTCGAACGGCTTCACTGCCACTGATATGCCCTGAAGCGAAGCTTATGCCAAGCTCACTGCGTAAGCTCATTTCATTGAGGCCTAAAATACAGCGTCTTGGTGGCGATGTTCTTGCAATGTTAAAATTAAGCCCATTGGTCGCCCATGTTGCAAGTGAACTGCTTGATGGCTCTGGCGTTGAGGGGGCGACAGAGTCCGTCATGAGGGATGTGAGGGTTGAAGCCTCTGAAGAAGACGGCGTTATTGTGGAGGCTGAGCTTGCTGAGTGTGTCGAAGTCAGGGCTGATGTTAAGGGGGAGGTTATGAATGGGGTGACTCCTGAGGTGAATGTTGAGGCCGTTGCTGTCGTCGCTGCTGTAGGCATCGTAGGTGCTGTAGGCGTCGAAGTAAGAGCGGATGTGGCAGCCGAGGTCATCAATGACGTGGCGACAGAGGTCAATGTTGAGCTTAGGGTCGGGGGGAGCGTAGTTGGTATTGCGCTGCTGTCGGTCAATGGGGGCAGAGCCGTAAATATTGGTGGTATCGGAATATCATACACCGAGGGTATCGAAGGCACTGCGGGCAATACACTTGAGCCTAAAGCCACTCGGCTTCCGACATTGAACTCGATTTCACCTGCGCCGCTGACGTGTGTTTGTAGTGCATTTAAGATCCTTTGTAGATAAGTCGGGGCTGGAGTAGAAGGGGTATTTTCCATCTCAATGATGGCGCTTCTGCTAACACTCTCGATTTGTATATGTGGTATTAATTCTGAGGTTGAGTTTGTTGAGTCCAGTGATTGATTAGAGCGTCTTGAGCTTCTTTCTGGGGCTATTCTATGTGCATGATTTGTATGTACTTCTTCTGGATTATTATTAATAGTGCTTATAGTTAGCTGAGTTGCAGAAGAAACAGAAGTTGTCTCTATGATTTCAACGTTTTGTGTTCGATCCGTTGTAAGGTGAGGTGGTGGCTGCATAAAGAAGATCCTATTATTTGATTGGAATATACGATGTTATTTAACTGTCATTCCGCACCTAACTTCAATATTTTAAAATCTGATCTTGAAATTAAAATTGAAAGGAAAATTTTTCATTTGGCGTCACTCGGGAATATGGATTTTTAGACAATAATCGTAATGCCTACAAATCAATATTGTTTTTCCGTGTGCGGAATGATGAATTTACTGAATAACAATATATAGAGAAAGTTCTAGAAATAAAATAGTATTTGTCTTTAATTTGAGCTTTAAATGAGTGGTTATTGTTTCTTTTGTTGTGTGCTAATTAATTATACATCTTTCATTCTGCACCTAAGCTCGATATTTTAAAATCGGACCTTGAAAT
>CAMRBZ010000106.1 GCA_947040595.1 uncultured Enterovibrio sp. | reverse complement strand
TGGGCTGAGAGAGCGCAGCCAACAAGCACGCAACTTCAAAGGCGACGGGTATATCTTATTGAGCTACACGACCCTAGCCAACACCCAGAAAGCGTCCAAGGCGACAGGTATAACGAGGCATTCCTAATGAGCGATGTATCACGTTTTAGGCATGATTTTAAAAAGAAAGAATGAGAAAATATTAATTCCGATCCCCCATATTATGTGAGTTCTTTCAATAAACTGATTTCGAAAATACACGAAAGTCTTGTTATTTTCGTCATTGGATGTTTTATTCATCCTCTTTTCCTTTCTGTATTAAAACGTCAATCAAGTGAATAAAATAAAAATCAAGCAATGCGTCTACGAATGCATCAACACTGTAAATCAAAAAGATCGTTTACTTCAAAAACAGACTCGGTGCTTTCCAGTGCCCCATATCCGTTTTGATATTCGAGGAAAAACAGCGGGAATGGCCTTACTTCAACGTTGGGAATTAAGATTTAACCCTGTTCTTCTTGATGAAAATCTCGACGCCTTTCTTCAAGAGGTGGTTCCGCATGAAATTTGTCATCTACTCGCATTTGCAAAATTTGGTCATGTCCGTCCGCATGGACAAGAATGGAAAAATTTGATGTGTCACTATTTCAATCTGAAGCCCAAAACAACCCATTCTTTTGATGTGTCATCTGTGTTAGGGAAAATCTTTTTATATCAATGTGAATGCGGCCCTCTTCATTTGTCTATTCGACGCCATAACAAAGTGCAAAGAAAAGAAGCACAATACATTTGCCGAGTCTGTAAAAAACAATTTCTTTATTCTCTATCCATTTAATCCAACTCTTGAATTAAAAAATTGACATCCATAGACACCGCTCCCAAGAAAATAAAAAAAGCACGCTTATAATACCAATCCCATTAAGCATTTGATCATTCTTGCTCGTTAAAATCACCGATAACATCGTTATGAATTTCTCAATTAGAATAACTAGTTATCGACAATTCACGACTTTTTTTCAGTGGTTTTCCCGGCGCAATTTCTGACTAACGACTTAATGGCATTGGTATAAGAAGGCGATTTTTCGTGCTTGCTCTTCTTTGTTTTCATTCAGCCTCACTTGCGCTTTTTTGAATAAGCATCCGGTCTCTTAAAAAAAAGACGAAGACCCAAAGAATAAATTATTCCTAATATGAATCTCCTTAAATAACTAAGAATTAAGGAGATCTTTCTCGCATTTTCCTGTAATAATGAACCTCTTTTATTTTAGGGTTGATTATTAACCATGAGAAAAATACTGATCTTTTTTGGGGTCGTATTCATCGCCCCAAGCGCCATCGCTGAGCATCCTCAATCTTTCGCAAAAGCCAAACGTATCGCACAAGAAATATACCAAGACCACCCTTACTCATTTTATTGCGGGTGCCCAATAGATTGGGTCGAGAAAAAAGGGATACCTAATTTAGAAGGTTGCGGCTACACGGTTCGAAAACAACTAAAACGCGCCAGCCGTATAGAATGGGAACACATTGTTCCAGCATGGCAACTTGGCCACCAGCGCCAATGCTGGCAAAATGGCGGACGCGCTTTATGTTCAAAAATAGATGTGGGTTATCGTTTAATGGAATCGGATTTACATAATTTGGTTCCTGCCATTGGCGAGGTCAATGGCGACAGATCCAATTTTCGTTTTTCTCAATGGAATGGAAATGAAGGCGCTTTCTATGGTCAATGCCCAGCCAAAGTGGATTTCAAAGAACGTACTTTTGAGCCGCCCGAGCAGAGCCGAGGTGCCATCGCGCGTATTTATCTTTACATGAATGAGAAATATGATTTTCGTCTTGCATCGGCACAAAAACAACTCATGGATGCATGGAATAAAACTTATCCAGTCACCTTTTGGGAATGTGAACGCGATCGCCGCATAGAAAACAAACAAGGAAACCCTAATCCATTTGTTAAAACGGCCTGCGAAAAAAGCTGATCTTTTTCTCTTCTCATTTTTCTGCTCTTTTACAGCTTTGTTATTTGAAGATGCAGGTCGGCGGCAAGGAAGAAAAGCCTCGGAGCATATTTTAACGATCTGATTTAAGCTTTGAGATCGCAGCCAACAACCCCGCATCTTCAAAAGCAAGTGCCATAAATAGCCCCCTCTCAAAACACCTTCGTGGTAAACTTCATCGCACCACTTTTCAATTCAATAATGCCATGCGTATACCCAGAATTTTTCATCCGACTCCCCTTCTTGAACAAAAAGAAGTCTCTCTTTGTGAGGATGCTGCAAATCACATTGCGCGCGTACTGCGAATGCAAGTTAACCAAGAAATCCTTCTATTTGATGGAAGCGGCGCACAATTTCCCGCACTCATCAAAAATCTGGGTAAAAAAAATGTTCTTGTCGAGGTATTAGAACGCACTGAACACAGCATTGAATCTCCTCTCGATTTGCACTTAGGCCAAGTCATCAGTCGAGGAGAAAAAATGGAATTAACCATTCAAAAATCAGTCGAGCTGGGTGTTAATTCAATAACCCCCTTAATCTCTGAGCGTTGTGGGGTCAAGCTCAATGGAGATCGCCTTGACAAAAAACAACAACAATGGCAAAAAATAGCCATTGCGGCCTGTGAACAATCAGGGCGAAATATCGTGCCCATCATACACCCTGTAACCCAGCTTGACGGTTGGATTCAAGAGCCCTTCAATGGGGTAAAGATCAACCTTCACCCCCGCGCAAACTATTCAATCAATACCCTCCCAACCCCGCTTTATTCTGTTCGGCTTTTGATTGGTCCAGAAGGTGGCCTCAGTGCCTCTGAAATTGAAAAAAGCCGTGAATGTGGTTTTATAGAGACCCTGCTCGGCCCCCGTGTTTTACGTACAGAAACGGCAGCATTAACCGCCATAACCGCCCTGCAAGTCCGCTTTGGTGATCTTGGCTAATAAAAGGAAAATATATGTTAAAACTTGGCGTTGTGATGGACCCTATCGAGTCTATCAAGATTAAAAAAGACTCCACCTTTGCCATGATGATGGAAGCGCAAAAGCGAGGTTATGAAATTCACTATATGCAGTTACAAGATCTTTCTCTTTTACAAGGTCAAGCATTCGGACATACGAAAATTTTAAGCCTGCAACAAAATCCTGAAAACTGGTTTACCGTAAAAAGTGAACAAGACATTGCCCTATCAGATCTTGACGCGATTTTAATGCGTAAAGATCCTCCTTTTGATACGGAATACATCTACGCCACTTACATTCTTGAGCGTGCAGAACTCCATGGCTGTTTGATAGCCAACAAACCACAAAGCTTGCGAGATTGTAACGAAAAACTTTTTACAGCCTGGTTTCCCGAACTGACGCCGGAAACCCTCGTCACACGTACTGCAGAGCAAATTAGATCTTTCCATGAAAAACATGGCGATACCATATTAAAACCCCTTGATGGCATGGGAGGGGCCTCTATTTTCCGTGTTAAAGCAGGGGATCCAAATTTATCTGTAATTATCGAAACGCTGACAAATCTAGGAAACCAATACTGTATGGTACAAAGCTTCGTACCTGATATCACAAATGGCGATAAACGCATTTTAGTGGTTGATGGAGAGCCAATGCCTTATTGTTTAGCGCGCATTCCAGCGAATGGCGAAACGCGCGGGAACTTAGCCGCTGGCGGTCGAGGCGAAGCGCGACCTTTAAGTGAAACCGATTGGGCCATTGCGCGTGCCGTCGCTCCAACACTGAAAGAAAAAGGACTCATTTTCGTCGGCTTAGACATCATCGGTGACAAGCTGACAGAAATTAACGTGACAAGCCCAACCTGCATCCGAGAAATTGAAGCTGCATTTGATATCAATATTTGTGCAAAATTAATGGATGCAATCGAAGCTCGACGCATAAAATAAAAAACAAAATGCCGGATAAATATCACTTTTATCCGGGTTTTTATTTTGAAAAAGCAGGCCTTTGGGGTTTGCTATACCAAGACAGGTAAAGATGCGCGCCTGCGGCAAACGAGTGAAGGCCCAGAGCATAGAGAGACTCTCTGATAAGCCTGAGCGAGAGCGGCCAAGATCCACGCAGTTTCAAAGGCGACGGGTATATGGCCGTTTTAATCAAAAGATTTGAACATGCACCGAAGCGAGCACTGAGCGAAGCCAACACCCCGCATCTTCAAAGGCAACACCATAGAGCAACACCAAAAAGAGTTAGAAATCCCTATAGACAGACGTTCAGCGACAGCTTTGAGCTAAGCCTCTGACATAAAGGGGGGGGGGTCTCATTGCGTTTAGAGAGCGAATAAAATGCAACAGAAAAACAAGATTGCAAAAAAGAAAAAACATAAGTAAATAAAAACAATAGGTTGGCTTCATTGCTGAATTCACAAAAGACAAAAAAGATCATTTTCATTTTGATCAAATAATGTCAATTTATCGGGTATTAACAAAAAATAACAAGGGCACAATGAATTTCAAACATCATTTCTTATTGGCAATGCCCTGCATGTCAGATAATCGATTTAAAAACAGTCTTATTTATCTTTGTGAGCACAATGACGAAGGAGCAATGGGGTTTATCATCAACCAACCTTTGGATATCACCGTAGCCAACATGCTTGATCAAATGGGCATTGAATCTAATCAAGAAATCACACAGCCTTTTAGCTTGGAGCAACCTCTTTATTTTGGAGGCCCTGTCTCTGAGGACAGTGGATTTGTTTTACACAAAAATACCCCTCTTTGCACAGAAAAGCGCTTTCTGTCTGAAACACTCTATATCTCGACCTCTAAAGAAATTTTGACTTATTTAGGGACAGAAAATGAGCCAGAGAGATTCATGATAGTGCTTGGCTATGCTGGCTGGGAAACGGGGCAATTAGAAAATGAACTCGCAAGAAACAGTTGGTTGACTCTCGAAGCCGATCCTGAAATCATCTTTAACACCCCCTCAGAGGAGCGATGGGAAAAAGCGCTGCAATTATTCGGCATTGACCCCGTTCATCTTTCCTCTGACATCGGACATGCATAAGAGAGATTCAATGAGTCACATCCAAACCGTCATGGCGTTTGATTTTGGAACAAAAAGTATTGGCGTTGCCATTGGACAAAACATCACAAAAACAGGACGCCCATTAAAAGCGCTCAAAGCAAAAGATGGCATACCCAACTGGGATGTAATCGGGCTTCTTTTAAAAGAATGGACACCGGATCTTGTGGTCGTCGGGCTTCCTCTTGATCTCAAAGGGGGAGAGCTCGAAACCATTGCCCCCCGAGCCCGTAAATTCGCGCAGCGCCTTAAAGGCCGATTTAACGCCAACGTGGTTTTGCATGATGAACGCCTCAGCACAACAGAAGCGCGATCCACCTTGTTTGAGCAAGGGGGGTTTCGCGCTCTTGGAAAAGGCAATATAGACTGTCAATCTGCGGTCATTATTCTTGAAAGCTGGTTTGAAAATCAAGGCTGATACGCCTTATTCAAATCCTAATATACCCCTCGCCTTTGAACTTGCTTAGGCTGTTGGCTGCACTCTCTTAGCCCCTGAGCATAGATGGTCTATGTGATTGGAGTGAACCGGCCTAGCCAACACCTACGCAGCTTCAAAGGCGACAAGTATAAAAGCGCCTTTTCTTTTTCATTCACACGATTTTTTTATTTATTCAATATTCACCTGTGAAAATGAAATTTCGCTGACTTCGGATTTATTCGACATTTTCATCATTAGATTAAGATCATTTCTAGAATCCGCATGATGCAATGCTTCTTCTTTCGAAATTTTTCCGGCTTTATACAAGTCGTATAAGGATTGATCGAACGTACACATGCCTGAATTTATTCCTTTACGAATGCAGTTTTTTAATTCGTGAAGCTCACCACGGCGGATCAAATCAGACACATTCGAGGTATTCAGCAAGAGCTCAAAAACACCATGACGCCCCCTTCCACTGATGTCAGGAACAAGTTGTTGCGCCAATACACCTCGAAGGTTCAAAGATAAATCAAATAAAAATTGTTCACGTCGTGCTTTAGGGACCAAATTCAAGACGCGATCTAAAGCTTGATTGGCATTATTTGCATGTAAAGTGGCGATGCAAAGGTGTCCCGTCTCAGCAAATTGCATTGCAAATTCCATTGTTTCTCGCGTTCGAATTTCACCAATCATGATCATGTCAGGGGCTTGACGAAGTGAATTTCGCAACGCAACAGCATAACTTTCCGTATCAATGCCTATTTCACGCTGAGTCACAATGCATTTATTGTGATCGTGAACAAATTCAATGGGATCTTCCACTGTAATAATATGCCCACTTCGATGTTGATTGCGGTGTCCCAGCATAGAGGCCATGGTGGTTGATTTTCCAGAGCCTGTCGCACCGACAATTAAAATTAAACCTCGACGCGAAATGACCAGATCTTGCATCACATCGGGCAAACGCAGGTTCTTCATATCAGGGATCTTATTTTCAATACGGCGTATGACCATCCCCGGAAAATCTCGCTGCCAAAAAGCGCTCACACGAAAACGACCTTGCCTTGTTAACAACGCAAAATTAGCTTCTCGCTCAATAAAAAATTTATTTTGCATTTCCTCATTCATCGCCTGAGAAACAAGGTCTTGTACATCTTCTAAAGCCAAGCATGAGCCAACAGGTTGGAGCTTTCCATCCACGCGTAACATACATGAGGCACCGATCGTAATGTAACAATCAGAGGCTTTCATCGCTATCATCTCGTCAAAAAGCAGCTCAAGTGTTTTCATTCTGACCATCCTTTCTTTAAATTCCATTTTCAACCTTATCGATTACTTTTTGAGCTTCCGTGTTATCAATAACGCCTTGCATCATCAATTGTCGCAAAGATTGTTCCATTGTCTTCATACCCACATTTGAGCCGGTTTGGATCATGGAATACATTTGTGCCACTTTATCTTCTCGAATTAAATTACGAATAGCGGAGGTCGCTATCATAATTTCATGGGCCGCAATTCGCCCTCCTGAGATTTGTTTCACCAATTTTTGTGAAACCACTGCACGTAAAGATTCAGAAAGCATTGAGCGGACCATGGGCTTATCTGAACCAGGAAAAACATCAATGATCCTGTCAATCGATTTTGCCGCGCTGGATGTATGTAAGGTTCCAAAAACAAGGTGCCCCGTTTCGGCTGCGGTTAATGCCAGACGTATCGTTTCTTGATCCCGTAGCTCACCGACCAAAATCACATCAGGATCTTCACGCAAAGCTGAACGTAAGGCATTGTTAAAAGAATGCGTATCACGGTGCACTTCTCGTTGATTGATTAGACAATTTTTCTGTGTATGAATAAATTCAATCGGATCTTCAATGGTTAAAATATGTCGGTGTTGTTCTGTATTAATTTTGTCAATTAAGGCTGCCAATGTCGTTGATTTACCAGAGCCTGTTGGACCTGTGACTAAAACCAAACCTTTTTGATAATGCGTAAAACTTTCGAAAATTTCGGGCGTACCCAAGGCCTCCAGTGAAGGCGTTTTAGAGGGGATCGTTCGAAACACCGCTGCACATCCACGTGATTGTTGAAATGCATTCACCCTAAATCGTCCAACAGACACTAAATCAAAAGAAAAATCCACTTCCAAATTTTGCTCAAATTCGCGTTGTTGTGCATCATTCATCACATCAAAAATCAGACGGTGCACGCCATTGTTATCTAAAACGGGTAAACTGAGCTTTCGGACATCACCATCAACTCGAACCATAGGAGGTACACCCGCAGAAAGATGTAGATCTGAAGCATTATGCTTTACACTGAAGTCCAATAGTTCAGTAATATCCATTAATTAATTTCCTCGCAGAATCAAACATGTCTAGTATCAAACAAAATCTTAAACAGATCACCCACCGCATTGACATTGCCGCGAAAAAAAGTGGAAAAAATGCCGATTGTGTAAAATTACTTGCCGTCAGTAAAACCAAACCCCTTGATGCCATAGAAGAGGCCATTCTCGCTGGGCAAAAAATGTTTGGTGAAAATTATGTGCAAGAAGGTATATCTAAAATTCAATATTTTAAAGACACCTTCCCGTCCTTAGAATGGCACTTTATCGGACCGATCCAATCCAATAAAACCCACGCTATAGCTGAACATTTTCATTGGGTTCATTCCATTGAACGCAAAAAAATTGCACAGCGCTTAAATGAACAACGCCCTCGTTCGTATGGACCTTTACAGGTACTCATCCAAGTCAATACAAGCGGTGAAAATTCAAAATCCGGCGTTAACATTGAAGAGGCCAAACTTTTGGCTCACTATATCGATACCTGTCCAAATCTCATGTTGCGCGGTTTAATGTGTATTCCACAACCCGAAAGCAACCCAGAAAAACAACAGGATGCCTTTGCACCTCTTGCTTCTCTTTTTAATGAAATGCGTACCCATCGTCCTCATTTTGATACTCTTTCAATGGGAATGAGTGATGACATGGAGGCCGCAATCGCCTCAGGAAGCACCCTGGTTCGTATTGGGAGCGCTATCTTTGGCCATCGAGATTAACACAAATGCTCTTTAATCTCGGTTAATATGATAGAGAAAATATTGCTTTTTCATCAATTTAAACAGGAATAATGCACAATGAGACACCGCAACATTGCATTTTTAGGCGCAGGCAACATGGCACGCGCCATCATCAGCGGCCTGCTCAAGGCGGATTTTTCTGCATCTCGCATTACTGCGGTGAATCGTTCTGAAGATAAAAACACAGTTCTGCATCAATCATTTGGGATTAAAACCAGCACCAACGCCATTGAGAGTGCACAAGCGGCTGATGTCATCGTCCTCGCTGTTAAGCCACAAAATATGGCCGAACTCCTCAGTCAAATGCAAGATGTTAACTGGAAAGAAAAGTTGGTCATCTCCATTGCCGCCGGGATCTCAATAAAGCGCCTTGGTGAAATGGCAGGCGCTCACCTCTGTACCGTTCGTGTGATGCCCAACACAGCTTCACTTATTGGTGAAGGCATGAGCGGACTTTTTGCTGCAAACTCAGTATCCGAGGAAGATTGTCTATTTGCACAAACGCTTTTGAGCGGAGTCGGAAAAACCTGCTGGGTTTCAAAAGAATCAGAAATAAACGGCATTATTGCTGCAGCAGGAAGCGCACCCGCTTATTTTTTCTTGTTTATGGAGGCAATGCAAAAAGAAGCACAGCGTCAAGGCTTTGATAAAAACACAGCCCGAATATTGGTACAACAAACCGCGCTCGGGGCTGCAAAAATGGTGCTTGCAAATCCAACACTGGATATTGCAACGCTGAGAGAGCAAGTGACGTCAAAAGGCGGCACAACCGCTCAAGCACTGGACGTTTTTAATCAAGACCAACTTTCAGAAACCGTTGCAAAGGCCATGCAAGCCGCTGTACGACGCGCTGAAGAAATGGAATCGCAACTTTAGGGCTAATTTATGAACGCTATTAATTTCTTAGTTACCACCTTCTTTGATCTTTACATCATGGTCGTTTTACTTCGTATTTGGCTGCAATGGGCCCAAGCCGATTTTTACAATCCCTTTAGCCAATTTGTGGTCAAGGCCACGCAACCGATAGTGAAACCTTTACGCCGAATCATTCCACCACTTGGAAAACTCGATACGGCAACGCTTTTATTTGCCTATATTTTATGTTTTTCTAAATTTTTCATGCTTCAAGTCATGCAATCAGGGGGCTTTCCAACCCTTGATCTCAGCTATTTTCTCATCGCCCTCATCGCCTTAATAAAAACCGCAGGTGGCTTGCTCTTTTGGGCCTTGATTTTAAGAGCTATTTTAAGTTGGGTAAGCCAAGGGAACAATCCGATTGAGCTTGTGATGAGCCAATTAACCGATCCTTTTGTCGCCCCCATTCGCAAAGTGATCCCACCGATGGGCGGATTGGATTTAAGCATTTTATTTCTGTTTATCGCTTTGCAGTTTTTAAACTTTGTAATTGGAGATTTACTCACACCATTTTTTGGTAATTTATGGTTTGTGTTGTAAATTGACGCCCACATCTTTTAAGACAACGCTTCGTTCGCGAAGAGGAGCCAACCCTAAAAATGCCCGCTCGTTTTGATGGCGAAGATCTTCTTCTTCGCCTCTACATTCAGCCAAAAGCATCTAGAGATCAATGGGTCGCAATTCATGGCGAGGAAATAAAACTCGCCATCACAGCCCCTCCGGTTGATGGAAAAGCCAACACACATTTAATTAAATTTCTTTCTAAGCAATGTAAAGTGCCAAAAAACAATATTGCGATAGAAAAAGGAGAATTAGGAAGACACAAAAAAATAAGAATCAAATCTCCTTCTATTTTACCAAGCGCCTTGATTGAACTTATCCCCACCTTAAAACCTTGAAAATACCCCGCATCAAAAAGAAAGAAAAGGAGGCTCATAGAGTAAACAAAGACTCCTGAGGTTCATTCTTTCAACGATGCTGGTTTATCCAACATTCCGCACATGGGAAAATAATATTGATTTACGGCATTTCGATAATGATTTATCCATACCTGGGTGTGAAGATACGTGAAAAATTTTCATTTCAATTTTAATTTCAACGTCAGATTTTAAAAAATCGAGGTTCGATGCGGAACGAGGGGGGGTTATTCGTTGTTCATTACCGCCTTGTTGAGTTATTTTAATCGCAATCAAGAAATCAACGAACGGCGAAAAAAACTTAAAATGCAACCCTATTCAGGAAGGCAATTCCCAAGCACCACAGAGCCCAAGAATGTATTTTATTCGCCATACACCTCTGCCACACGCAATGGAATTTCAACGACAAGAAGAGGCGGGCTACAACAGGCCTTTATCAATAAAACCGCGTTAGTTCGACAATCTGGGGTTGAAATTATCACCAATACGATAAGAGATATTTTTAATCGCATTCAAGAAGGCGTTAGCGGTTATGTTCGCAGTTTTTTTTCATCACAAAACCTGCCAGAACACCCTATTAACCCCAATACCACTCGCAATGAAAAGCATCAAACACGCCAGCTGCAACGCAAAGATAATGTAAGCAAGACCCGTTCATCACGCTCGTCGCGGTCCAGCCCTCTAAACTCGAGCGCCTCATCGCACTTAAGTACACCCGCTCAATCATCAACTACATCAGTTCAATCATCAACTACAGCTTCTAGAATATTTCCTTCGTTATCCACAAGTCCCATGCATTCTCACGCGTCATCGCCCGTTCGCTCGAATACAACGCCAATCTCATCCACAACACCCATAACACCCACAACACCCACAACACCCACAACACCCACTACACCCACTACACCCACTACACCCACTACAC
>CAMRBZ010000105.1 GCA_947040595.1 uncultured Enterovibrio sp. | reverse complement strand
CCCTTTTCAATGGACTCTCCAATAGATATTGAAATGGGACTCTTAAAGAGAGGCGCATCATACACAAAGGTATGAAACTCTCCGTTTTCACCACAGATGTCTATATCCTCAGAAAGATCAGAAATAAATGCTTTGCTGTAAATTTGCCCCACAGCTTGAGTCGGTAATTTATTTTTATCAATGCAGGTGGTGATCGCTTTTATTCCGCCTTTAAGCATCGTTTTTGCTAGGCTGCTCGTTTCTTGACCCCAAAGAGGAAATATGGCTTTGATTGCCGTACCTTTTAATTGTTCTTCTCGATAAGCTTTCACATCTTCTAAAAAAATGTCACCAAAAGCCATGCATTCAATACCTTGCTTTTGGGAACGAACAATAAATTTATTCATGATTTTTTGATAGGTGTCATTATCACAAGGAGATGGCAATTTAATGATTTCCAGTGGTAAATCTAATGCGTCTGCTTGTTGCTGTAACAATTCAAGACGCACACCGTGCATGGCAACTCTTTCGTTTTCTTCATTGACCGTGGTAAAAAGTCCAACAACGTCCATTTCATTATTCTGAAGTAATTGATACAAGGCCCAAGCACTGTCTTTACCACTGCTCCAAGACATTAAGGTTTTTTTCTTCATAAAAATAAGCTCATTCTTTAAAAATCGATTTTACTTTATGCCAACCCTAACCCCAAAATCATTGAATAAAGAGATATTTTCCCTTTCTTTTTCTATTTTAAAATCGCCTTTTCAAAGATCGCTCTTAAAGATTGGGTCCCAACCATTTCTCAGCTTCTTGTCGGTCCCAACCTTTTCGTTTTGAATAGCTCTCTAATTGATCTTCTTGAATTTGTGCAACAGTAAAATAGCGAGACTGAGGGTGAGAGAAATACCAACCCGAAACAGAAGCCCCTGGCTGCATGGCAAAATTTGAGGTCAAAGACATAGCTGTATTTTCTTCTACTTTAAGCAGATCCCAAATACTTTGCTTTTCTGTGTGCTCAGGGCAAGCTGGATAACCAGGAGCGGGGCGTATTCCTTGATATTTTTCGCGAATAAGATCCGCTTTTAAAAGCGCTTCATCAGGCGCATACCCCCAAATATCTTGGCGAATGCGTTCATGTAAATATTCAGCAAAGGCTTCGGCGAGACGATCAGCAACAGCTTGCACCATGATGGCATTATAATCATCACCTTGTGCTTTCAGTTTATCAGCAAGCGCACGCTCACCCATCCCCCCAGTGACCGCAAATGCGCCAATCCAGTCTTTTTTAGCCCGCTCTTTTGGGGCAATAAAATCTGACAAACAATAATTAAAGCCTTTTGGTTTATCCGTTTGCTGGCGTAAATGATGCAAGACAATTCTGCGCTCTTTACGGGTTTCATCTTTATAAATTTCAATGTCATCTTCCACACTTGCGGCAGGAAAAAGTCCACAGATCCCACGGGCTTTGAGTAAACCTTCTTTTTCAATGCGTGTGAGCCATTCATTCGCATCATTAAACAGAGACTTCGCTTCCTCTCCAACCTCTTCATGTTCAAAAATGGTCGGGTATTTTCCAACCAAAGACCATGTCATGAAAAAAGGAGTCCAATCAATGTAATCACGAAGGATTGAAACAGACATATTCTCGAAAATATGGACCCCAAATTGAGCGGGCACAGGCGGAGAATAATTCGCCCAATCCATAATGAATCGATTGGTGCGAGCCTCTTCTAAAGAGACAGGTTGGGTACGTGGGCGTTTTCGTGAATATTGATCTCGTACTCTTTCATAATCACTTTCAAGCCTTGCTAAAAATTCAGGTCGGAGCGACTCAGAGAGCAAAGCGCTACATACTCCCACTGCACGCGAAGCATTGTTCACATAAACAACTGGATGAGGGTAATTTTGCTCAATTTTGACTGCGGTATGGGCTTTTGAGGTGGTCGCGCCACCAATTAAAAGAGGAATTTTAAAATCTAAGCGTGCCATTTCTTTGGCCACATGCACCATTTCATCTAAAGACGGGGTGATAAGTCCTGAAAGACCGATGATATCCACATTTTCTTCTTTGGCGACCTTCAGTATTTCGTCACAAGAAACCATCACACCAAGATCGATAATCTCATAGTTATTGCATTGCAATACAACACTGACAATGTTTTTTCCAATGTCATGTACGTCCCCTTTGACCGTGGCCATCAGGATTTTTCCTCGGCTCATCCCTTCTTCTTTTTCAGCATCAATAAAGGGATTTAAATAAGCCACCGCTTGTTTCATAACGCGCGCCGATTTGACAACCTGAGGTAAAAACATTTTTCCCGCGCCAAAAAGATCCCCCACCACGTTCATTCCGTCCATCAAGGGACCTTCTATAACATCCAAGGCTTTTTTTGCCCCGCGATAAGCAAGCTCGGTATCTTCAATGATAAATTCTGTGATCCCTTTCACCAAGGCATGTTCAAGGCGCTTTTCAACAGGCCAATCACGCCAAAGTAAAAGCGCAGGATCCTCTATTTTGAGAGCGGCATTTTCACGAAATCGAATGGCTATATTCAATAAACGCTCGGTTGCATCCGATCGTCGATTAAGCACAAGATCTTCCACAGCCTCCCGCAATTGAGCAGGAATCGCATCATATATTTCTAATTGCCCTGCATTCACAATCCCCATGTCCATGCCTTTTTGAATGGCGTGGTAAAGAAAAACACTGTGGATGGCTTCGCGTACATAATTATTTCCACGAAACGAAAAAGACACATTCGAAACGCCGCCTGAAATCATGCAATGCGGTAAATTTGCTTTAATTTCACCAAGAGATTCAATAAAATCAACAGCATAATTGTTGTGCTCTTCAATGCCAGTTCCTATAGCAAAAATATTGGGATCAAAAATAATGTCTTCAGGCCAAAAACCAACCTCATCAACTAAAATGCGGTACGCCCTTGCGCAAATATCGCGTTTTCGTTTGGCCGTTTCTGCTTGTCCTATTTCATCAAAGGCCATCACAACCACCGCAGCGCCATAACGACGGACCCGTTTCGCTTGCTCAATAAAAAGGGCTTCTCCTTCTTTTAGAGAAATAGAATTCACGATCCCTTTTCCCTGAACGCATTTTAAACCCGCTTCAATCACATCCCATTTTGAAGAATCGATCATGACAGGAACTCTCGAAATATCCGGCTCAGAAGCGCAAAGGTTTAAAAAACGCACCATGCAAGCTTTTGAGTCCAACATCCCTTCATCCATATTGATATCAATAATTTGTGCGCCATTTTCAATCTGCTGACGAACCACATCAAGGGCTTCATCATACAATTCATCTTTGATTAATCGCTTAAAACGCGCCGAACCCGTCACATTTGCTCGCTCACCTACATTGATAAAAAGATGCCCTTTTTCAATGAATAAATGCTCCAAGCCAGACAAACGACACCCGACAGGCAATTGAGGGAGCGCACGGGGTTTCATGTTTTTTACGGCTTTTGCAATGTGGCGAATATGTTCTGGTGTCGTGCCACAACAGCCTCCCACCAAATTAAGAAAACCACTTTGCGCCCATTCTTTTACATGGTTGGCCATCTCTTCTGGAGATAAATCGTATTCTCCAAATGCATTGGGTAAACCCGCATTTGGATGACATGAAACATGGGTTTCACATAAACGTGAAAGCAAATCAATATAAGATCTCAGCTCCTTTGGCCCCATAGCACAGTTAAAACCAAATGAAATCGGCTTCGCGTGACGAAGAGAATTATAAAAAGCTTCTGTGGTTTGCCCTGAAAGTGTCCGTCCCGAAGCGTCAGTGATGGTACCTGAAATCATCACAGGCAATTGAACGCCAAGCTCTTCAAACACAGTTTCCACAGCAAAAATGCACGCTTTCGCATTCAAGGTATCAAACACGGTTTCAATGAGAATAAGGTCGACCCCCCCTTTTATAAGGGCTCGGGTTGAAGCGCAATAAGAAAACACAAGAGAATCAAAGGTGATATTACGAAAACCGGGATCATTCACATCAGGAGAAATCGAAGAGGTGCGGTTTGTCGGACCCAAGACACCTGCCACAAAACGTGGCTTATCAGGTTGTTTTAACGTCCATTTATCCGCCGCTTTACGGGCCAGTTTCGCTGCAACCTCATTCATTTCATCACTCAAAGCGCTCATGTCATAATCAGCCATCGCGATAGAGGTCGAATTAAATGTATTGGTTTCAAGAATGTCGGCTCCCGCTTCAAGATAAGCATCATGAATCGACTCAATGATGTGAGGTTGCGTTAAAACCAATAAATCATTGTTTCCTTTTAAACTGCAATGCCAATTTGAAAATCGCTCGGCGCGATAATCTCTTTCCTCTAAAGAATGAGACTGGATCATCGTTCCCATCCCCCCATCAAGGATCAGGATCCGCTGCGCCATCAAAGTCTTCAAATTTTCCTGATTCTTCACAGATAATCCCTTATAAACAAAATGATATAAAAATATGTCACATCTGAACGTCTTCAATTAACTTTAAAGGATTAATTGCATTCACCAGAAAAGAAAGACTCGCTTTTGCTTCCTCTATCGCATTGCTTTACTGAAATAAAACCGTCTATTTATGAAGATCAGATTCGCAATCGAATGAAAAAACATGCCTTTTTTCGCAGGTGCATCTTGAAAGCATATTTTCATGAATAATGAACACCTCAAAAAAAGTTCATTAAATTCAATATATAAATGCTTATACCCAAAGGAATTGAAGATGCGTGTAGGCGGCAAGCGAACGAAGCCCCTGAGCATAGAGGTACTATGTGATTAGGCTGAGAGAGCGCAGCCAACAACCACGCAACTTCAAAGGCGACGGGTATATTGGCGAAAAACTTCCCCCTCTCAAAAAGAATGTATAATACCCATTCCATTAAGTCGTCAGTCAGAAATTTCGCCAGAAAAAGCACTGGAAACAAAACGTGAATTGTCGATAAGGAGTTATTTTAATTGAGAAATTAATAACGATGTTATCGGTTATTTTAAAAAGAAGAATGTTAAAATGTTTAATAGGATTGCTATAACTCAAGCTCATAAATTAAAAACAGGATAAAAAGAATGGGCATTATTTAATTAAGAAGATAATTTAAGTCCGGGGTATCATTTTATATATTTAAAACACTATGATATGATGCATCTCATGCTGAGGGATCACAGCTTTAGCGTTTGACTTATATTTAAAAATAGCGTTTTATTGCCCATGAAAAATCCATGATTATTTTTCAAATTTACTTTAATTATACTTTGTTACTGTTTTGCAACATTAGTAGGCATTGCTTTTATACCCGTCACCTTTGAAACTGCGTGGATGTTTGCAGCTCTCGCTCAGGAAAATAACATCGTCGATCTATTCTCAGGGTGTCACTCGTTTTCCGCCTAAACGCATCATCAAATGTCTTAGGTATATATGAATTTAATCATCCTATTTTATGTGGATATTAAGTACAGACTTATTTTAAAACTAAAAAAAGACGATGTTTAATATCAATAAAACGTTTAATGAAATAAATCTTTTTTCATGTTAAAGAATGCCATTAATGCATTTAAATATACCCGCCGTCTTTGAAGATATACCCAAAGGAATTGAAGATGCGTGTAGGCGGTAAGCGAACGAAGCCCCTGAGCATAGAGGTACTATGTGATTGGGCTGAGAGAGCGCAGCCAAACGGCAGAGCATTTCAAAAAGGACGGATATGGCAAACTTCTCACCAAATAACCTCAACCGATAACGAGATCGTCTATGACCGTTTATAGCACACTGTGTTTCCTCGCAGCCGCCGCCATGATCATTGCCTATATCAACAGTAAAATGGGAAAAATGCAAAGCACCATCGCCATTACCGCTGGAGCCCTTTTCATTTCTCTTATTATTGTAATTGCAGGTCAAATTCATTGGCTTGAGCTGAACAATCTCGCAACAGCAACCTTAAATGAAATTCATTTTGATAAATTCCTTTTAGATGGCGTGCTCGGCTTTCTTCTCTTCGCCGGAGGACTGGGAGTCAATCGTTTCCATTTAAAAGACCAAAAATGGGAAATCACCGTCTTGTCTCTTGGCGCGACCTTGATCTCTACTTTTATTATTGGAATAGGCTGTTGGCTCTTTTTTTCACTTATCGGGATCCCTTTTGATTTTATTTACTGTCTTCTTTTTGGGGCTTTAATTTCTCCAACGGATCCCATTGCCGTTTTGGCGATCGTTAAAAAACTCAACGCACCGAAACGCATTTCAACACAAATTGAGGGTGAGTCTCTTTTTAATGATGGCTTTGGTCTCGTGACCTTTATGACCTTATTTACCATTGCATTTTCAACCGAAACGCCTTCAGCAATGGACGTTATAACGCTTTTTCTACATGAAATCATTGGCGGACTTGTTTACGGTCTATTGCTCGGCCTTCTTTTCCATTTTTTAATTTGCAATACAAAAGACCACTCAATGGAGCTTCTTCTGACCCTTGGGATCCCGACTGCAGGCTATTCTTTTGCCATTCTCATTGGTGTGTCAGGCCCTCTTTCAATGGTTGTTTCCGGGATCATCATCGGTAATTGGACTCGCTACGTTGGTTTTTCACCGGAAAGTGAAGATCACCTCAATCGTTTTTGGGAATTAATCGATGAATTCTTAAACAACCTTCTTTTCCTTCTGATTGGTCTGAGTATGTTGACTTTCACATTTCACAAAGAAGATTGGATCATGATGTTGTTTGCTGTTCCCCTTGTGCTTGTTGCACGGTATATCAGTATTCACACCTGTTATGTCGGTTTCAAACGTTATCGTAAATACAACCCTTACTCTGTAAAAATATTAACGTGGGGCGGATTACGAGGCGGTCTTGCGATGGCAATGGCAATGGCGGTACCAGCAGGTTATATGGTTCTCCCCGAAAAAAATATCGATGTCCGTGAAATTATTTTGGTCATGACCTACGCCGTGGTCGTCTTTTCGATTTTGGTCCAAGGCAGCACCATCACCAAATTAATTGAAAAATCGAAATTAGCAGAAAAAGAAATGGAGTATGAAACAAAATACAAAGAAATACCCCTCACAAATGCAGGGCAGGCCAATTAAAAAAACGCACTGAAAAGCCCCAGGATATTTGAAAATAGAGCGAGGCGGCAAGCACGAAAACCTCTGAGCAAAAATGCACTATGTGGTTGGGGTAAAAAAAAAACGAAAAGACCGGAATCAGATCCCGGTCTTTTTTATCACTCAAAAAGGGAGGTCATTAGGCGGTTTTAATGATCTCTTCTGTCTCAATTGAATTTTTTTCTCTCATTAAATCATCAAATTGATTTCGAGCTTCTTGCGCCAATGTTGATGCCTTTAATTTATTGCTGCGAGCCAAAACCACTTCATCGGTAAGACGTTGTATTTCTTTAATTTGCTCACTCGGGGCATCCCCAAGATCCATCCCGCTTTCACCGCGCTCCAAAGCTTGAGCGCGAATGTCCTTTTTAACCAACCAAATAGCGTCTAACTTCTCACGCTCTTCTTTGGCAGCATTCACCGCCTCATCTTTTAAACGCTCAAATTTCGCCATGGCGATTCCTTCTCTAGACCAAGGATCCAAGTCAGGAAAATCTTCAATATTAATGACAGCTTCTTCATAATTGGCTTGATGAGCTAAATCGAGGGTCGTCGCTTTCACTCCTGAGATCATGAGCATAACCGCAATCACAAGCAAAGGGAGCCCGCCAACTATCGCAGCCGTTTGCAAGGTTGCCAATCCGCCCATAAACATCAAAACAGAGGGTAAAAATGAAAGCACAAAAGCCCAAAATAAACGGTTCCATCGCATAGGATCTTCTGTCACATTATTTTGAACCACAGAGGCCAAAATAAAGGAGATGGAGTCAAAGGTTGTTGCCGTAAAAATAATGCACAAAAGCGTAAATACCGTGATCACCAAGGTGCTCATAGGAAGTTGTTCTAAAATCGAAAATATGGCTGTTGTCGGGCCTTTTTCATTTAATATAGAAACCACATCAAGCTGACCTGACAACTGAAGTGAAAGACCAAAGTTACCTAAAATCATGAAATAAAGTGCGCATCCAAGAGATCCAAAAAAGAGCGCGCCAGAAACCATCTGCTTGATCGTCCGCCCACGTGATATGCGAGCAACAAACAAGCCCATACTCGGCGAAAATACAAGCCACCAAGCCCAATAGAAAATGGTCCAATCTTGCGGGAAATGCGTATCGACAAATCCCGCATAACCACCAAAAGGTTCAGCCCATGTCGCCATCATAAAAAAATTGGACAACATCCGACCCATTGAGTCCAAGCCGGTTTCCAACATAAAGAGCGTAGGACCGGCAATAAGAACAAAAGCAAGCAAAGCCAAAGCGCCCCAAAAATTGATATTACTCAATACCTTAATGCCTTTATCCATACCCTTATAAGAAGAATATGCAAACAAGAGCGTACAGAGGAATAACACACCAATTTGGGTCCCGGTCGTTGATGGGATCCCAAATAAATGACTGATCCCTTCATTTATCAAGGGGGCTGCAAGCCCAAGAGTTGTCGCAGCGCCACCGAGCAAACCAAATATAAACAAGACATCAATCAATTTTCCTGTCTTTCCATTGCTTCGCGCTTCACCAATAACAGGCATTAATGCTGCAGACACTTTCAGAACAGGTTGCTTACGGACATAATAAAAATAAGAAATCGGAATTGCAGGAATAAGATAAATAGACCAAGCAATAGGGCCCCAGTGAAAAATACCATAAGTAGCAGCCCATCGAACGGCATCGTCACTTCCTGGCTCAAGTTGAAATGGAGGACTTTGATAATAATAAGCCCATTCAATCATTCCCCAATAGAGAATACTTGCACCTATCCCACCACAAAACAGCATGGCCCCCCATGAAGCACTTGAAAATTCAGGTTTTTCGTCGGGATCTCCGAGCTTTATCTGACCTATATCACTGAAAATAATATAAATCATAAAGAAAAAAGCCCCAATACCAAGGCTTAAATATAAAAATCCGAGCTTATCTGTCATAAAGCTTTTAGCAACAGCAATCCACTCAGCCCCTTGTTCAGGCCAAATCATCAAGGGAAGAACAACGGAAAGAAGCATACCGATTGCACCAAAAAAAGTTGGCTTATCAATAAGCTCAAAATGTTTTTTCATTTTTTCATCCTTAAAAAATAAAAATGACTATACCCAAAGTAATTGAAGATGCGCGCCTGCGGCAGCGCGTAAAGCCCTTGAGCATAGATCTACTATGTGATTGGGCTGAACGAGCGTAGCCAACATCTACGCACCTTCAAAGGCGACGGGTATATCGGAAAATAATTATTTTGAATATTGCAACACATTACGTGAAAGACGTCTCAAATTCCAAAATAAACCTATTTATAAAAAACCCAAAATCGCCTTCTTTTAGATTGACAAAAAATTACATTATTAAAAAATATAAATAAGAATACTGAATTGATTATGCACAAAATATTTTATAAATGGAGAGAATGAAGAGACTTTCGATGTAAAATAGAAAAAAACAAATTTAAAACAATTAAACCACAGATTAAAGTAACGCTGTTGCTTTTTATTACATATAAAACAAACATGACGCGAAATAAATACAGTTCTGTATTAAATGAAATGAAAGAGAGAAAGATGAATGATCTTCAAACGTGTTTTTAACCACGTTTTCTATATATTCACTGAGCGCCATTTTTTGAAGGCCAGATAAGTACAAACCAAGTTTTGTCCGTCGCCACAATAAATCTTCTCCTGAGCGCACATATTCAAAATAAATAAGATAATCAACTTCTCGTTGTGTTAAACCAAATCCAAAGCTCTGTCCAAGATCATTTTGACATCTCGCGCCTTCCAACCAAACCCAAACGCGAGCACCATAGGTTGTTGCCAAACGATGCACTGAAAAACAGTCCATCCAATGAAAACGACGCTTTAAATCATCTTCAACATCTTTAAATGAGGTAATATTTTCACAGCCTGGCAAGAGCGAACACTCGGTCCAAGGGGCCCCCATATTAGGAAAATAGGCAAAAAGTGAACTCACGGCCTCTTGGGCCAAAACTCGGTATGTTGTTAATTTTCCACCAAAAATAGAAAGCAAGGGCGCTTCATTTTCTTTTTCATCTAATTCTAAACGGTAATCTCGTGTAACCTTTTGAGCAGAAACAGACGCATCTTCATAGAGGGGGCGGACACCACTGAAACTCCAATAAACATCAGAAAATGACAGTGGATTTTGAAAATATTGATTATAAACATTCAGTAAATACTCAATTTCACTCTGATCAATCGCAACATCAAGAGGATCTCCTTTGAATTCAATGTCCGTCGTACCAAGCATTGAAAATCGATCTAGATAGGGTAAAACAAAAACGACACGCCCATCTTCGTTTTGCAAAATATAGGCTTTATTGGATTCATACAGCTTAGGCAGCACAAGATGACTGCCTTTTACCAAGCGAACAGAGCAAGGAGGGCTCATCGAGGAGATGAATTCAAAAAATTGCTCAACCCAAGGCCCCGTAGCATTAACCAAACATTTACTCCAGCGAATAAAACGGGTTTGGGTTTGTAAATCGAGGATTTCGAGCTCCCATAAGCCATTTTTCCGAGTGGCTTTGGTCACTTTACAGCGATTACGCACTTCAGCGCCACGCTCTGCCGCATCCATAATATTCAAAATAACAAGACGCGCATCATCTACCCAACAATCAGAATATTCAAATCCAAATAAAAGATCATTTTTTAATACAAGATGGTCATCAAAACGGATAAATTGACAAGAAGGCAAAGACGTTGGACGGGCGAAGAAATCATATAAAAAAAGACCCGCTCGGATCATCCAAACAGGACGAAGATGAGGACGATGCGGTAAGCAAAAACGCAATGGCCAAATAAGGAAAGGCGCTTTTTTTAACATGGTCTCTCGTTCAGCCAAAGCCTTTCTGACTAAAGTAAATTCACCAAGCTCAAGGTAACGCAAACCACCATGAAGTAGCTTAGAGCTGGCTGAAGAGGTCCCACAAGCAAAATCATCTGCTTCATAAAGAGCCACATTTAAACCTCGCCCCACAGCATCAAGCGCAATTCCTGCGCCATTAATTCCGCCTCCTACAACAGCAATATCTAATACCGAATTATCCACTCTCTTCCCTTTGTATTTCCGCAACTTTTCTTTTGATAAGAGGAGTATAGAAAATTCGGTTTTATCGGGTATTTGCTTATGTGCAGATGAGCATCACTTTGTGAGCCTATTCGCAAAAGAATTTAAGGTGCGTTTTTAAGGTTCATTAAGGTCGATAAAACCCTATTTCAAAAAAACATATTTATTTTTTTATTCAAACGCGAAAAAGCCCTGATCGATTGATCAGGGCTTTTTCTAATTTGAAGCCTGGCGAT